>NZ_VLNU01000001.1:1665000-2032500 GCF_009765165.1 Lysobacter panacisoli
CCTCGCGTAAGTGCGATGGAGGGACGGAGAAGGTTAGGTTGGCCGGGCGTTGGTTGTCCCGGTGAGAGAGTTGAGGCGGTCCCCTTAGGCAAATCCGGGGGGGCAACGTTGAGACTAAGGACCAGCCCATTAGGGCGAAGCAACCGATATCACGCTTCCAGGAAAAGCTCCTAAGCTTCAGCTTACGCAGACCGTACCGTAAACCGACACAGGTGGGCAGGATGAGAATTCTCAGGCGCTTGAGAGAACTCGGGTGAAGGAACTAGGCAAAATAGCACCGTAACTTCGGGAGAAGGTGCGCCCTTTTTGGTTAATAGCTGAGAAGGGCCGCAGTGACCAGGCCGCTGCGACTGTTTATCAAAAACACAGCACTCTGCAAACACGAAAGTGGACGTATAGGGTGTGACGCCTGCCCGGTGCCGGAAGGTTAATTGATGGGGTCAGCCGCAAGGCGAAGCTCTTGATCGAAGCCCCGGTAAACGGCGGCCGTAACTATAACGGTCCTAAGGTAGCGAAATTCCTTGTCGGGTAAGTTCCGACCTGCACGAATGGCGTAACGACAGCGGCGCTGTCTCCACCCGAGACTCAGTGAAATTGAAATCGCTGTGAAGATGCAGCGTTCCCGCGGCAAGACGGAAAGACCCCGTGAACCTTTACTATAGCTTTACACTGAACGTTGAGTTCTTCTGTGTAGGATAGGTGGGAGGCTATGAAACGCAGGCGCTAGCTTGCGTGGAGCCATCCTTGAAATACCACCCTGAAGTGCTTGACGTTCTAACCTGGGTCCGTAATCCGGATCGGGGACCGTGTATGGTGGGTAGTTTGACTGGGGCGGTCTCCTCCCAAAGTGTAACGGAGGAGCACGAAGGTACGCTCAGCGCGGTCGGACATCGCGCACTGTGTGCAAAGGCATAAGCGTGCTTGACTGCAAGATCGACGGATCAAGCAGGTACGAAAGTAGGTCTTAGTGATCCGGTGGTTCTGTATGGAAGGGCCATCGCTCAACGGATAAAAGGTACTCCGGGGATAACAGGCTGATACCGCCCAAGAGTTCATATCGACGGCGGTGTTTGGCACCTCGATGTCGGCTCATCACATCCTGGGGCTGTAGTCGGTCCCAAGGGTATGGCTGTTCGCCATTTAAAGTGGTACGCGAGCTGGGTTCAGAACGTCGTGAGACAGTTCGGTCCCTATCTGTCGTGGGCGTTGGAGATTTGAGAGGGGCTGCTCCTAGTACGAGAGGACCGGAGTGGACGAACCTCTGGTGTTCCGGTTGTCACGCCAGTGGCACTGCCGGGTAGCTATGTTCGGAAGCGATAACCGCTGAAAGCATCTAAGCGGGAAGCGCGCCTCAAGATGAGATCTCCCGGGAGCTTGACTCCCCTAAAGGAACCATCAAGACCAGGTGGTTGATAGGCAGGGTGTGTAAGTGCAGCAATGCATTGAGCTAACCTGTACTAATGATCCGTGTGGCTTGACCATATAACCTCAAGTGGCCTTGGACTCGACGATACGTCGACGACATTCGCCTGACTCGCTACTTTTCCACCCCATGCAAGCTGGCGCTCATGCGCCGCTTCACCCCCTTGTCCAGTGACCATAGCGGTGTGGTCCCACCCGATCCCTTTCCGAACTCGGAAGTGAAACGCACCCGCGCCGATGGTAGTGTGGCTTAAGCCATGCAAGAGTAGGTCATCGCTGGACATTTATCCCGAACGCCCCGTCCCAAAAGGACGGGGCGTTCTTCTTTGCGCCAAACATAATCCGAAACATTATCGCCGCAGCGACCTGCGGGCCGCGGACCTGAGGTTTGCGTTGGGGGTTCCCGTGGGAATGTTGCGAACGTTGCTGTGATGCCAGCCGAGTTAGTTCGCAGCGGGCGCCGAATCCCGTCGAAACGTCACGACAAGCACGTCGCGATGCGACGGCGCGTCCGGATCCTGTGCCACGACCGGCGTCACGCCGTGGAACACACGCGCGTCATCAACCAGCGCGGCGTCGAAGGCTCGGCTCAGCGTGAAGCTTCCGAGCAGCGCGCCGTCCTGCGCATGGATCGTGGTCGTACCGCTGGCGATGTTGTGCCGATCGATCATCAGCACGAGCACATAGTCGACGCCGTCGCGATGCACGCCCTCAGGTGTCGGCTGGCCCGGCTCTCCGGGACGCGCTTCGATGCGGAACTGATGCAGTTCGACGTGCCACCTTGGCACCTGCGGTGCCAGGCCTCCGAAGACGTCGGAGCAGAAACCTAGTACCGCGCGTAGCGTTTCGCTCTCGGCGATCTGCGGTAGCACCGGTTCGAACCAGCGCGCGATGCCGCCCTGCAGCGTGTTGTAGTCGCGGCTTTGATAATGCGGCTGGTCCACTTCGCGCGTGATCGCGCCATCCGCGATGGAGAACACCGCGTGGCGCCTTCGCCGATGCAATCCGACGCTGGCGAGATAGGTATCCGGTTCAAGTGCATCCCAGCTCGCCGCGAACTGCGGCCAGTCTGCGAGGCTGCCGTGCGAGGACAACAACGACCGCATCGCCTCACCCTCGACGAAGCGGAAGCCCTCCTGCGCGAGTGCGGAACGCCTCGTGTCCGCGTTATCGGGATGGAGCGTCGTGCTCAACGAAATGTCCGATTCAAGGGCCAACGTGCAGCGCTGCCTGCACCAGCAGCCACACCACGCAGGCGAGACCGAGGACCCATGCCAGCGTACGCAGGTAATGGCGGCCGGCGATGTAGAGCAACCCGTGCACTACGCGGAACGCGACGAATGCGAGCGCAAGCGCCGAAATCTGCGAATGCGGCACGCCGGCAAGTTGCGCCAGGATCACGCCCGCCGCGAACGGCGCGAAGGCCTCGTAGCTGTTGAGCTGCGCCGCGTTGGCGCGCTGCGATCGCGGGCTCTGCTGCTTGTCCTGCCAGCGACGCGGATCGCGGTTGTCGTAGCGTTCGCCGCTCGCTTTCGCGACGGTGACCCACAGGTACGGCAGCAAGGCAGCGATCAGGACACAGACGTACGCGGTCACGAGCGTCATGGCGACTCCGGCGGCACGGGGATGCGCATCAGCGTAGCCGAAAACGAACACGGCGCCTCATGGGCGCCGTGTCCGGGTACCACGAGCCGACGCCCTACTTAGCCGAAGGCTGCATCAGCTTGTCGTGTGCGGCCCGGAAGGCATTGCCCTCATACCAGTTCGGCCACTGCTCGCTGCCGGCGAGCGTGCGGCCGACACCGTACAGCGCATCGAGGTCCTGGATGACGCCTTCCAGCTTCCACGCCGGATCGAACTGGTCGCCCGGCTTGTGGTAGCGGTTGTCGCGATAGTCGGACTGGGCCTTGCGGCCGGCATCGATGCCGCCTTCCACGAGGTCGTCGCCGCCCTTGGCATACAACGCCGGCACGCCGGCCTTGGCGAAGTTGAAATGGTCGGAGCGGAAGTAGAAGCCGTCTTCCGGCGTTGCTTCGGCGTGCAGGACACGCTGCTGGGCTTCGGCGACGGTCTTGAGGATGTCCTCCAGCTCCGAGCTTCCGAAACCCACCACGGTCATGTCGCGCGCGAGGCCGATCACCGGCATCGCGTCGAGGTTGATCACCGCGACCGTCTTGTCCAGCGGCACGGCCGGATGCGCGACGTAGTACTTCGAACCCAGCAGGCCCGACTCCTCCAGCGTGACCGCAAGGAAGACCAGCGAACGGTCCGGCGGTGGCGTCTGCTTCGAGAACGCTTCTGCGATCTCGAGGATGCCAGCCACACCCGTCGCGTTGTCGATCGCGCCGTTGTAGATCGTATCGCTGCCGGCGGGCGCCGCTTCGCCGTGACCCTCATGGCCGTGGTTGCCGAGGTGGTCCCAGTGCGCCATGTAGACGATCGCCTCGTCCGGACGCTTCGCACCGGGCAGCTTGGCGACGACGTTGCGTGAGGACTTCTCGCCGGTCGTGCTCTTCAGGTCGACCGAAAGCTTGCCGGGCAGCGGAATCGCCTTGAAACCGGGCTTGTTGGCGGCCTTGTAGAGCTCGTCGAGATTCTGGCCGAGACCGGCGAGCAGCGTGCGTGCGGTTTCGCCGGTGATCCAGCCCTGCACCGGCAGGCGCGGTTCCGGATCGTCCTTGGCCGGCAGGTCGAACTGCGCGCCCGACCACGAATTCTTGACCACGTCCCAGCCGTAGGACGCGCCCTCGGTGTCGTGGATGATCAATGCGGCGGCGGCGCCCTGGCGCGCGGCTTCCTCGAACTTGTAGGTCCAGCGGCCGTAGTACGTCATCCGCTTGCCTTCGAACAGCTTCGGATCCTGGCTGTGGAATCCGGGATCGTTGACGAACATCACGACCGTCTTGCCCTTCACGTCGACGCCGGCGTAGTCGTTCCAGTTCTGCTCGGGCGCGTTGACGCCGTAGCCGACGAACACCAGGTCGCTGTTGTCGACCTTCACCTCGCTCTTGCCCGTGCGCGTGCCCACGACCATGTCGGTGCCGAACTTCAGCGTGCTCGGCTGGCCTTTCACGTCGAGCTTCAGCACGGTGGACTCGTCCGCGGTGGTCTCCACCATCGGTACGGTCTGGAAGTAGCTGTCGCCGTTGCCCGGCTGCAGGCCCATGCGCTTGAACTGCGCTTCCAGGTACTGGACCGTCTTGTCCTCGCCCGGGCTGCCCGGGGCGCGGCCTTCGAACTCGTCGGAGGCCAGCACCTTCACGTGCTCGGCGAAGTCGGCCGCATGGATGGCGTCGTTGAAGGCGTGGGTGCCGGCCGTGGCCGGAGCCGCGGCGGGCTTGTCGGCGACGGGCGCCTCGGTGGGGCGGGAGCAGGCCGCCAGCGCGACCGTGCCGGCGGCGAGCGTGCACGTCATCGCCGTGCTGAGCAGGGAAACTCGGGACATGGAACCTCCGGAATGGATCGGGCCTCCGAGGCCGCAGCTGCGGAGGCGAACCCCATTCTAGGCTCCGGAACCGGGCCGGCAGCGTGCCGGACCCGGCAGTTCGTGAGACTTACTGGCCCGGCGGCATCGCGCCGTCGAAACGCACCGCGGTGGCGCCGGTGATCGGCCCGGTCTTGGCGGTGCTGTGCACGTAAAGCTCGACCTTGCGCTCGAACACCAGCGGTCCGTCGACGACCGCGTTCGGCCCGATGATGACCTTCGGATCACGCGGCTTGTTGAAGGAAATCCACGAGGTGTTCGGCTTGGTGTAGCGGATGCCGCCCTTCACGTGCGAATCGATGCCGACGGTGACGTCGCCGTTGACCGTGGTGATGCCGCCGGACAAATCGGTGTCGACCAGGCCGATCGCGCCGTTCACCGTTTCGATGTGGCCATTCACGTCGCCGCCGCGGTCGACGAAGACACCGCCGTTGACGGTCTCCAGGTCGCTGGCGAGCTTGCCGTTGCCGGCCACGCGGATGCTGCCGTTCACGGTTTCCAGGCCGCCGGCCTGTACGTTCTCGGCGACGGTGATGCTGCCGTTGACGGTTTCGGCATGACCGGTGCGCGCGCCTGCGCCGATCCGGATGCTGCCGTTGACGGTCTCGAGGTTGCCGACGGTCTCGCCGGGCTCGACGGTAATGCTGCCGTTTACTTTGTCGATGTCCTGGGCGGCGAAAGCGGGCAGTGCCAGCGCCAGGGCGATCGGGAGGGCGAATACGGGGCGGATGCGCATCGTTCGGGGTTCCGTGTTGGGACGGGCTTCATTCCATAGGATGCGGGGAAGGTGCCGTCGGTTTAGGCCGCTTCGCTACAATCGCAGCCATCGCCGGCACGCACCCGTGCCCGAAGTCACCTTATACCCCTGCGAGTCGACACCGACGTGCCAGCCTCTCCCATGCGTCCGAAACCCGTGGTCCTGCTGATCCTCGACGGCTGGGGCCATCGGGAAGATCCGACCGACAACGCGCTCGCACAGGCGACGCTGCCCAACTGGGACGCGCTGCTGAAAGCGGCACCGCACACGCTGATCCACACCGAGGGCCGCCATGTCGGCTTGCCGGACGGTCAGATGGGCAACTCGGAAGTCGGCCACATGAACCTCGGCGCCGGCCGCATCGTCTACCAGGACCTCACCCGCATCGACGCGGCGATCGAGGACGGCACGTTCTTCGGCAACGAGGAATTGCGAGCCGCCTGCGCCGCCGCACAGGCAAACAACGGCACGCTGCACGTGATGGGCCTGTTGTCGCCGGGCGGCGTGCACAGCCATGAGAACCACATCTTCGCGATGCTCGAACTGGCCAGCCAGGCCGGTGTGCAGAAGGTCGCAGTGCATGCATTCCTCGACGGCCGCGACATGCCGCCGAAGTCCGCCGAAGCGAGCCTCGTGAAGTTGCAGGACGTCTGCCGCAAGCTCGGCAATGCACACGTCGCCAGCGTCAGCGGACGCTATTACGCGATGGATCGCGACAAGCGCTGGGATCGACTGCAGCGCGCCTGGGATGCGATCGTCGAGGCGAAGAGCGAGCACGTCACCACCGGCCCGGTCGAAGCGCTGCTGCAGGCCTACGAGCGCGGCGAGACCGACGAGTTCGTCGCGCCGACCGTGATCCAGGGTCACGTGCCGATGGCGGACGGCGACGCGCTGGTGTTCATGAACTTCCGCGCCGACCGCGCGCGCCAGATCACCGCGGCGTTCGTGTCGCCGACGTTCGACGGGTTCCAGGTGCGTCGTCCGAAGCTCTCGCGCTTCGTCTGCCTCACCGAGTACGACGCCAAGCTGCCGGCGCCGGTGGCCTTCGGGCCGGACGACCTGCGCCACACGCTCGGTGAGGTGCTCGCCGACAACGGGCTGACCCAGCTGCGCATCGCCGAGACCGAGAAGTACGCGCACGTCACGTTCTTCTTCAGCGGCGGGCGCGAGGACCCTTATGCGGGCGAGACGCGCATCCTCGTGCCCAGCCCGAAGGTCGCAACCTACGACCTGCAGCCGGAAATGAGCTGCCCCGAAGTGACCGAGAAACTCACCGCAGCGATCCGCTCCGGCGAGATCGATGTGGCGATCTGCAACATCGCCAATCCGGACATGGTCGGCCACACCGGCGACATCGCTGCCGCGGTGAAGGCCGCCGAAGCGGTGGACATCGCGATCGGCGCGATCGTGCAGGCCGTGCGCGAGACCGGCGGCGCGCTGCTGGTCACTGCCGATCACGGCAACCTGGAGATGATGCGCGATCCGCAGACCGGTCAGCCGCACACCGCGCACACCGTCGGTCCGGTTCCGTTCGTGTACTTCGGCCCGCGTGCGGCGACGCTGCGCAGCGGCGGTGCCTTGCGCGATGTCGCGCCGACCATTCTCGACCTGCTTGGCGTGCCCAAGCCGACCGAGATGAGCGGAACGAGCCTGCTGGCGGGCTGATGCGGATGCGGCGCGTGTTCGCGGGGCTGCTGGTCGCCAGTGCATTGCTGGCCCTGCCGGCCGTCGCGCAGAACAGTCGTGAGGCCGAGCGCAAGCTGGAGAAGATCCAGAGCGAACTGAAGTCCGTCGCCGCCGAACGTCGCAACATCGAGACGCAGCGCGGCAGCGCCTCGCAGAAGCTGCGCGAGGCCGACGAGAAGGTCGGCAAGTCCAATCGCCAGCTGCGCGACATCGAAACACGACTGGCGCGCGAACAGGCCAGCCTTGCCGACCTGCAGCAGCAACGCGCGGCGCTGCATGAGCGTATGGGCGCACAACGCCAGGAACTCGCCCAGCTCCTGCGCGCCGCCTACCTGCAAGGGCAGGATGCGCCGCTGAAGCTGCTGCTCGCGCAGGATCGCGTCGCCGACGGCAGTCGCATGCTGGCGTACTACGGCTACCTGCAACGCGATCGCACGCAGCGCATCGCCGAACTCGACTCGCAGCTGCGCGAACTCGACGACGTCGAACGCCAGATCGTCCAGCGTCGCGCCGAACTCGACCAGACGCGCGAACAGCAGCGCACGCAACTCGGCCGCCTGCAGAAGGATCGCAAGGAGCGCGCGACACTCGTCGCGCAGCTCGATCAGCGCTACAAGGATCGCAGCACGCGCGAGCGCGAACTCGGTCGCGACGCCAAGGGGCTGGAGCAGTTGCTGAAGAAGCTGCGGGTCGCCGCCGCGCGCGCCGAAGCGCAACGCAAGGCCGCGGCAGAACGTGCGGCGCGCAACCAGGCGGCCGGCGAGAAGCCGCCGACCCGCAAGCCGACCGTCGTCGCCAGCGCACCGCAGGTGGGCGGCCTCGGCTGGCCGGTGTCCGGCGCGCTGCTGGCCGGATTCGGCGCCACCATGCCCGACGGGCGCAGCAGCGATGGCCTGCTGATCGGCGCCGGCGCCGGCACGCCGGTCAAGGCGGTCGCGGATGGACAGGTCGTGTACGCGGAGTGGATGACCGGCTACGGCCTGCTGCTCATCGTCGACCACGGCAACGGCTACATGAGCCTGTACGCGCACAACGACGCGCTGCTCAAGGACGTCGGCGACACGGTCAAGCGTGGCGACGCGGTGTCCACGGTCGGCAGTTCCGGCGGCCACGGTCGGCCGGCCCTGTACTTCGAGTTGCGCCGCAACGGCACGCCGGTCAACCCCGGAACGTGGCTGCGCCGGTGATGGCCTGAATGCCCCGCGCCGGTGCGCGCGGGATTAACGAAAGCCTTCCACTGCACGGGGGCGACATGCCCATAATCAGCGACAAAGGCGCCGTCCGTCGCCGCTTCATCCCGGAGTTCCGTGCATGTCCCTGCGTTATCTGATCCCGCTCGTGCTGGCCACCGCCGTCGCCCTGCCGGCGCATGCGCAGGAGGGCGGCGAGCCGGCACAGGCGGAGGCGCCGATCGACTCGCCCGACGCGGAAACCGCCGAGGCGAAGGTGCCGCTGGATGAGATCCGCCGCTACGTGTCGGTGTACAACGCGGTCAAGCAGGCCTATGTCGAACCGGTCGACGATCGCAAGCTGATGCACTCGGCGATCCGCGGCCTGCTGTTCGACCTCGACCCGCACAGCGTCTACCTCGACAAGATCGACGCCGACAGCTTCGAGGAGCAGTCGCGCGGTGCATACGACGGTGTCGGCGTGGAACTCATGCGCCAGCCCGACGGTTCGCTGCGCGTGATCTCGCCGATCGACGAAACGCCCGCCGCGCGCGCCGGGATCAAGGCCGGCGACGTCATCACCGCCATCGACGGCAAGCCGTTCAAGCCGGACGAAGGCGACAACTCCGGGCCGCTGCGCGGTCCGCCGGGCAGCAAGGTCACGCTGACGATCGTGCGCGAAGGCCGCGACAAGCCCTTCGACCTGACGATCCAGCGCGAGACCATCCGCATCGCCAGCGTGCGCAGCAAGATGCTCGAACCCGGTTACGGCTACATCCGCGTGAGCGCGTTCCAGGCCGACACGGCGGCGGATTTCGAGAGCAAGCTCGATGCCCTCAAGGCGCAGGCCGGCGGCAAGCTGCGCGGCCTGGTGATCGACCTGCGCAGCAATCCTGGCGGCCTGCTTACCTCGGCGGTGCAGATCGCCGACGACCTGCTCGAGTCGGGCAAGATCGTCAGCACGCGCGGCCGCATCGCGATCAGCGATGCCGAATTCGCCGCGACGCCGGGCGACCGCCTCAACGGCGCGCCGGTCGTGGTGCTGGTCGATGCGGGCTCGGCGAGCGCGTCGGAAGTGCTCGCAGGTGCGCTGCGCGACAACGGTCGCGCGCGCATCGTCGGCAGCCGCACGTTCGGAAAGGGCTCGGTGCAGACCGTGCTGCCGCTGGACAATGGCGATTCGGTCAAGCTCACCACCGCGCGCTATTACACGCCGAGCGGCAAGTCGATCCAGGCGCTGGGCATTTCGCCCGACGTGGTGCTGCACCCGGCCAAGGCAGACGACAAGAGCGTGCGCAACTTCAGTGAAGCCAGCCTGCCCGGCCACCTGCACGGCGACGAAGAAGACCAGCCGGGCGAGAACGCGGGCGACGTGCTCGACGGCGACGCGCCGATCGCATCGGCATTGGTCGAACTGAAGAAGCCGGTCGCCAGCGCGGCGTCAAAGCCCCCCGCGAAGCAGTAGGCGAAAACGAACCGCACGAACGCGTTGCCCGAGGCAGCGCGTTCGTTGGCGTCAGCGCGGCTTGGCCGGCAGCGGGAACGGCGTGACAACCTTCTCGCCAGTCGCCGCGTCGCGGATCGCGGACTGGCCCTTGCGCTCGACTTCCTCGATGCGAACGATGCTGTGCATCGGCAGGTGCAGCGCGCGCGTGTTGCCGAACTCGTCGCGCAGGCGTTCCTCGGTGGGATCGATCACGAGGCCGTCGTGCACGTCGAACACCAGCTCGCTCACTTCCGTGAAACCCCACAGCGCGCCCGACGCGACCTGACGGGCGTACAGCTCGTACACCTTGCCGGCGTTGAGGAAGGTCACCTTGTAGAGCGGCTTTGACATGGGAGCGGTTCGAGAGCGGGACGGGTGGCAGGCTGACGATAGGGGCGCCTGTTGCCCGACTCAAGCTACAGGCCGCGCCGGCGGCGCATGCGCCGGGCGATGCCGGCCCGCGCGATCAGCGCGAAGACGCCGCCGAACGCGAATCCCGCCAGGTGCGCCGACCAGGCCACCGCGCCGAACGCCGGGCCGATGAAGGTGAAGACCAGCTGCAACAGGGCCCACACGCCGATCAGCAGGGGCGCGGGCACCTTCACGAACTGCAGGAACAAGCCCAGCGGCACCACCACGCCCAGCTTCGCCCCGGGAAACAGCGCCAGGTAGGCGCCGATCAGCGCCGACACCGCGCCGCTGGCGCCGATGATCAGCCGGTCCGGAGTGCCGATGGCGATCACCGCCGCCAGGTTGGCGATCGCGCCGCCGAGCAAAAACAGTATCAGCAGCCGCCACGGACCCATCGCCCGCTCGGCCGGCAGGCCGAAGATCAGCAGGAACACCAGGTTGCCCAGCACGTGCGCCCAGTCGGCGTGCAGGAACAGGGCCGTGAACAGCCGCAGCAGGCTGCCGCTGCGGATCGCCTCGAACCATTCCTGCGGCGTCGCCAGACCGCCGGACAGGGCGCCCCATTCCATGAGCAGGCGGCGCTGGTCCTGTCCCGGCAGGACCTCCACCACGACGAAGCACAGCCACAGCAGGGCGAACAGGGACGGCGTGGCCCAGCGCAGCGGCGCACGCTCCCGGCTCGGGATGCTCACGAACACCCGGCGGCCCCCCGGAGCGCCCGGAATCGACCCCAAGAAGGCCGTGAAATCCGTGACTTGCAAGTGCGAAGGGGCATGCCGACTGTTGTTAGCCTCCGGTTAAAAGCCGGGTTATAGTGCATACGGCGTCGTACGTCGGGAGGGGTTTCCGGCGCGCTCTGGCACCGGCCCAGCCGGTCCAGGCAATGACGGCCGCGGAACCAAAAAATACTCCAATGGAGACGATACGCATGCAACACGCTTCCCGTTTCACCCAACTGACGGCGCTGGCCTTCGGTATCGCCGGCGCGCTGGCGGTTGGCCAGGTCAACGCTTCGGGTTTCCAGCTGAAGGAAAACAGCGTCAAGGCCATGGGGGCCGCATTCGCCGGTGCCGGCGTCAACGACACCGACTCGTCGGTGGTCGCCAACAACCCGGCCACGATGGCACGTTTCCAGGGCACCACGATCCAGGCCGACGTGACCGCGATCGACCTGAGTTATGAATTCAACGGTACCGGCACCGACGCGCTCGGTCGTCCGCTGACCGGCGGCAACGGCGGCGACGCCGGCGACATCGCCGCGGTGCCGGCGCTGTCGGTGATCCACAAGCTCGACAACGGCCTGGCCTTCGGCGCCATGATCAGCGCGCCGTTCGGCCTGAAGACCGAGTACGACGACAACTGGCAGGGCCGCTACTTCGCCCACACCTCCGACGTCGAAATCGTCGACCTGACCCTGGCTGCCGCGCTCGACATCATTCCGGATCGCCTCTCGGTCGGTGCCGGCCTGATCTACTCGCGCGCTGACGTGACGCTGTCGAAGTCGGTCGACTTCGGTTCGCTGCTGTTCGCCAACCCGGCCACGCGTCCGCTGCCCTTCGCCCGTCCGCAGGCGGCCGACGGCTTCGCCGAGATCCAGGGCGACGACACCGGCTTCGGCTGGACCGTCGGTGCGAACTTCAGCCCGGTCGACGCGCTCGACATCGGCGTGAGCTACCGCTCCGAGATCGACTACGACCTGAGCGGCACTGCCGACTGGACCGTGCCGAGCAACGTCGCCGCGGTGTTCGGCGTCAATCCGGCCACCAGCGCGCTGTTCAAGGACGGCGCGGCGACCGCCAAGCTGACCACGCCGTCGGTGCTGAACGTCGACGTCCGCTACGCCTTCACCGACCGCTTCACGATGATGGCGTCGTGGGCGCGCACCGGTTGGGAATCGCTGCGCGAAGTGCGCGTCGACTTCGGCAATCCGGATCCGGATTCGGTCGAGCCGTTCAACTGGCACGACAGCGATTTCTCGTCGCTGGGCGCCGAGTACAAGCTCAACGAAGCGTGGACGCTGCGAGGCGGCCTGGCTTACGACGAGACGCCGACCCACATCGAGACGCGCACTCCGCGTCTGCCCGACGCGAACCGTTTCTGGTACTCGATCGGCGCGACCTGGCAGGCCACGGAAGCGATGGAAGTCAACTTCGGCTACACCCGCATCGAGCCGGATTCGCCGCGCGTCGACATCACCTCCGGTGGTTCGCACCTGGTCGGTCCGTTCGACGGTCACGCCAACCTGTACGGCGTCTCGGCGCAGTACAAGTTCTGATCGCGTTTCACCGTTGCACGAAAAAGCCCCGCTTTCGCGGGGCTTTTTCTTTTGCAGCTTCTCTTGCGGAAACAGCCGTGGGCAACGCGTGCGTCAGTCGCCCAGCGTCAGCAGCGATGCATTGCCGCCGGCTGCGGTGGTGTTGATGGTGATGGTCTTCTCGGTGGCGAAGCGCGGCAGGTAGTGCGGGCCGCCGGCCTTGGGGCCGGTGCCGGACAGGTTCTGGCCGCCGAACGGCTGCACGCCAACCACCGCGCCGATCTGGTTGCGGTTGACGTAGCAGTTGCCGACCTTCACGCGCGAGCTGATCTTCTCGATCGTCTCGTCGATGCGCGAATGGATGCCCAGCGTGAGGCCGTAGCCGGTCGCGTTGATCGCGTCGATCACCGCATCCAGCTGGTCCGCCTTCCAGCGCAGGACGTGCAGCACCGGGCCGAAGACTTCCTTGTGCAGCTGGTCGAGCGACTTGAGCGTGTAAGCGCGCGGCGCGAAGAAGCTGCCGTTGGCGGCATCGCCATCGAGCGCGACTTCGGCGATCTTCGACGCCTCGCGATCCATGCGTTCGGCGTGGTCGCGCAGCATCTTCAGCGCGTCCTCGTCGATCACCGGGCCGACGTCGGTCGACAGCAGGCCCGGATCGCCGACCTTCAGTTCGGCCATCGCGCCGGCGAGCATGTGCGTGACCTTGTCGGCGATGTCGTCCTGCACGAACAGCACGCGCGCGGCCGAGCAGCGCTGGCCGGCGGACGTGAACGCCGAGGCGATCGCGTCCTTGACCACCTGTTCCGGCAGCGAGGACGAGTCGGCGATCAGCGCGTTCTGGCCGCCGGTTTCGGCGATCAGCACACCGATGGCAGCGTCGCGCGCGGCCAGCGAGCGGTTGATCGCGCGCGCGGTGTCGGCCGAGCCGGTGAACGCGACGCCGGCGATGCGCGGATCCTTCGTCAATGCCGCGCCGACGGTGGCGCCGTCGCCCGGCAGGAACTGCAGCACCGCTTCCGGGATGCCGGCTTCGTGCAGCAGCTTCACCGCGTAGTAACCGATCAGGTTGGTCTGTTCGGCCGGCTTGGCGAGGACGCTGTTGCCGGCGGCGAGCGCGGCCGCGATCTGGCCGGCGAAGATCGCCAGCGGGAAGTTCCACGGGCTGATGCACACGAACACGCCGCGGCCGGAAAGCTGCAGCGTGTTGGATTCGCCGGTCGGGCCCGGCAGCGGTTCGACGGCGAACTGCTTGCGCGCCTGCGCGCCGTAATAGCGCAGGAAGTCCACGGCTTCGCGCACTTCCGCGACGCCGTCGGGCACGGTCTTGCCGGCTTCGCGCGTGCACAGCGCGATGTATTCCGGCATGCGCTGTTCGAGGAGGTCCGCGGCGTGCTCGAGGATCGCGGCGCGGCTCGCGGCCGGCGTGGCGTTCCATGCGTCGTGCGCGGCGACCGCGTTCTGCACGGCCCTCTCGACGGTCGCGCTGTCGGCGGCCTGCCACTGGCCGACGACCTGGCGACGGTCGGCGGGGTTGGTCACGGCGACCTGCGGGCCGGACACGGTCGCGCCCGGCACCAGCGGCGCGGCGCGCCAGTCGTTGCGCGTGGCGGCGTTGACCTGTTCGGCGAGCGTGCGCAGTTGATCGTCGTTGGCGAGGTTGATGCCCATGGAATTGTTCCTGTCGATGCCGAAGCTGCGGTACAGATCGAGCGGCTGCGGGATGCGCGGATGCGCGATGGATTCGAATGCGGAAACGGTCTCGACCGGATCGTGGATGAGGTCATCGATGGCGATGTCCTCGTCGGTGATGCGGTTGACGAAGCTGGAGTTGGCGCCGTTCTCGAGCAGGCGGCGCACCAGGTACGGCAGCAGGTCCTCGTGCGAACCCACCGGCGCGTACACGCGGCACGGCACGTCGAGGCGGTCGCCCGGGATGACTTCGGCGTAGAGGTCGTCGCCCATGCCGTGCAGCTTCTGGAACTCGAAGTGCTTGTGCCGGCCCATCGACTTCGCGCGCTGGTGGATCGTCGCGATGGTCTGCGCGTTGTGCGTGGCGAACATCGGATAGATCGCGTCGGACGCTTCAAGCATCAGGCGCGCGTTGGCGAGGTAGCTGACGTCGGTGTTGGGCTTGCGCGTGAACACTGGATAGCCGAGCTGGCCGTCGACCTGTGCGCGCTTCACTTCGCTGTCCCAGTACGCGCCCTTCACCAGTCGCACCGGGATGCGGCGACCGCTGCGGCGGGCGAGGTCGGCGATGAACTCGATCGCTTCCGGTGCACGCTTCTGGTACGCCTGGATCGCCAGGCCGTAACCTTCCCAGCCATCGAGCGACGCGTCGGAGAACGCGGCGGCGATGACGTCCAGCGAGAGTTCCAGGCGGTCGGCTTCCTCGGCGTCGACGGTGAAACCGATGCCGTAGGACTTGGCCAGCTGCGCCAGTTCGAGCACGCGCGGGACGAGTTCGGCGAACACACGCTCGCGCTTGGCGTGCTCGTAGCGCGGATGCAGCGCGGAGAGCTTCACCGAGATCGACGGCGCGGCGAACACGTCGGTGCCCACGAAGTTACCGCTCTTGCCGATCGCGTGGATCGCGTCGCGGTAGGCCTGCAGGTAGCGCAGCGCGTCCTTGGTGGTCAGCGCGCCTTCGCCGAGCATGTCGAACGAGTAGCGATACGCGGCGTTGCCGTTCTTCTGCGATCGCGACAGCGCCTCGCCGATGGTGCGGCCCATGACGAACTGGTGGCCCATGATCTTCATCGCCTGGCGCACGGCCAGGCGGATCACCGGCTCGCCGACGCGGCCGAGCAGGCGCTTGAAGGCGCCGTGCACGTCGCGCTTGGTCTCGTCGGCCAGGTCGACCAGGTGGCCGGTCAGCATCAGGCCCCAGGTCGAGGCGTTGACCAGGACCGAGTCGGACTGGCCCATGTGCTTCTTCCAGTCCGCATCGCCGAGCTTGTCGCGGATCAGCTTGTCGGCCGTCTCCTGGTCCGGGATGCGCAGCAGGGCTTCGGCCACGCACATCAGCAGTACGCCTTCCTCGCTGCCCAGGTCGTACTGGCGCATGAAGGCCTCGATCGCGCCCTGGTCCTTGGCGCGGGTGCGGACCCGGCGGACCAGATCGGCGGCCGTGGCCTGGGCGGCGGCGCGGTCGGCGTCGGGCAGGCGGGCGCGTTCGAGCAGCATGCGCACATGCGCGGCCTCGTCGCGGACCCAGCCGGCGGTGATGGCCGCGCGGGCCGCGGGCGGCGGCGAGGGGAGTTCGGGGGAGATCAGCGCGTGCGGCGCCGGCGGGCCATCGCTGGCGAGGGCGGTAGCGGAATGGGTGGTCATCGGGGGACCCAGAGGACAGCCGTGGGAAGCCCAATAGTCTAGAGCCTCCGGCTCTCCCGGAGTGTTGCGGCGTCGGCTTCGAGGACCGTACCGGTGCGTTCCGTGCGCGGCCCTGCCGGTCCCGAGATTGCGAAATTTGCCGGCAAACACGTGTAATTTGACCAGCTCGGTTGTTGGGGCTCGCGACGGCAGGTAAAATGAGCGGTTCCGCGGGGCAGTTTTTTGGAACCCGGATTGGGTTCCCACCGGGCTGGACGCCCGGCCCCGACCAGCGGATGAGCCCGTCAAGCCAGGCCGAACGGCTCAGCCAAGCAAACAACATTCACCAAAGCGGAATTCTGGGGCTCGAACAGATGAAAGCCGGTCGTTTCAAGCAGTGGGGCGCGGGCATCGCCGCGATGGCGCTGCCGGTCCTTGCCAGCGCGCAGGCGGCCGATCCCAAGCCGTGGCAGCTGAACATGGGCGAGGGCGTGACGGTCCAGTCCGCCAACGCGTACTCGGCGCACATGTTCGCGCTGTGGGTCTGCGTGGTCATCGGCGTCCTGGTGTTCGGCGCAATGGCCTATGCCATGTTCAAGTTCCGCCACTCCAAGGGTGCGGTGCCGGACAAGGACTTCACCCACAGCACCAAGCTGGAAGTCGTCTGGACCGTGGTCCCGGTCGCCCTGCTGGTCCTGATGGCCTTCCCGGCCACCAGCAAGCTGATCAAGATGTACGACTACCGCGACTCCGAGATGACCGTGAAGGTCACCGGCTACCAGTGGATGTGGAAGTACGAGTACCTGGGCGAGAACGTCGCCTTCACCAGCCGCCTGGACCGCAAGAGCGACGAGATCCGCCAGAGCGGCAAGGACGCGCGCGAGGCCAACCACCCGCATTACCTGCTCGACGTGGACAACGTCCTGGTGCTGCCGGTCGACACCAAGATCCGCTTCGTGATCACCGCCGACGACGTGATCCACGCATGGTGGGTGCCGGCGCTGGGCTGGAAGCAGGACGCGATCCCGGGCATCGTCAACGAAGCCTGGACCGACATCTCCAAGCCGGGCATCTACCGCGGCCAGTGCGCGGAACTGTGCGGCAAGGACCACGGCTTCATGCCGATCGTCGTGCGCGCCGTGCCGAAGGCGGAATTCCAGCAGTGGCTGGTCGCCCAGAAGGCCAAGAACGCCCCGGCTCCCGTCGCCCCGGTCGCGCCCGCCGCGCAGCCGGCCGCGCCGGCCGAGGCCCAGCCGCAGGGCACCACCCCGAACACCGACGCCACGGCCGCAGCTGCTGAAAAGCAGTCTCCGGTCGCCGGCTGATCGTCCCGCATCTCCTGAGGTAGGCCATGGCCGTCACGCACGCTGACACCCATCACGATGATCACGCCCACAAGCAGGGCTTCATCGAGCGTTGGTTCTTCTCGACCAACCACAAGGACATCGGGACGCTGTACCTGATCTTCAGCTTCATCATGTTCATCATCGGCGCCGGCATGTCCGTGCTGATCCGCTATGAACTGATGAAGCCGGGTCTGCAGCTGCCGGGCGGTCCGATGTTCTTCAACCAGATGACCACCGTGCACGCGCTGGTCATGATCTTCGGTGGCGTCATGCCGGCCTTCGTCGGCCTGGCGAACTGGATGATCCCGCTGCAGATCGGCGCGCCGGACATGGCGCTGCCGCGCATGAACAACTGGTCCTTCTGGATCCTGCCGTTCGCCTTCGCGATGCTGCTGCTCACGCTGTTCCTGCCGGGCGGCGCCCCGGCCGGCGGCTGGACGCTGTATCCGCCGCTCTCGCTGCAGGGCGGCAGCAACGTGGCCTTCGCGATCTTCGCCATCCACATGATGGGCATCAGCTCGATCATGGGCGCGATCAACGTGATCGCCACCGTGCTGAACATGCGCGCCCCGGGCATCGACCTGCTGAAGATGCCGATCTTCTGCTGGACCTGGCTGATCACCGCGTTCCTGCTGATCGCCGTGATGCCGGTGCTCGCCGGCGCCGTGACGATGCTGCTGACCGACAAGTTCTTCGCCACCTCGTTCTTCAACGCGGCTGGCGGCGGCGACCCGGTGATGTTCCAGCACATCTTCTGGTTCTTCGGGCACCCCGAGGTCTACATCATGATCCTGCCGGCGTTCGGCGTCGTGTCGGAGATCATCCCGACCTTCAGCCGCAAGCCGCTGTTCGGCTACCAGGCGATGGTGTACGCGACCGCCTCGATCGCCTTCCTCTCGTTCATCGTGTGGGCGCACCACATGTTCACCGTCGGCATGCCGCTCGGTGGCGAGATCTACTTCATGTTCGCGACGATGCTGATCGCGGTGCCGACGGGCGTGAAGGTGTTCAACTGGGTTACCACGATGTGGCGCGGCTCGATCTCGTTCGAGACCCCGATGCTGTGGGCCATCGCCTTCGTGATCCTGTTCACCATCGGCGGTTTCTCGGGCCTGATGCTCGCCATCGTCCCGGCGGACTTCCAGTACCACGACACCTACTTCGTAGTCGCGCACTTCCACTACGTGCTGGTGACCGGCGCGCTGTTCTCCATCATCGCCGCCACGTACTACTGGTGGCCGAAGTGGACCGGCCGCATGTACAACGAGTCGTGGTCGAAGTTCCACTTCTGGTGGACGATGATCTTCGTCAACCTGCTGTTCTTCCCGCAGCACTTCCTGGGCCTGGCCGGCATGCCGCGCCGCATCCCGGACTACAACGTGGTGTTCGCGGACTGGAACCTGGTCAGCTCGATCGGCGCGTTCGGCATGTTCCTCACGCCGTTCATGATGGCCTTCATCCTGTGGCGCTCGAAGGCCGCGGGCGTCAAGGCCGAGGCCCGCGCATGGCCGACCGCCCGGGGCCTGGAGTGGACCGTGCCGAGCCCGGCGCCGCACCACACCTTCAGCACCCCGCCGGTCATCCGCGATGGCGACCTGGCACATGGCGACATCACGCATTAATTGAAGTCGAGGGATAGGAGCAGGAGGTCTTTCGGCTTCGGATACGTGGGCATGCTTCCACAACCCCGCCGTCGCGCTGCGACGGCCGCCCCCTTAACTTAAGGGGGCTCCAAAGCCAAACCTCCTCTTCGCCCGATGTGATCAGAGAGACATGAACCAACCCGACCACAACACGGACAACTTTGCAGCACGCCGCAAGGCGGCGCGTCGCACGGCGTTGTGGATCGCGGCGATCGCGGTCGCGATCTACGTCGTCTTCATCTTCAGCGGCGTGGTGGGCAAATGAGCACGCCGGAACCGCGCAAGAGCGCCGGCCTGACCAGGATGGTCGTGGTCGCGATCGGCGCGTTCGCGCTGACCTTCGCGCTGGTGCCGCTGTACCGCATCGCCTGCGAGAAGGTGTTCGGCATCCGTCTGGAGCGCACCGCCGCCGAAGGCGTCGGCGAGGCCCGGGCCACGGCCGCCAAGCGCGTGATCACCGTGCAGTTCGACGGCGGCGTGAATTCCAAGCTGCCGTGGGACTTCTCGCCCAACCAGGTGACGATGCAGGTCGTGCCGGGCGAGCAGTACGAAACCACGTACCACGCGCGCAACACCTCGCAGCGCACCGTCGTCGGCAGCGCCGTCCCGTCGGTCGCGCCGGCGCGCGCGTCGGGTTACTTCAGCAAGACCGAATGCTTCTGCTTCACCGCCCAGACGCTCAAGGCAGGTGAAGTGCGCGAGATGCCGGTGCGCTTCATCGTCGATCCGAACCTTCCGGCCGACGTGAAGACCATCACCTTGTCGTATACCTTCTTCAAGAACGATGCGCTGACCGCCCAGGCGCAGGGCACGGCCCAGGCCGTTGCCCAGCCGAAAGCGGCGCCGTGACGTCCTGAACCTTCCTAGCAATCGCACCACATAACCGGAACGCCAACATGGCCCAAGCCCACTCGCCAGACGCCAACGTCTACTTCGTGCCGCACAGCAGCCGCTGGCCGTTCCTCGGTTCCATCGCGCTGTTCACCACGATGCTCGGCATCGCCAGCTGGTTCAACGAAGTCAGCTGGGGCAAGCCGGTGTTCTTCTTCGGCATCGCGCTGATGTGCGCCGTGCTGTTCGGCTGGTTCAGCGACGTCGTGCGCGAATCGGTGCGCGGCAACTACAACAAGCAGGTCGACACCTCGTTCCGCATGGGGATGATCTGGTTCATCTTCTCCGAGGTGATGTTCTTCGGTGCGTTCTTCGGTGCGCTGTTCTACGCCCGCCAGTACGCGATGCCGTGGCTCGGCGGCGAAGGCGACGGCGTGATGACCAACACGCTGCTGTGGCCGGGCTTCTCGGCCGCGTGGCCGAGCAACGGCCCGGGCGCGATCGGTGGCATCTACCAGACCATCCCGGCCTGGGGCCTGCCGCTGCTCAACACCCTGATCCTGCTGACCTCGGGCGTGACCGTCACCATCGCGCACCACGCGCTGAAGGCCGGCCACCGCAAGCAGCTGCTGGTTTTCCTCGGCCTGACGGTGCTGCTGGGCGCGACGTTCCTGTTCTTCCAGGCCGAGGAGTACATCCACGCCTACAAGGAACTGAACCTGACGCTGGGCTCGGGCATCTACGGTTCGACCTTCTTCATGCTCACCGGCTTCCACGGCGCGCACGTCACGCTCGGCACGATCATGCTGGCGGTGATCTGGTTCCGCTGCCTGAAGGGCCACTTCACCAAGGACAACCACTTCGCATTCGAAGCGGTGGCCTGGTACTGGCACTTCGTGGACGTGGTCTGGCTGGGCCTGTTCCTGTTCGTCTACGTGCTGTAAGACGGCACGGCGATGCGGGTTCCGCGCAGCGGAGCCCGCGGCCAAAACAAGAAGGCGACGGCATGCCGTCGCCCTTTTGTTTTCTGTGAATCACGAAACGCGAAACACCCGTACGGACGTCATGGTCCGCCGTGGAACTTGATCCAGCCCATGTAGTTGGCCAGGACCACGAGCAGGATCAGCGCGATGGACAGCGCGATGCGGCGCGTCAGCGCATTCACGGTGCGCTTGCTCTCACCCTTGTCCACCAGCATGTAATAGAGGCCGGCGCCCAGGTTCCACAGGATGACGATCAGGAACGCGATGATCAGCAGGGTCTTCAGCGAATCGTTCATGGCGGCTTCCGATCGGCCCCGTGACGGGGCGTGCGGCCCATTATCGCAGCGGCCGGCGAGGAAATCGTGAGCCGGCGACGCAATCTCATCGTCGGTTGGACCGCTGCCGTCCTCACGATCGCGCTGTTCGCCAACCTCGGCCTGTGGCAATCGCGACGCGCGGTCGAGAAGCAGGCGATGCTCGACGCCGCCGCGCAGGTGATGGCCAAGCGCACGCTGCAGCCGCTGTCGATCGCCGCCGATCCTGCCCACGCGCGCGACTACGACTGGGCGATCGGCCGTGGTCGATTCGACGAGCGCGACGCGCTGTTGCTGGACAACCAGCAACGCAATGGCCGCGCCGGTGTGCGCGCCTATCGCATCTTCGTGCCCGAACAGGGCGCGCCGCTGCTGGTCGACCTGGGCTGGCTGCTGCTGCCCGGCGATCGCCATCTGCCGCAGATCCCGAAGCCCGAAGGCGACATCGAACTGCGCGGCCTGCTCACCACGCCGCCGTCGACCGGCCTCGCGCTCGGTCCTGCGCTCGCACGACAGGGCGAGGCGTGGCTGATGCCGCGCGTCGACCTGGCCGCGATCGCGCGCGAAACCGGCATGTCCGTACCGCTCGCACCACGCGTGCTGCGCCTGGACCCGGCGCTGCGCATCGGCTACGAGCGCGACCTGGAACTGCTGCCCAACACGCTGCCGCCAGAGCAGCACCGCGGCTACGCCGTGCAATGGTTCGCGCTTGCGCTGGCCGTGTTCGCGACCGCGTTGATCCTGACTTTCCGCAAACGCCGTCGACCATGAGGAGCCTTTGATGAGCGACGACACCCTTCCCGAACGCATCCGCAACCGTAATCGCGTGCTGCTGTTGCTGCTGTTCGCGATGTTCTTCGGCAGCATGCTCGTCGCGGGTCTGCTGCGTTTCTCAGGCTGGCGTCCGCAGGGCACCAAGAACGTCGGTGAACTGCTCGATCCGCCGAGCGACGCACGCGCGTTGTCGCCGCGCCTGGTCGACGGCGGCGAGTACGCATGGAAGTCCGGCGAGCGCATCTGGCGCATCGTCGTCGCGCCGCCCGCGCAGTGCGGCGCGGAATGCGAGCGCGTGGCCGGCGAGATCGACACCGTGTGGCAGCTGTTCGGCAAGGATGCGGATGAAGTCCATGTGCTGTGGCTGTGCGCCACCGCCGATTGCCAGTGGCCGCAGAAGGTCGCGCGACCGGCGACGCTGAAGATCCTTCAGCCCGATGCCGAATTGCGCGCGCGCCTGCCACGTGTGGACCAACCCGGCCCGGGTTTGCCGGCTTACGTCGTGGATCCCTACGGCTTCGTCATTCTGCGTTACCCTCCCGGCTTCGATCCGGGCGGGTTGCGTACCGACGTCGCGCGCCTGGTGAAGGTGAAATGAGCGTCCCCAGCCAACGGACAGACGAGCCGTCCCGCATGACCCTGCCGCACAAACCTGCTCCGTACAGGCATTTCCATCGCATCGCCTGGCTCGCGGTCGCACTCGCGTTCGGCGTGATCGTGTTCGGCGCGTTCGTGCGCCTGTCCAACGCCGGCCTGAGCTGCCCCGACTGGCCGACCTGCTATGGCCGCGCCGCGTGGCCGAGCGCCGCGCACGAAATCGTCGACCACGCCGCGACCGCGATCCGACCGGTCGAAGTGCACAAGGCCTGGCGCGAACAGTTCCACCGCATGATCGCCGGCACGCTGGGCGTGCTGGTCCTGCTGCTCGCGCTGCTGGCCTCGCGCAAGCGCGCATACGGCGCGGCGCAGATCGTCACCGCTGCGGTGCTGGTCGCGATCGGCATCCCGATGTACATGCACGGCGAACACGTGGCCGCATCGCTGCTAGCCATCGCGGGCGAAGCGATCCTGCTGGTCGCGGCGTTGCGCTGGAGCAACATGGACCTCGCGCGCGTGGCGGCGTTCACGCTCGCGGTGATCATCTTCCAGGCACTGCTCGGCATGTGGACCGTCACATGGCTGCTCAAGCCGATCGTGGTGATGGCGCACCTGCTTGGCGGTCTGCTGACGTTCTCGCTGCTGTTGTGGATGGCGTGGCGCTCGACCAACCTGCCGATCCGTCTTGCCGAGGCAGTGACCGTGCGCAGGCTGGTGATCGCCGGCATCGTCGTGCTCGGCGTGCAGATCGCACTGGGCGGCTGGACCAGCGCCAACTATGCCGCGCTCGCCTGCGGCAACGATTTCCCGACCTGCGTCGGCCGCTGGTGGCCGCCGCACGATTTCCGCGAAGGCTTCGTGCTGTGGCGCGGCATCGGCGTCGACTACGAAGGCGGCATCCTCGACGGCGAATCGCGCATCGCGATCCAGCTCGCGCACCGCATGATGGCCGTGGTCGTGTTCGTCTACCTGCTGTGGCTGGCGGCGCGCCTGGTGCGCACGCCGGGCATGCGCGGCTGGGCGACGCTGCTGGGCCTGCTGGTGCTGGCACAGGTCGCGCTGGGCATCGCCAACGTCAAGCTGAGCTTGCCGCTGACGATCGCGGTGATGCACAACGCCGGCGCGGTGCTGCTGCTGTTCGTGCTGGTTTCGCTGCTGGCGCGCCTGCGCTCGCCCGAACCGTGACGGCCGCCGCCATGCCAAAAGCAACCGCCAAGCAGTACTGGGACCTGACCAAGCCACGCGTGGTCGCGCTGATCGTGTTCACCGCGCTGGTGGGTATGTTCCTCGCGGTACCCGGCCTGCCGCCACTGCGCGAATCGGTGCTGGGCTTCCTCGGCATCTGGCTGGCTGCGTCGAGTGCCGCCGCGATCAACCAGCTGCTGGACTCGCGCATCGACGCGAAGATGGCGCGCACGTCGTGGCGCCCCATCGTCGCCGGACAGATCACGCCGACGCAGGCGCTGGTGTTCGCGCTGATCCTCGCCGCGTTGTCGATGACGATCCTGGTGCTGTGGGTCAACACGATCACCGCCGTGCTCACCTTCGCATCGCTGATCGGCTACGCGGTGATCTACACCGTGTTCCTCAAGCGCGCGACGCCGCAGAACATCGTGATCGGCGGCATCGCCGGCGCGGCGCCGCCGCTGCTGGGCTGGGCGTCCATCACCGGCATGCGCGGCGAGTGGGACTGGCCGCACGCGCTGCTGTTGGTGCTGATCATCTTCGTGTGGACGCCGCCGCATTTCTGGGCGCTGGCGATCTTCCGTCGCGCCGACTACGCACGCGCGATGGTGCCGATGCTGCCGGTCACGCACGGCGTGGAGTACACGCGCTGGCAGATCCTGTTCTACACGGTGCTGCTGGTCGCGGTGACGGTGCTGCCGTGGGCCGCGGGCATGAGCGGACTCTTCTACCTCGGCGGCGCGCTGGTACTGGGCGTGGTGTTCCTGGGCTATGCCTGGAAGCTGATGAACCCGCCCGACGAGATGTACGCGATGAAGGTCTTCAACTACTCCATCGTCTACCTGATGGCGCTGTTCGCTTTCCTGCTGCTCGACCACTGGCTGATGCCGCTGCTGGCGCCGTCGCCGGTGATGGAATTCCAGCCGCACGCCTGATCAACGCACCGTAACGTCCATCGAGGGGAATCGATGCTGCGCAATCGCCTGGGCCTGGCCCTGTTGTCGTCACTGACCGCATTCGTCGCCGCCGGTAGCGCGCACGCGGAAGCCTTGGTGGATACAAGTGTGGAGACCGCGCCGCAGGGCGGCGAGGTAGTGGTCACGGCACAGCGCCTGCTCGATGTGCGCAGTGGGCGGATGATCGAGAACCCGCAGGTACTCGTGCGCGATGGACGCATCGTCGAGGTAGGCCGTGTCGGCGCCAGTGTGCCGGCCGGTGCGCGTCGCATCGATCTACCCGGGATGACGCTGCTGCCGGGCCTGATCGACATGCACGTGCACCTGGATGCGGACCCTGGTTACGGCGGCTACACCGGCCTGCAGTTCAACGATCGCTTCTGGTCGATGGTGTCGGTGGTGCACGCGCAGCGCACGCTGATGGCGGGCTTCACCACCGTGCGCAATGTCGGCTCCGACGACTGGAACGACGTCGGTCTGCGCGAAGCGATCGACGAGGGCAAGCTCACCGGCCCGCGCATCGTCACCGCTGCGTACTCGTTCGGATCGACCGGCGGTCATTGCGATTCCACGTTCTTCCCGCCGTCGATGGACGAGCGCAGCCCGTACAACGCCGACACACCGGAAGAGGGGCGCAAGCGCGTGCGCGAACTGCGCAAGTACGGCGCGCAGGTCATCAAGATCTGCGCCACCGGCGGCGTGTTCTCGCGCAATACCGAACCCGGCCAGCAGCAGATGAGCCTGGGCGAGATGAAGGCGATCGCGGACGAAGCGCACCAGTGGGGCCTGAAGGTCGCCGCGCACGCGCACGGCGCCGCTGGCATCAAGGACGCGATCCGCGCCGGCATCGACACCATCGAACACGCCAGCCTGATCGACGATGAAGGCATCCGCCTGGCCAGGCAGCACGGCGCGTGGCTGTCGATGGACATCTACAACACCGACTACACGCAGGCCGAGGGTCGCAGGAACGGCGTCCTCGAAGACAACCTGCGCAAGGATCGCGAAGTCGGCGACATCCAGCGCGAGAACTTCCGTCGCGCGCACGCCGCCGGCGCGAAGATGGTGTTCGGCACCGACGCCGGCATCTATCCGCACGGAGACAACGCGAAGCAGTTCGCGGTGATGGTGCGATATGGCATGACGCCGCTGCAGGCGATCCAGGCGGCCACGCTGAGCGCCTCGCAGGCGCTGGGCCGCGACGACGTGGGTGTGGTCGAAGCGAACCGCTTCGCGGACATGATCGCCGTTCCCGGCGATCCGACCCGCGACGTCGCGCAGCTCGAACACGTGCCCTTCGTGATGAAGGGCGGCGTAGTGGTGAAGGACGCGACGACGCGCTGATTCGCGCTACTGCGCCGCGATGCGCGGCGCCATCTCCGCGTCGATCAGCTTGGTCGCCGACGGCAGGCGATGCGGGTCGAGCAGCGCGGCCATCATCGGGTCGGACGGATAGCGCGTACCGTCGAACTCCATCGCGACCGTGCCCGCGTCGTCGCCGTTGCCCACGCTCACCAGCAGGTCGTGCCAGCCGCGGTTGACGCGGCTGCCGACCAGGATCGGCGCGCGCACCGAGATCGACTCGCCAACCAGCGTGTCGCCGTCCTTGCCGCCGTGGAAGACCAGCAGCGTGCAGCCGTCGGCCTGGCACCAGTTCTGGTCGTCGAGGAGCATCAGCAGGTCGGGCGTGCCGTCGTCGTCGAGGTCCGGCGTCGCGTCGCGATGCGCCGGCACTTCGTGGATGCTGCGCGAGGCGAGGAATGCGGTGAGCGCCTTGTCGGCACGCTGCTTCTGGTCGACCGGGGCGGGAAGCGGCACGCTGGCCTGCTCATCGCCGCGCGGCTGGGTGCTGCATCCGGCGACGGCGAAGCTGACCAGGACGATGGTCGTGAACAGGCTGCGCATGGTTCGCTCTCCGCCGTAGCTGGAACGAGCTTGCGCCCGCGCGCGTGGTGGCGGAGTGATCGAACGCGCGCCGCCGTGGCCGGGGGGACCGCACATGCGGGACCGGGCCGGACGGCCGCGGCCCCGCGCGCTGGTTGGCCTACTTCGTGCCGTCGCCGGTCAGGTTCTGCTGCCAGAACAGCATCGTCGCCGCGGTGAAGTAGTCCACGTTGCTCTTCTTCCTGAAGCCGTGGCCCTCGTCGTCGAACAGCAGGTACCACACCGGCTGGCCGTTGTCGCGCACCGCCTTCACGATCTGCTCTGCTTCGGTGTAGGGCACGCGCGGATCGTTCTTGCCCTGCGCGACGAACAGCTTGGAGCGGATGCGGTCGGCGTGGTTGAGCGGCGAGATCTCCTCGAACACCTTCGCCATCTGCGGATCGCGCTCATCGCCGTACTCGGCGCGTCGCAGGTCGCGGCGGTAACTTTCGGTGTTCTTGAGGAACGTACCGAAGTGCGAGATGCCGACGATGTCGACGCCCGCTCGGATGCGATCGCTGTAATGCATCAGCGAGGACAGCACCATGTAGCCACCATAGCTGCCGCCGTACACGCCCACGCGCGTGGCATCGAGTTCCGGCTGCTGTGCGACCCAGTCCAGCAGCGCGCCGATGTCCTTGACCGAATCCTCGCGCTTGTCGGCGTTGTCGAGACCGAGGTAGGTCTTGCCGTAACCTTCCGATCCGCGCACGTTCGGCAACAGCATGGCCACGCCGAGTTCGTTCGCGAGGAACTGCGCGGTCGGATTGAACGTCGGCAGCGACTGGCCTTCCGGCCCGCCGTGGATGTTGATCACCACCGGCAGCTTCTTGCCGGCTGGCGCATTGGCTGGACGGTAGTAGAACGCGGGGATCGTGCGCGGTTTGCCGTCGACGCTGTCGAAGGTCGGGTAGTGCACCAGCGTCGGCGCGACGAACTTCGAAGGATCCAGTCCGCCGACTTCGCTCTGCGTCCAGCGCGTCAGCTTCGTCGAACCGGGCTCGATCACGTACACGTCGCTCGGCGACGTCGCCGAGTTCATCGTCACCGCCAGGCGCTTGCTGTCGGGCGAGAAGCCGAGGTTGACGACCAGTCCGATCGGCAGCTCCGGCAGCTTCACCGGCTTGTGCGAGGGCAGCGCAAGTACATGCAGCTTGTAGATGCCGTCCTCGTTGGTGGTGTACGCGAGGTGCTTGCCGTCGTCGGAGATCTCCAGGTCCACCACGTCCCACGGCGTCGATGCGGTGAGCACGTCGAACTTGCGCGTCGCCGGGTTGTGGTAGCGCAGCGTGTGGAATTCCTGTGCCTTGCCGTCGAGGGGCTCGTCGGAAATGAAATAGACCGACTTGCCATCCGGCGCGAACTTGAAGCCGTTGAACGAAGCCTTGCCGCCATCGACCGGGAACATCTCCAGCTTGCCGCTGTCGACATCGACCACGCCCGGGTACGACTCGGCGGCGGACACGTACTTCATCACCAGCAGGCGCTTGCCGTCGGGCGAGAAGTCCATCGCGTTCCATTGGCCGCCTTCGGTGACGAGCGTGCGCGGCTGTTTCGTCGCGAAATCCATCACCCAGATGTCGGTGTCCTTGCCGTTGCGCGCGGTGCTGCTCCATGCGAAGCGCTGGCCGTCGTGCGAGAACAGCGGCCCCTGGTTACGCGCCTTGCCGTCGGTGAGCAGCGTGGTGTTGCGCGATTTCAGGTCGAACCAGTGCAGCTGCCAGAACTCGTTGCCGCCGACGTCCTTGCCGAACACGAAACCATCGAGCTTCGACTTGGCCGGCGCGGTCGCGATGGCCGCGAGCGGTTCGGGGTAGAAGGTGAGCTGCTCGCGCATTCCCATCGGCTGGCACACGCGATGCGCCTGCGCCGTCTCGGCGAAACGCGTGCTGATCAGCATGCAGTCGCCACGCCAGCCGGCGAAGGTCGCGCCGCGCGTGTTCTGGTAGCGGTTGAGCTGTTCGACCAGTGGGGGCGGGATCGCGGGAATGTTCTCGCTGGTGCGGTTGCCGACCTGCTCGCGCGCGACTGTCGGCGCGGTCTGGGCGAAGGCCGGGAACGCCGCGAGCAGCAGCGCGGACGCGAGGACGGTCGTGCGTGGCGACATCGGGATTCCCCTGGGAGACGGAAGCCCGAGCTTATCGCGGGTCGTCTTTGCGGTGCAGGGCCGGAGTGCAGGGTTCCGGAATGCCGCAGGAACTTCCGGCGATCAGGTTCCGCGCACGCGCATCAGGCTGGATGCGGCAACCAGCTCGCGCAATTCCTGCTTCTCGGCATCGACCAGCGTCGCCACGCGCGATTGCAGTTCCTCGATGCGCTGCCTCACGGCCTGCGCATCCAACCGCGCGATGGCGTCGAGGAACGATTGCTGGCGACGATCGGCATCGTCGAGGACGCGCGTGTCGAGTGGCGTCGCGGCGGTCGTCTCGACCGCGCGCGAGGTGGCGAGCTTGGTCAGCGCAGGCGCTTCGCTTCGATCGGCGAAGTGTTCCAGGATCATGCCGGTGGAGATGTCGGGCCGCTCGTGTACCAGCTCGACGAGTTCGACGAGCAGGCCGATGCCAGGCTGGTCGAGCGATGCGAAATGCAGCGACGACGGCAACGCGAGCGCGACCGCCGGCTGTTGCAACAGCATGGTGATGGCGCTGCGCACCAGCGAGGGCTTCGATGCCTGCGGGGTCGTGGCGGCGTTGCGCGGACGTGCGGGCGTGGCCGGCTCGGTCGCGGCGCGTGCGCCGACGCCAGTGAGCTCGGTCAGGCGCTGCTTCATCAGGTCGCCGAACGCGCCGTCGGGAATCTGCGCGAGCAGCGGCTTGGCGCGTTCGGCCAGGCGGCCGCGGCCTTCGAGCGTGGACAGGTTTACGTCGGTGCTGAGTGAATCGAAGAAGAACTGCGACAACGGCGTGGCTTGCTGCAGTCGCGCATCGAAACCGTCGCGACCTTCGTGGCGCACCAGCGAATCCGGATCCTCGCCGTCGGGCAGGAACAGGAAGAACGCCTGGCGTCCGTCCTTCATGCGCGGCAGGACGGACTCCACCGCCTTCCACGCCGCGCCGCGACCGGCGCGGTCGCCGTCGAAGCAGAAGAAGACATCGGGCGCGTTGCGGAACAGCAGCTCCGCGTGATCGGGCGTGGTCGCGGTGCCGAGCGTCGCCACGGCGGTGTCGATGCCGTTCTGGAACAGCGCGATCACATCCATGTAGCCCTCGACCACGATCAGCCGCGGGATCTTGTTGTGCGTCTGGCGCACCTGCCACAGGCCGTAGAGTTCGCGGCCTTTGTGGAAGAGCTCGGTCTCGGGCGAGTTGAGGTATTTCGGCCCGTTTTCCTTGTCGAGCACGCGGCCGCCGAAGGCGATCGTGCGCCCGCGCCGGTCGTGGATCGGGAACATCACGCGGTCGCGGAACTTGTCGTAGACATGGCCGCGGTCGTTCTTCGAGAACAGCCCCGCGCGCTCGAGCAGTTTCATCCGGCGCGGATCGGTGCCGAGCCCATCGCGCAGCGCGCTGAAGCCGTCGGGTGCGTAGCCGAGCGAGAAGCGCGCACGCGTATCGGCGTCGACGCCGCGACTGTCGAAGTAACCCAGCGCGCGGCCGTTGGTGGCGAGCTGCTTCTGGAAGAACCTCGACGCCTCCTCGATCGCGGTGAACAGGTCCTGGCTGTCGGGATTGGCGTTGCGCTGGTGCGTGTCGCGCGGCACTTCCACGCCCAGTCGCTTGGCGAGGTCTTCCACCGCGTCGAGGAACTCGAGGCGGTCGTAGTTCATCAGGAAGCTGATCGCGGTGCCATGCGCGCCGCAGCCGAAGCAGTGATAGAACTGCTTGGTCGGCGAGACGGTGAAGCTGGGCGAGCGCTCGTCGTGGAACGGACAGCGCGCCGAATACTCCTTGCCCTGGCGTTTCAACGGCACGCGCGTGCCGATCACCTCGACGATGTCGGTGCGGGCGAGCAGGTCGTCGATGAATGCGTCGGGGATGCGGGCCATCGTGGTTAGGATGCCATGCGCGGAAGCGACGAAGCCGGGCGACGCCCGGCTTCGTGCATTTGGATCGAGCCCGCAGGCTGCGGGCCGGAAACCGTTATGGCGACAGGCGCTTCTTCACCAGCGCCGATACCTGGCCCATGTCGGCCTGGCCGGCGAGCTTGGCCTTGAGCGGGCCCATCAGCTTGCCCATGTCGGCCGGGCCGCTGGCACCGGTCTCGGCGATGGCGGCGTCGATCGCGGCCAGGATCTCGGCTTCGCCCATCTTGGCGGGGATGTAGCGCTCGATCACGACGATCTCGTCGCGCTCGACCTGGGCCAGGTCCTCGCGGCTCGCCGCTTCGTACTGGGTGACCGAGTCCTTGCGCTGCTTGACCATCTTGTCGAGCACGGCGATCACGGCGGCGTCGTCCAGCTCGATGCGCTCGTCGACTTCCTTCTGCTTGATCGCGGCGTTGATCAGGCGGATCACGGACAGGCTGTGCTTGTCGCCGCCCTTCATGGCGGCCTTCATGTCGTCGGTGAGTCGCTGCTTGAGGCTCATCGGTCTGCTCCTTGGCTCATCGCGCGGCCGGCGCGCGGACGGGGTGGCGGGTGCTCCGGAAACCGGTGTCCGGAACGGGGATCTGGAAACGCAAAAAGCCGGCAGCGCTGGGCGCGGCCGGCTCATGCGATGCGTTCAGGAGCGGGTCGCGCGTTGCGCGGGCCCGCCGGACGCGATCAGTACAGGCGCTGACGCTTGGTCACGTCGCGCGAGGCGCGGCGCGCCTGGCGCTTCACCGCGGCGGCGGCCTTGCGCTTGCGTTCCTGGGTCGGCTTCTCGTAGAACTCGCGCTTGCGGGTCTCGGCCAGAACGCCGGCCTTCTCGCAGGTGCGCTTGAAGCGACGCAGAGCAAACTCAAAAGGCTCGTTTTCGCGGACTTTGACGCTGGGCATACGTAATCTCGTTTCGGTAACCGGCCCGGGCAGGCCGGGGAAGAGCCGCGCATTATAGCGGTGGCCTCCTTGAAGGTGCAACATAGGCCCACATTCTGGACGCAGGTCCTTGAATACACACGCCCAAGGCCGCGTTCCGGCGCGCCGGGCGTGCCCCTTCGTCCCCCGGCGGAACCCCTTCCCGTGAAAGTCCTCGGCATCGAAACCAGCTGCGACGAGACCGGCGTGGCCGTGTACGACACGCAGGCCGGCCTGCGTGCGCACGCGCTCTACAGCCAGATCGCCCTGCACGCCGAATACGGTGGCGTGGTCCCCGAACTGGCCAGCCGCGACCACGTGCGCAAACTGGTCCCGCTGGTGCGGCAGACCCTTGCCGAGGCCGGGATGACCGCCTCGGACCTCGATGGCGTGGCCTACACGGCCGGTCCGGGGCTGGTCGGCGCGCTGCTGGTCGGCGCGGGCGTGGCGCGTTCCCTGGCCTGGGCGCTGGACGTCCCGGCGATCGGCGTCCATCACATGGAAGGCCACCTGCTGGCGCCGCTGCTGGAGGACGATCCCGCGCGCGGGCGCCCCGAGCCGCCGTTCGTGGCGCTGCTGGTCTCCGGCGGCCATACCCAGCTGGTCCACGTGGAGGAGATCGGCCGCTACCGCCTGCTGGGCGAGACCCTGGACGACGCGGCCGGCGAGGCCTTCGACAAGACCGCGAAGCTGATGGGCCTGCCGTATCCGGGCGGCCCGCAATTGGCCGCGCTGGCCGAACAGGGGCGCCCGGGCGCATTCAAGTTCGCCCGCCCGATGACCGACCGCCCCGGCCTGGACTTCAGCTTCAGTGGCCTGAAGACCCAGGTGCTGCTGGCCTGGCAGGACAGCGACCGCAGCGATGCGGTGCGCGCCGACATCGCACGCGGCTTCGAGGACGCGGTGGTCGACACATTGGCGATCAAGTGCCAGCGCGCGCTCGACGCGGCGGGGTGCGACACGCTCGTGGTGGCCGGCGGCGTCGGCGCGAACAAGCGGCTGCGCGCGAAGCTCGACGAGATGACCCGCCAGCGCGGGGGGCGGGTGAGCTTCCCGCGTCCGGCGTTCTGCACCGACAACGGCGCGATGATCGCCTTCGCCGGCGCGCTGCGCCTGGAAGCCGGACAGCACGGCGATCTCTCCGTCCGCGTCACGCCACGCTGGGACATGGCGACGCTGGAGGCGGTGGCGCGCCGGGATTCGTAGAATCTCCACGACGCTTCACCCCGAAGCTCCACTTCCGAATCGCGAACCCCGGGCATCATGGACCACGTCTTCATCGAAGGCCTCGAGATCGAGGCGCTGATCGGCATCTACGACTGGGAGCGGCGCATCCGCCAGCCGCTGGTGTTCGACATCGAGATGGCCTTCGACAACCGCGTGCCCGCGGCCAGCGACGCCATCGAGGACACGCTCAACTACAAGGCGGTGAGCAAGCGCATCGTCGACTACGTGAGCCAGTCCGATTTCGGGCTGGTGGAAACACTGGCCGAACGCGTCGCGCAGATCATCCTCAGCGAGTTCGGCGTAAGCCGCGTGAAGCTCAAGCTCAGCAAGCCCGGTGCGGTGCGTGGCGCGCGCGCGGTCGGCGTGAGCATCGAACGCTCCGCCTCCTGATCACGCACGCATTCCCCCGCATGAGCCGCGCCTACCTCAGCCTGGGCAGCAACGTCGACGCCGTCGCGCACCTGCGTGCGGCCGTACAGGCGCTGCGCGAACGTTTCGGCGATGTCGTGCTGTCGCCTGTGTACCGCACGCGCGCGGTCGGCTTCGACGGTCCCGATTTCCACAATGCCGCCGCGATCGTCGATACCGACCTCGATCCGCACGCGCTCAACCGCTGGCTGCATGCGCTGGAAGACGCACACGGACGCGACCGCAGCGGTCCGCGCTACGGCGATCGCACGCTCGACATCGACATCGTGCTGTTCGACGGCCTCAGCCTGGAGGGCGAGGGCAACCTGCGCATCCCGCGCCCGGAACTGAAACACGCATTCGTGCTGCGCCCACTGGCGGAGATCGCGCCCGACGTCATCGTGCCCGGTACGGGCCGCACGCTCGCGCAGCTATGGGCCGCGCATGCGGATCACGGCGTAGCGTGGGACGAGGCGGCACTGGCCTGACCGCCCCTCGGACTGCGCCGGCCGTCCGAATTTCCCCAAGCCCCCCTTGCCGCGACGTGCCGCGGACCGCGACGATGCATGTCTGGTCCATGGGGGACTCTGGGGAAATCGTGATGTTCGAGAAGTTCTCGCGCAGTTGGGAGCTGGTGAAGGCGAGCGCGGCGGTGCTGCGTTCGGACAAGGAACTGATGATCTTCCCGATCATCTCCGGCGTCGCCACGCTGGTGGTGCTGGCCACGTTCCTGGTGCCGATGATCGGCTGGCGCGTGTTCCAGCACGGCTTCGGCGTGTCCGGCGCGATCTGGGTGTTCCTGTTCTACTTCTGCCAGTACAGCGTCATCGTGTTCTTCAACTGCGCGCTGGTCGGTGCGGCGATGATCCGCCTGGAAGGCGGCGATCCGACGCTCGCCGACGGCATCAACGCGGCCAAGGCGCGCCTGCCGTCGATCCTGGGTTACGCCGCGATCGCCGCGACGGTCGGCCTGATCCTCAAGCGCCTGAAGGACGATGACCACTTCCTGGTGCGCCTGATCGGCGGCGGCCTGGGTGCGGCGTGGACGCTGGCGACCTTCCTGGTCGTGCCGGTGCTGGTCAGTCAGGACGTCGGCCCGATCGACGCGCTCAAGCGCAGCGCGAACCTGCTCAAGCGCACCTGGGGCGAGAACGCGATCGGCAACGTCGGCATCGGCCTGGCGTTCGGCCTGATGTCTTTCGGACTGATCGTCGTCGGCGCGCTGCTGGCGTGGGCCGCGGCGCAGCTGTCGGTGGCGCTGGCGGTGGTGCTGATCGTGCTGTTCGTGATCGCGCTGCTGATGCTCGGCGTGTACCAGGCCGCGCTGAGCGGCATCTATTCGGCCGCGCTGTACCGCTACGCGACCGAAGGCGAAGCGCCGCCGGCCTTCCAGGGCCTGCAGCTGGAATCGGCGTTCGCGACGAAGTAAGTGACGCTCAAGCCCCTCTCCCGCCGGGAGAGGGGTGCGCCGTCATTCCCGCGCAGGCGGGAATCCACGTCGCCGACTCGATCCCGTCTTCCGGAGAGCGTGACGTCCCAGACGGTTGGATCCCCGCCTTCGCGGGGATGACGAGCAAAAAAAGCGGCGAACAACGTCGCCACGCCGCTCAAGGCCGCCCGTGCGCCGTTACGCGCCCAGCAGCCTTCCACCATCCAGATGCAGCACCTGTCCGGTGCTGTAGCTCGCATCCTGCAGCAGCCAGCGCACGGCTTCGGCGACTTCCTCCGGCGTGCCGGTGCGACCCAGCGGGGTGCGCGCCAGCATCGCCTCCTGCGCGCTCGTGTCGGTGCGTTCTTCCGGCCACAGGATCGCGCCCGGCGAGACCGCGTTGACGCGCACCTTCGGGCCCAGCTCCAGCGCGAGCGAGCGCGTCATCATCAGCAGCGCGGCCTTGGCCATGCAGTAGATGGCGTGGCCGCGCAGCGGGCGTTCGGCGTACAGGTCGCCGAGATTCACGATCGCGCCGCCCGTCGCCTGCAGGTGCGGTGCCGCCGCCTGGGCGAGGAAGAACGGCGCGCGCGCGTTGCTCGCGAACAGGGCGTCCCATTGCGTCGGCGTGACGGTGCCGATCGGCGTCGGCGTGAAGGTGGAGGCGTTGTTGACCAGCGCATCGAGCCGGCCGAAACGGCCCACGGTGTGCGCGATCAGTTCCGGCAGGCGGTCGAACTCGGACAGGTCCGCCTGCAACAGCAGCGTGCTGCCCGGTCGCACGCGTTCGAGTTCGCCGGCCAGCGCGCGCGCCTCGGCGTCGGAGCTGCGGTAGTGCAGCGCGACGTCGTAGCCCGCACCGTGCAGGGTCCGCGCGATCGTCGCGCCGATGCGCCGCGCGGCGCCGGTGACGAGGGCGACGGGCGCCGTGTTCGCAGCGGGCATGACGGGACTCTCCGGGCCGTGACGTATCCTGAGCGCCAGTGTCCCACGCCCCCGCCGCATGTCCACCGACCTCCCCCCGCCGCGCCCCGGTGCGCAGGAACGCCAGCGCGAAGCCAACGCGCTGCCGACGCCCGATGCCGATGCGCTCGCGCACAGCCAGCGCCTCGACGCGCTGATCCGCACGCAGATCGCCGGCAACGGCGGTGCGATCCCGTTCTCGCGTTTCATGGAGCTGGCGCTGTATGCGCCGGGCCAGGGCTACTACAGCGCGGGCGCGAGCAAGTTCGGCGAGAGCGGCGATTTCGTGACCGCGCCGGAACTCGGGCCGGTGTTCGCCGCGTGCGTCGCCGACAGTTTCGCGCCGGTGTTCCAGCAGCTGGGCCCCGGTGCCCGCCTGCTCGAGCTCGGCGGCGGCACCGGCGCGTTCGCCGAGGTCGCGCTGAAGCGGCTGATGGAACTGGACGCCTTGCCGGATCGCTACTGCATCCTCGAGCCCAGCGCGCAGCTGCGCGAACGCCAGCGCGAGCGCCTGCAGGAGCGGCTGGTGCCGCCGCTGTTCGAACTGGTCGAATGGCTGGACGGTCCGTTCAACGACGACTGGGACGGCGTGCTGTTCGCCAATGAGGTGATCGACGCGCTGCCCACGCCGCGCTTCGCCATCGAGGCGGGCGAGGTGTACGAGGAACACGTCGCGGTCGAGGCCGGTGAACTGGTGCGCGTGCTGCGCCCGGCCGATGGCTTCCTCTCGAATGCGGTGCGCCACCTGGAGCGCCAGCTCGGTCGCGAGTTCGCGCACGGCTACCGCTCCGAAGTGCTGCCGCAACTGCCGTACTGGTTGCAGGCGGTGTCGGGCGGCATGCGCAGCGGCGCGATGTTGTTCGTCGATTACGGCTATCCGCGCGGCGAGTACTACCTGCCCGAACGCGATGACGGCACGCTGCGCGCGTTCTACCGCCATCGCATGCACGACCAGCCGTTGCGGTGGCCGGGCCTGCAGGACCTCACCGCGTCGGTGGATTTCACCGCGCTGGCCGAGGCGGGCGTCGCTGCCGGGTTCGATTTCGCCGGCTACTGCTCGCAGTCCAGCTTCCTGCTCGGGAACGGACTGGCCGGCGTGCTGGAGCGGATCGAGCAGATCGCCGACGAAGGCGAGCGCCTCAAGCGCACGCAGGAAGTGAAGCGCCTGACCCTGCCCAGCGAGATGGGCGAGCGCTTCCAGGCGATGGGCTTCGAGAAGGGCGTCGAGTTCGGCACCGCCTTCATGGCCGGCGACCTGAGCTTCCGCCTGTGAGTGCCGCGCCGATGCATTCCGTGCTGCGCGAGTTCCACCGCCCCGCGGTGTGGGTGGCGATCTGGATCCTGATGATCGCCGCCGTCGTGGTCACTTCGCTGTTGCCGGCGGACGACCTGCCGCCCGCGCCGTTCGACGGCGTGGACAAACTCGAACACTTCCTCGCCTATCTGGTCCTGAGCGCCTGGGCGGTGATGCTGTTCGCCGGCCGTCGCACCCAGTCGCTCGCGGCGGCGGCGATGATCGCCCTGGGGGTCGGGCTCGAACTCGCCCAGAGCGCGCTGACCGCGTCCCGCCAGGCCGATTCGGCCGACGCGCTGGCCAATGCCCTCGGCGCGATGGTCGGCCTGATGCTGGCTCCGACTCCGGTCTCGCGGGCCCTGCAGTGGCTCGACGGCGTCGGCCGGCGGAACTGAGACGGCCGTCGGAAGGCGAGAAACCCGCCATGAAAGCAGATTCGGCAAAGCGAGTGTAGGTATTGCGCAAAGGTTAAAGGTTGGTTAAAGCTCGGGGTTGGGCTCGACAGGGGGAGTCCGCCCACCCTGAGCAAGGAAACCGCCATGCTTGCTGCAACCCGCAATCGCCTCACTTTGGCTGTCGCTGCTGCATTGATCTCCACCGCCGCCCTGCCGGTCATGGCCCAGGACGGCCCGCAGGCCACTCCCGCACAGACTCCGGCTCCGTCGGCCCAGCCGGCCCGACAGGACGCCGTCGAGCTCGACAAGCTGGTCGTCACCGGTACCCGCGTGCAGGGCCGGTCGCCGACCGAATCGCTTTCGCCCGTCGACGTGTTCCGTCCTGCCGACCTGGAGAAGCAGGCCTCGGCCGACTTCACCGACCAGCTCGCGACGATCGCGCCTTCGTTCAACACCCAGCGTTTCCCGATCGCCGACGGCACTGCCTTCGTCCGTCCGGCCAATCTGCGCAACCTGCCGCCGGACCAGACCCTGGTCCTGATCAACGGCAAGCGCCGCCATCGCTCCGCGCTGGTGAACCTGCAGGTCGAGCCGTTCGGCACGGTCAACCAGGGCTCGCAGGCGGTCGATTACAGCCTGATTCCCTCCGCCGCGATCCAGCGCGTCGAAGTCCTGCGCGACGGTTCCTCGGCGCAGTACGGCTCCGACGCCATCGCCGGCGTGATCAACGTGCTGCTCAACGATTACGACGACGGCGTGCGCATCGAAGGCCAGTACGGCTCGACCTACGAGGGCGACGGCGACAAGTGGCGCAGCTCGTTCAACTTCGGCACCGGGCTGGGCGATGCCGGCTTCTTCAACATGACCGTCGAGTACTTCGACAGCAACCACACCTCGCGCGGCATTCCGCGCGCCGATGCGGCGGCCGTGGGGGCAGCGGTCGGTTCGGGCCTGGTGCCGTTCGAAGGCCTCGGCCAGCGCTGGGGCGACCCGGACGGCAACGGCCTGCGCTCCTTCTTCAACGCCGAATACCCGATCAACGACGCGGTCAGCCTGTACGGCTTCGGCAGCTACGCCGACACCGAGTACGAATCGAGCTTCTTCTACCGCACGCCCGTCGGCGTGGCCGGCGTCGCGCCGCGCGGCACGCTGTTCGTGGATGCCGACGGCAACGGTGTCGCCGACCCGGTCGCGCAGTCGATCGTCGACGACATCCGCGCGCAGGGCCTGAACCCGGCCGACTTCCTCACCGCCAACGCGGCGAGCCCGTCGGGCTTCATCGCCTTGAACCCGATCTACGTGCTGTTCCCGGGCGGCTACACGCCGACCTTCGGCGCGACGGTCGACGACTACGAAGGCGTGTTCGGCGCGAAGGGCGAGACCGGCGCGGGCCTGCGCTGGGACGTCAGCCTGCGTCAGGGCGAGAACGAGATGGTCTACACCATGACCAATTCGATCAACCCGAGCCTGGGCCGCCTGAGCCCGACCAGCTTCGAGCCCGGCCACCTGATCCAGCTCGAACGCGGCGCCAACGCGGACTTCGCCTGGCCGTGGCAGAACGACGTGTTCGCCTCGCCGGTGAACATCGCCTTCGGCGGCGAGTGGCGCGAGGAAACCTACAAGATCGGCACGGGCGATGCGGCGTCGTATACCGCCGGCCCGACCGGCGCGCTGTTCGGCGTGGGTTCCGACGGCTTCCAGGGCGACTCGCCGGAAGCATCGGGCGACTTCAGCCAGTACAGCCGCGCGGCCTACCTCGACGTCGAAGCCGACCTGATCGAACGCTGGACCGTCGGCGTGGCCGGACGCTACGAGGATTCCTCCGCGTTCGACAGCACCTTCGACTGGAAGGTCTCCACGCGCTTCGAGTTCACCGATGCGTTCGCGATGCGCGCCACCGTCAACACCGGTTTCCGCACGCCGACGCCGGGCCAGCTCAACACGCTCGACGTGACCACCACCGCCGACTCGACCGGCACGCTGGTGCCGCTGGGCACGTTCCCGGTCAACAGCGAAGCGGCGATCGCGCTGGGTGCGCAGCCGCTGGATGCGGAGGAATCGTTCGCGTACTCCGCAGGCATGGTGTACGCGCCGAACGACGTGTTCACGCTGACACTCGATTACTACAACATCGAGGTCGACGACCGCATCGCGCTGCAGACCATCAACGTCGCCGACGGTTCGCCGGAGCAGCAGGCGCTGATCGATGCCGGTGTGCCGGGCGCCGAACTGCTGCGCCAGGTCTCGTACTTCGTCAACGGCTTCGACAGCACGGTGCAGGGCGTGGACCTGGTCGCCACCTATCGCGCCGACTTCGCCAGCTGGGGCACCGGCGTGTTCGACTTCCGCCACAGCTACAACAAGCAGGAAGTCGACAGCGTCGCCGTCATCCCGGGTACCGCGACGCCGGTGATCGATGCCGAGCGCGTGGCGGACCTCGAGAACCAGCTGCCGAACAATCGAAGCGTGATCACGTTCGACTGGCGCTCGCCGTGGAACGTCAACTTCACCGCGCGCGCGAACTACTACGACAGCTGGGAAGACTTCACCTTCGGCGAGAAGGGTGAGTTCGGTTCGGAATGGCTGTTCGACCTGGCGGTGAGCTTCAGTCTCTACCAGGACAAGCTGCACATCACCGTCGGCGGCAACAACATCTTCGACAACTACCCGGACAAGGAAACCAACAGCACGCTCAACTTCCTGGGCGCGCAGTACCCGCTGTCCTCGCCGTTCGGCTTCAACGGCGGCGAGTGGTACGTGAAGGCGTCGTACGAGTTCTGAGCAGGGCGCACGACGCCGGACGCGATTCGTCCGGCGTCGATGCACGACGATGCGACGGCGTTCACGAATGGGCGCTGTCGCCGCATCGGGCAAGAACGGGCGTCGGCATCCTGTGACCGGCGCACCGTTCCCGGTGATGCGGTTTACGTATCGTGCACGCACCCTCAGGGGTGAGAAGCGCCGGGCGACGGGGAGGTCGCCCGGCGTTGCTTTTTTGGGGGATCGAAATTGTGTGAAGCCGCGCAGCGCGCTTCGCGCGCACCCCTCTTCCGCCCTTCGGGCACCTTCTCCCGCAAGGGGAGAAAGGGAAGAGCAGGAGCAAGAGCAACAGCAAGAGCAAGAGCAACAGCAAGAGCAACAGCAAGAGCAACAGCAAGAGCAACAGCAAGAGCAACAGCAAGAGCAACAGCAAGAGCAACAGCAAGAGCAACAGCAAGAGCAACAGCAAGAGCAACATCGCGCTGACGTTCCCCCCTCTCCCCTTGCGGGAGAGGGACAGGCGCGAAGCGCCAGGGAGAGGGGTAGGACGCTAAGGCTTCTTCCCCGTCGCCTGCGCGATCGCGTCGATGCGTGCGCGACGCATCGCCTCGCCCACGTCGGGTCCACTCAGTCCGCGCGCGATCTCGTTGGCACGCACCGTACGCGCCGCTGCAAGCGCGGCCACCAGTGCCGGTCCCTGCGGATACGGATCGTTCTGTCGTCCCGCACGGCCGCGCTTGTCGGCTTCGCACACGATCGCCATCTGTTCGATGCGCTCGGGTCGGCGGAAGCCGTCGCAACGCGCGAGCAGTTCGTACACGGTGCCGGCGCGGAGTTCGTCGAAGCGATGCACGTTGAGGTGCTCGCGACACGCGCATTCGGCGAGATGGCGATGGTCGGCCGGCACCTTGAGTCGATCGCACAGCGCGCGCAGCGGTGCGAGTCCCGCATGTTCGTGGCCGAGGTGCTTGGGCAACACATGCGGCGGCGTGAGCGCCTTGCCCAGGTCGTGCGTGAGCGCGGCGAAGCCGATGCGATCGTCGCCCGGCGCCAGTCGCGCGGCCATGTCGCAGACCAGTTCGATGTGCACGCCGGTGTCGATCTCCGGATGGAATTCCGCGCGCTGCGGCACGCCGTACAGCGCTTCGACTTCCGGCAACACCGCTCCGAGCGCGTCGGCCTCGTGCAGTGTGCGGATGAACGCCGAGGGCGCGGTGCTGGCGAGCGCGCGGCGCAGTTCCTGCCAGACGCGTTCGGCGGTGAGTTCCGACAGCTCGCCCGAGCGCGCCATCGCGCGCATGAGTTCCATCGTCTCCGGCGCGACGCTGAAACCGTGCGATGCGAAGCGCGCCATGAAGCGCGCCGCGCGCAGCACGCGCAGTGGATCTTCCGAGAACGCCGGGCCGACGTGGCGCAGCACGCGCAGCTGGATATCGCGCGCGCCGCCGTAGGGATCGACGAGGTTGCCGTCCTCGTCCTGCGCGATCGCGTTGATGGTGAAGTCGCGACGAGCGAGGTCTTCTTCCAGCGTCACCGAAGGATCGGCATCCACGACGAATCCGCGGTAGCCGCGCCCGCTCTTGCGTTCGGTGCGCGCGAGCGCGTGCTCTTCGCCGTTGGCGTCGAGGAACACCGGGAAATCCCGGCCGACCGCGCGGAAACCGGCTGCCTCCATCGAGGCCTGTGTCTCGCCGACGACGACCCAGTCGCGATCGCCCGGCGGCAGGTCGAGCAGGCGGTCGCGGACCGCGCCGCCAACGAGGTAGCGCTTCATCGCGTGCGTCAGCGCGGCGCGTGCTGCGCGAGCAGAGCGAGGATTTCCTGCACGCCGCTGTCGCGACCGAGCGTGCGCGAGATCGGTGCGGCTTGTCCCGACACCCACACGCGCAGCTCGGATTCGAGATCGAAATGGCCGGCCGTTTCCACCGAGAACATCACGATGCTGCGGTAGGGCACGCTGAGGTATTCGACCTTGCTGCCGGTCACGCCCTGCTTGTTGACCAGGATCATGCGGCGGTCGGTGAAGACGATGAGGTCGCGGACCAGTCCGAATGCGCGCTGCAGGGTTTCGCCGGGCGCGAGCAGCGGCGCGAAATCCTCGGCGAGCTTGTCGATGGATTTCTCGCCGGCATGGCCGAGCAGGATGTCGAGCAGGCCCATGACGTTCTCCGGACGGATGCGGCCCATGATTCTAAGGGGCCTGCTTCTGGAGGGCATGGACCACGCCATGCCCGTCGCGGGCGAACGCATTGGCGTTCGCCCATGCGGCGTCGATCAGTTGCCGCGAGTGAAGTCCGGGCGATCGCGCAGGATCTCGCGCGCGGCCTCGGTGTCCTTGCGGCGCTGGCCGACGGTGCGGCAATCGTTGGTCATCATGTTGCTGCCGGTCTTGCGCACGCGACGGCATACCAGCTTGTCTTCGTCGTCCGTGGAGCGGACGGCTTCGCTGGCCACCTGCGCTTGCTTCGGCTCGGCATCGGCCGGAGGCGCGGAGCCGGCCTGGCCCGTGGCCAGTCCGATCAGGCTGGCAGCGACGAACGACGTGATCGACATGAGCAGAGCGTCCTTTCCGTAGGGGCAAGTGCCGGGCCCCCAAGAGTAGCGAAATCGAACGCGCGGCGCGGGTGCCGGTCAGCCGTTCAGGATCGTGGACACGCGGGGTTCCACCGGCGTCGGCGTGAGGCCGAGCCGGCGCAGGCCGTCCTCGAAGCTCACGGAGTCCAGTTGCAGCGATCGCCAGTTGTCGCGGCTGATCGGTTTGCCCGGCAGCCATTCGCCGACGTTGGCCTGCAGCTGGCCGAGCGACGGCGGCAGGCCGATCACGGCGCGATGGCGGCCGCGTGCGCGCGCCGCCAGGCGCACGATCTGGCGCAACGTCATCACGTCGGGGCCGACGAGGTCGTAGCTCTCGCCGATGCTGCGCGGCTCGTCCAGCGCACGCACGAACGCCTCGGCCACGTCGTCCACCCAGACCGGCTGGAACTTCGCCTCGGCACGGCCGATCGGCAGCGCGGGCGCGAAGCGCAACAGCGCATCGAAACGACAGAACAGGCCATCGCCCGGGCCTGCGATCACCGAAGGACGGAACAAGGTCCATTCCAGTCCGGACGCGCGCACGAGTTGTTCCGCGCGACCGCGTGCCTTGAGGTAATGGCTTTCGCCACGGCCGGCGTTGAGCGCGCTCATCTGCAGCAGGCGACGCACGCCCATGCGCTTCATCGCACCGACCAGCGAATCGGTGATCCCGACGAACACGCGCTCGAAGCCGTCGCCGCGATCGCCCTTCTCGTTGAGGATGCCGATGAGGTTCACCACCGCGTCGGCGTCGTCGAGCACGGCGGCGAGGAAGTCCGGATTGGAGACGTCGCCTTCGATGAGGCTGGCGCCCTTGGGTTTCAGGTCGCGCTTGGTCGGATCGAAGCCGCGGCTGAGTACGGTGACGCGATGGCCGCCCTGCAACAGGCGCGCAACGAGATGCCGGCCGACGAAGCCGGTGCCGCCCAGTACCACCACATGCCTGTGTGCCATGCGGGCGAGTGTAGGCGAAGGCCCGCGTTCAGCGCTGTGATCGGGAACGGGATTGTGTCGCGGCAGGTGGCTGCGCCGGTGCCGGCGCGGCGGCCGGCGTGGGGCAGGCAAAGCGCTTGCGCGCACCGTCGGTGCGGCCGCGCAGGCGATCGCTGAGCGTCAGTGCGTCGCCGTCCATGCGCCAGTCGTACAGCACGCTGAAGGCAAGCACGCGCGCAACGTACTCGCGCGTTTCCTTGTAGCTGATCGTTTCGATCCAGAAGTCCGGATCCATGCCCGGGCGCTGCGCCTGCCAACGCGCGAGCGGCGTCGGCCCGGCGTTGTAGCCGGCGATGACCTGGTAGGGCTGGCCGCCGTACTTGTCCATCAGTTGGCGCAGGTAGGCGGTGCCGAGGACGATGTTGGTATCGGGATCGTAAAGGCTGTCCGCACCGCCCCACGGCAGACCCAGTCGCGCTGCCACGCCGGAGCCGGTGCCGGGCAGTATCTGCATCAGGCCCATCGCGTTGGCGCCGGAGCGCGCGCGCGGATAGAACACGCTTTCGGCGCGGATCTCCGCCGCGACCCAGGCCGGATCGATCCGATTCTTCTCCGCTTCGCGCCGGATCGTCGCTTCGTGGTGCAGCGGGAAACGCAGGCCATACAGGCGCGATTCGTCGGGATCGCGACCCAGCCCGAACACCGCGCGGTCGAACCAGCCGTTGCCCTGCGCGACTTCCACAGCGATGCGGCGCTGCTCAGCATTGAAGCGCGACAGTGCGTCGTCCCATTCGCGCGTGGCCCAGCCGACGCGGTCGATCTGGAACAGCCCCATCGCGCGGACGATCGCAGGGTCGCGCGCGATCGCCTGCTGCGCGGCGCTGCTGGTGTTCGGCAGCCACGGGCACAGCGCGTACGGCTGATCGAGGCGGTCGGCGGCGAGGAAGCCGTGGAATTCCGGCTTGGCCGCGGCTTCGCGATACAGGCGGTCGGCCTCGGCCTTGCGGCCGGCGCGTTCTTCCAGGCGCGCGGCGAAGTAGGTCCAGCGCGATTCGCCGCGCTGCTTCGTGCCCATGCGTTCGATCGCCGAGCGCGCCGCGGTCCAGTCAGAGCGCGCCATCGCTTCGCGCGCGCGCCATTCGTGCAGTCGTTCGTCGTAGGCCGATGCAGGGACGGCTTCGAGGCGACGTGCGGATTCGGGTTCGTACGAGGCCACCGTCCACAGCGCGATCTGGTACAGCACGCGACCGCGCTGCGCCTCGGTGAATCCGAGTGCGTCGGCGAAGCGCGGCAGCATGGCCTCGGCCGAGGCGGGCGATGTCTTGCCGAGCTTGGCCAGGCCGTGCGATGCGATCTCGCGACTGCGATCGTTCTTCGGCCACGCCAGCGCGCGATCGTTCGGCGCATCGACGAACGCGGCGTAGTCGTTGGCGAGCGCGAGCTGGTCGGCGGGCAGGCCGCGCGCGGCGGCGCGCATCACGCCCGGCTGCCATTCGGCGGCGGCGAGGTCGACGCGTTCCCAGCGTGCGTCCGCTGTCAGTCCGCCCTGTGCGGCCAGCGATGCCATCGGCGCATCGCAGGCGTCGGGCAGCGACTTGCCTGTGCGCCAGATCGCAAGCGCATCGCGCGTCCATTGCGCATCGGCCTTGCCGAGCTGCTGTCGTGCCTGCAGCTCGTTGCAGCGCAGGGCCACGCCTTTGATGCCCGGACTCCACGCCGCGAGCACGGACGACCAGTCCTGGTTGCGCGCGGCGGCGCCGATCCAGGCTTCACGGAACGCCTCGCCCGCGGCCTGGCCGCGGTTGCGCGACAGGAAGGCCTGCGCGCGCTGCGGATCGAGGCTGTCGACGTCGCGGCGCAGCGAGGCGTACTCGATCCACGGATACAGCGGATGCTCGGCGAGATCGCGATACTGCGCGGGATCGAAGCGGCCGAGTTCGGCATCCTCGAGTGCGGCGCGCACGCGCGGCAGTTTCGAGTCCGCCATGCCCTTGGGCAGCGGCGGGATGGCGACGGCGGGCGCGGCGGCCGTGGTCTGCGCGCAGGCAGACGCGGCAAGGGCGACGCTGCAGGCAGCGAGTACGATGATGAATGGGCGGGGGACCATTGTCGGGACTATAGCCCAGCGTCGTGAAGCAACCGTCGCCGCATGCCTGCCACAGTCAGGCCGCGTTGCGCGACAACTTCGCCTTTCCAACGAAGGAACCCCATTGATTTCAGCGCTCATCGTCTTTCTTCTCCTCGGCGCGGTCGCGGGCGTGCTCGCGGGATTGCTCGGCGTCGGCGGAGGGCTCGTGCTGGTCGCGGCGCTGGCGTGGCTGCTGCCGGGCCTGGGCATTTCGAAGGAGGCGGCGATGCACGCCGCGTTGGCGAGTTCGCTCGCGAGCATCGTGCTGACTGCGGCCGCATCCGCGCGCGCACATGCCTCGCGTGGCAGCGTGCTGTGGCCGACGGTGGCGTGGATGGTGCCGGGGCTGCTGATCGGTGGCTGGCTCGGCAGCGGTGTCGCGGTGCGCGTGGACGACAGCGTGCTGCGCTGGATCGTCGCCGGCTACTGCTTCCTCGCTGCGGCACAACTGACTTTCGGTCGTGCGCGCGCCACGGGCGGCGCCGCGGTGCCGGCGCCGAAGGGCGTTCCGATGACCGCGGCTGGCCTCGGCATCGGTGCGGTGTCGGCGGTGGTGGGCATCGGCGGCGGCAGCATGACCGTGCCACTACTGGTGTGGCGCGGCGTCGCGCCGGTGCGCGCGGTCGGGACCTCGTCCGCATGCGGTGTCGCGATCGGCATCGCCAGCGCGATCGGCTACGCATTGCACGCGCCGTCCGGCGCGCTGCCGGAGCATGCGGTCGGCTACGTCTATCTGCCGGCCGCGATCGGTGTCGCCGCCGCGTCGGTGCTGGCCGCACCCTACGGCATGCGCCTGGCCCATCGCCTGCACGGCGACACGCTCAAGCGCGTGTTCGCCGGGTTCCTGGCCCTGGTCGGAACCAGTCTGGTGCTGGGGGCATAAGGCCGCGAGGGGGCGACCCCGACGGGCGGTATGGACAGATTCGGCAAACTCTGCCTAAGGTGAAAGGACCGGGGGACAGGGGATGTTGCCGTGGGGAGCGACGGATCAGGGAATGATCTGAAGGACGAGCCGTCCCGCATTGGCGACGACGGCGCACTCGAATGCTTCGTCGCGCTGCTCGGATTCCTCGGGCGTCCCGCCGACGTCGACCAGCTGCGTCATCTGCTCGGAAAGCACGGCGAACCCGTCCTCGCCGACGATCTGCTCAAGCTCGCCAAGCGCCTGGACGTGAAGGCGCGCGTCGCGCGAGCGGCTGCCGATCGCTTCGCCGATTACCCCTTGCCCGCCATCGCGTGCCTGCGCGACGGGCGATACACGCTGTTGCTCAAGGCCGACGACGGCCGCGTGCTGCGCTTCGATCCCGGCGGCGAAGCGCCGCGCACGCAGGACGCGAAGGATTTCGCCGACGACTACGCCGGCGACCTGCTGCTGATGACCACGCGCGAACGCGTCGCGGGCGTTTCGCGGGCCTTCGACGTGAGCTGGTTCATCCCGGCGCTGGTGAAGTACCGCCATTTGCTGCGCGACGTGCTGATCGCGTCGTTCTTCCTGCAGTTGCTGGCGCTGGTGACGCCGCTGTTCTTCCAGGTCGTGATCGACAAGGTGCTCGTCCACAAGGGCATCACCACGCTGGAAGTGCTGGCGGTCGGACTGTTCGTCGTGTCGGTGTTCGAAGTCGCGATGGCCGGCCTGCGCACCTACCTGTTCTCGCACACCACCAGTCGCGTCGATGCGGAACTGGGATCGAAACTGTTCTCGCACTTGACCCACCTGCCGCTCGCGTACTTCCAGGCGCGCCGCGTCGGCGATTCGGTCGCGCGCGTGCGCGAGCTGGAAACCATCCGCGAGTTCCTCACCTCCTCCGCGCAGACGGTGGTGCTCGACCTGTTCTTCGCGGTCGTGTTCCTGGTGGTGATGTGGATCTACAGCCCGGCGCTGCTGCTGATCGTGCTGATCACGCTGCCGCTGTACGCCGCGGTGGTGATGCTGGTCGGACCGGTGCTGCGCCGCCGACTCGACGAGAAGTTCGTACGCGGCGCGGAGAACCAGTCCTTCCTCGTCGAAGCCGTCACCGGTGTGGAGACGCTCAAGGCGCTGGCCGTCGAGCCGCAGATGCAGAACCGCTGGGATCGCCAGCTCGCCGGCTACATCCAGTCGAGCTTCCGCGCCAGCATGCTCGCCAACTGGGGTTCGCAGGCGATCCAGTTGATCCACAAGCTGGCCACCGTAGCGCTGCTGTTCTTCGGCGCGCGGTTGGTGATCGACGGCAAGCTCAGCGTCGGCGAGCTGGTGGCCTTCAACATGCTCGCGGGGCAGGTGTCGGGTCCGGTGCTGCGCCTGGCGCAGCTGGCGCAGGACTTCCAGCAGGCGCGCATCGCCGTGGACCGGTTAGGCGACATCCTCAACTCGCCGACCGAGCCGGCCTCCTCGCCTTCACGCGCGAGCCTGCCCGCGGTGGAAGGACGCATCGCGATGGAGCATGTCGGCTTCCGTTACCGCCCAGACGGTCCGGAAGTGCTGGCCGGTCTGTCGCTCGACATCACGCCGGGCGAGATCGTCGGCATCGTCGGCCCATCGGGTTCCGGCAAGTCGACGCTGACCAAGCTCATCCAGCGCCTGCACACGCCCGAACGCGGCCGCGTGCTGGTGGATGGCGTGGACCTGTCGATGGTCGATCCGAGCTGGCTGCGCCGGCAGGTCGGCGTCGTGTTGCAGGAAAGCCTGCTGTTCAACCGCAGCGTGCGCGAGAACATCGCGCTGGCCGATCCGGCGATGCCGATGAGTCGCGTGGTGGAAGTGGCGAAACTCGCCGGCGCCCACGACTTCATCCTCGAACTGCCCGAAGCCTACGACACGCGCATCGACGAGCGCGGCGGCAATCTCTCCGGCGGGCAGCGCCAGCGCATCGCGATCGCGCGCGCGCTGGCGACCGATCCCAGGATCCTGATCTTCGACGAAGCGACTTCCGCCCTCGATGCCGAGAGCGAGGAGATCGTGCAGCACAACCTCAGGCGCATGGCGAACGGACGCACGGTGATCATCATCGCGCACCGGCTCTCCGCCGTGCGCCAGGCCAATCGCATCGTCACGCTCGAACGCGGTCGCATCACCGAAGCCGGCACGCACGAAGAACTGCTGCGCGCCGGCGGACGTTACTCGCTCCTCTACACCAAGCAGATGGGCCTGGCGCCCATCCATTCCCCGATGAGCTAGCGGCCGGCGGCGGCCAAGGAACGCGGCAACATGCTGGAAGGATTCAGACGCCACTGGGAAGTACTGCGCGAAAGCCTGCGGAGCGACCGCGGGACGGACGCGCGCGCGTCGGCGGCACCGGACTTCCTTCCCGCCGCGCTGGAAATCCTGGAAAAACCGCCGAACCCGCTCGGGCGCATCGTGCTGTGGGTGTTGGTGGCGTTCCTCGCCATAGCGTTGTTGTGGGCATCGTTGGGCCGTCTCGACATGGTCGCCGTCGCCGAAGGCAAGGTGATCCCGCGCGGCAACGTGAAGGTGATCCAGCCGGCCGACTACGGCGTCGTGCGCGCGATCTACGTCGTCGAAGGTGAGTCCGTCGCCGCGGGCGCACCGCTGATCGATCTCGATCCGACCGTGAGCCAGGCCGAAGTCGAACAGGCGCGACAGGCGCTGCTGACCGCGCAGATCGACGTGGCGCGCGCGCAGGCACTGGTGAACCACATCGATGGCAAGCCCGGCCGTTTCGTGCCGCCTGCCGGGACACCCGCGGCCACCGCCGCGACCCAGAGCGCCCTGGTGCAGGCGAAGATCCGCGAATACGACTCCGCACTAGCCGGTCTGCGCGAAGAGCGCAGCCAGCGCGATGGCGAGCGCGGCATGATCGACGCCGAAGTCGCCAAGCTCGAGGAACAGCTGCCGCTCGCCAGCGAGCAGCTGGCCAAGATGGAAGAGCTGAGTCGCGACAACTACGTGCCGCGCCTGCAAGTGTCCGAGGTGAAGGAACGCGTGGTGGGCATGCGCCAGGACCTCGCGATCCGGCGCGAGGAACGCGGCAAGGCGAACGCCGCGCAGCTGGCGGCGAACCAGCAGCTGGCGAAGACGCGCAACGAGTTCGCGCGCGAGGCGCTCGATGCGTTGACCGAAGCAGACGCCGCCCGCGCGCTGCGTGCGGAAGAACTCAAGAAGGCGCAGGACAAGGCCGATCACACGCTGCTGCGCGCACCGGTCGCCGGCGTCGTGCAGCAGTTGCAGGTGCACACCATCGGCGGCGTGGTGAAGCCGGCCGATCCGCTGATGGTCGTCGTGCCGAATGGCGGAGAACTCGTGGTCGACGCGATGGTGCTCAATCGAGACGCCGGCTTCGTCCGACGCGGGCAGCCGGTGGAAGTGAAGCTCGAGGCGTATCCGTTCACGCGTTACGGCGTAGTCGACGGCGTGATCGAAACCATCGGCCGCGACGCCATCCAGACCGAGAAGGAAGGCCTGCGCTATCCCGCGCGCGTGAGGCTGACGCAAGCGTGGATCGAGATCGACGGCAAGCGCATCGCGCTCGCGCCGGGCCTGGCCGCCAGCGCCGAGATCAAGACCGGCGACCGCCGCATCATCGAGTACCTGCTCTCGCCGCTGTCGCGGCGGTTGCAGGAAGCGGGGAGGGAGCGGTGAGGCGGAGCGTGACCAACGTGGCCACCCTCGCGGCGCTACTGGCCTTGCACGCATCCGCGCCCGCGGGAATGCCCGGCAGCGCCAGCGCCACGGTAATCGGGCCGCGAGCATTGCCACCCGGGCGCGATTGCACGATGCCCATAGCCGGCAGCCTCGTGAGTGGAGTCCGCACCGCGGCCTACCTGCAGGTATGCAGCCGGGTCGCCGAAGGTCATCCGACCACGCTTGTTGTGGCCGATGTGCCGGACACACGAGTGCGGCGCACCAGCTATCAGTTGAGCGTGCTGCGTCCGCACCTGCTATCCGTGGACGGGAAACACGTGCGCTGGCTGCAGATGGGACCGCCATCCTCGCTCCTGAGCGATCGCATCGAACTGGCCGAGTTCGATCTCGAAACTGGCCGTATCTCCGTGCTCGACGAGGTCCGTCTGCCTTTCAAGGGCAGCGTGGTCGGCATCGCGCGTGGCGACGGCTGCTGGCTGGGCCGTGTCCGCGGTGGGCCTGACGCCACTCGTCGCACCGCGCTGGTGCTGGTTTCGTCCGGAAGGCTCCAGCAGATACCGACGAGCGATGGCGAGCACGCGCTCTTCTGGGATGCGGCGAGCGCGGGATTCGTGCTCGGTCGCGGGCCGGATCAAACGGCGCGCGCAGTCGACAGCGTCGGTCGATCCGTACCTGTCAGCCGTGGTGCGACCACATTGCTCGCGATGCGCAAGCATCTGCTGGATCGCTACTGGAGCTTGCCCGAAGCACGAGCCGTTGCCATCGATCCGCTTGGCGACGATGCGGAACAACCGGCGCGACTCATGCAGGCCGCTGGCGATCCGCGAAATCCCGGCGAGTACGAAGCCCGCGGGACCTTCCCCCGGATTCATGCGGTCGCCGATGACTCGTCAGGAAGCCGCATGGCCGTGGTCACGACACGAAGCGTGGAAGTGATTTCGTCGCAAGGCGAACGACGTTCGTTCGACATCTCCGACGCGACGGGATGGAACACCCAGATCGAATTTCTCAAGGACCGTCCGGTGCTGATCGTGCTGGACGACAGGCGCATGACCGCCATTAACGTGGAGCGTTGACATGGTCGCACGCATTCTTCCGAAGATCCCCAAGCGCGACAAGACCACCATGGACCAGACGTTGGCCGAACTGGCCAACGCGACCAGTCTTGATGCGCACTGGATCCAGCTGACGCTCGCCGAATACACGCAGCTGATCGACCCGAACAACCTTGAGGACTTCGACAGTCTTGGCAAGGTAATGCCGGACGGGTGGGAGATCATCGATTTCGTCAACGACAGCAGCGGCTTCCAGGCGACGGCCATCTATCACGCCGCCAGCAACTCGTTGATCTTCGCGCCGACACCCACCCAGTTCTCGCCGTTCGATGGACGCGACATCATCACCGATCTCGCCGGTGCGATTCCGAACATGCTGGTGCCGGCGCAGCTCGACGACGCGATCGCGTTCATCGATCGCGTGTACGGCAGCCTGCCGTTCAATGCGACCTTCTCCAACGTCTACTTCCCCGGGTTCTCGCTGGGAAGTCCGCTCGCGAACGTGCAGGCCTACTACGCACATGCGAAGGGCTACCTGGGAGATGCCGACGTTTCGCTGATCTCGATGGGTTCGGCATTCTTCGGTTCGGACCTCGAAGCCGCGCTTGCCCGCAATGGCGTGGCATTGACGGCGGCGGACCGGGCCTGGCTGGACGCCAGGAAGGTCCACTATCTGGACCCGAACGATGTCGTGCCGGAGACGCGCTTCATCAACGGGCAGGAAGGAACCATCAACAAGGTCCCGGACTTCTATCTCGAGGACTCTGCTGGCGGTTACCACCTGGTCACCGATCTGGCCGCACACGCGGGCCGCGTCTATATCTGGCGCGTGAGGCAGGCCGAGGAACTCGGCGTCAATCTCGAGAACATGGCGACGATCGCCTACAAGGCGTCCGACGGCAGCGTTCAGCTCAAACTCGTCCCCAAATCCGAAGTCACGCTCGTCCTGCCACCCGGAGGCGTCGCCGACTCGCTGGAGCTCCTGCCCGAGGGCTACCTGCTCGACGGCTCCGTCAGTTTCGACGAGGGCAACTCGCATTACGTGCGCGGCGTGACCATCAACGGCGAGTACGTGGAAGTGGAGAGCGTCGACCTCAACGGCGACGGGATCTACGACCAGACCACGAAGACCTATTCCAATCCGCTGATTGGTCGGCCCGACCGGTCGATCACTCACCGCGAGTACTCCGTTTCCCCGGGTTCGATGGACGACGGCGACTACGTCCAGGTGGGTGAGCTGATCGTCGATGCCAACCACAACGGCGTTCCGGAACACACGCTCACCGTGTCCACGCGTGGCGAGCTGACGGTGACGGTGGAGACCTTCACCGACGAGGCCACGGGCGAGAAGACGGTCGAGAACACCGTCGAATTCTTCGGCCTCGATCTGTCCGTGGTGGGATCGGCCTTCGGCAGCGCGCTGGGCAACGTGCTGTTCGATGACCAGCTCGAGCGGATGCTCGGTTCGACGGTATTGCAGACGCTCGGCGGCACGTTGGCCGACAGCATCGGGTTCCTGCGCATCGGCCAGTCCGGCGTCGACGCGATGCAGAATGCGTTCAAGGGATTCGAGGCCGAACTCGGCACCAACCTCGCCGGGGCCGTCTCGTCGTACCTCGTCGGCGAGATCATCCATGCCGCCGGACTCGAAGGCACCGTGGTCGGCGATCTCGGACAGTCGCTCGCGGCGCAGACCCTGACGCAGATCATCACCAACATCGCCACCGGCGCACCGGTGATGAACGGCGTCACCTTCAGCCTGGTCAACACCTTCACCATCGTCGGCAGCTACGTGGGCGCCAAGCTGGCCTCGAAGCTCGTCGAATTCGATACCGTCGAAGGTCAGATCGGCGCGGCGGTGGGAACCACCATCGGCGCTGCTGCGGGCGCGAAATGGGGCCTTTCGATCGGCAAGATCTGGGGCCCTGTCGGTGCCGCCATCGGCGCGTTCGTGGGTTATATCCTCGGCGGCCTTATCGGCTCGCTGTTCGCGAAGACGCCGCGCTCCGGCGCGGACGTCACCTGGGACAACAACCGCCAGACGTTCGAAGTCGGCAGCATCTGGTCGAAGGGCGGTGCGGGCAAGGATGGCGCGCGTAGCCTTGCGGATGCCGTTGCTTCCAACCTCAACGCGACGCTCGAGCAGGTGGGCGCGCGTCTGGTCAATCCCGCGACGGTCAGGACCGGCAACTACGGCATCAATGGCAAGGACTACGTCTATCGCGTCAACGGGCAGATCCAGTTCAGGACGCGCGAGGTCGCCGACCTCATCAACTACGGAACGTACGTGGCGTTCCAGAGCATGGTCTCGCAGCTTGCCGGTGGCGACATCCATGCCAAGCGCGCCCTGGCGGCGCACGTACGCATCTTCGCCGGTTCGCCGACTTCGTTCTCCACCGAAATGCTGCTCGGCGACTTCGCCGTCGCCGCGGACTACAGCCGCTACCTCGCGGACCCGACCGGCATCAATGCGCTGATTTCAGCCAATCCGGAGTCGGCGTTCGCGGCCGGCTGGGCCGTGACGTTCGCCCGGATCATGGAGCTCGGGCTGAACAAGCGGAACGCGACGGACTGGATCGGCGGGTTCGGTTTGTTCTTCGACGAGCTGCGCGACGGCAAAGTGGATGGACAGGTGTTCCATGCCGGCAACCTTGCGCTGGACTTCGACGGCGGCAACCGTCGGGTATTCCGCGTGCGCGATATCCGCGGCGTCGAGCTGGGTTCGCTGGAAGACTCCGTAGAGGCCGAATCGAAAGACCTGATCAGCGGCACGGCGGGCGATGACGTCATCCAGGTCGTTGGCGACCGACTCGCCAGTACTGCGGGTCTGACGGTGAACGGTGCGGCGGGAGCCGCATCGCCGTTCACCATCGATGTCGCGGCGACGATCGACGGCGGTGCCGGCAACGACCTCATCATGGGCGGCGACCTGGGCAACGACCTGCTCGGTGGCGATGGAAACGACACGCTCGTCGGCGGGCTGCTCGACGACTGGTTGCTGGGACAGGCGGGCGACGACGTGCTGTTCGCGGGTAAGCCGGCGAACACCTCGTTCGCGATCGGCGACCTGGCGCAGGAAGCGGCCGCGGTGTCGGTCGACGGCGGCAACGGCAACTATCTCGACGGTGGTGCCGGCAACGATCGCCTCTACGGTGGCAAGGGTTCCGACTGGCTGCGCGGCGGCGGCGGAAGCGACCGCCTGGTCGGCGGCGCCGGCGGCGACGTGCTGGAAGGCGGTGCGGGCGACGATCGCGGCGCGAATGGAGAAGCCGCGATCTTCGGCGGCGCCGGCTCCGACATCTACCTGTTCCAGAAGGGCGACGGTCGCGACGTCGCGTTCGACGAATCGGATCCGTCCAATGCGTCGGCCTCGGTCGCCGACAGCATGTTCGAACGTATGCGCCAGATCGCGCTCGGCACGATCGCCCGCAACTGGGCTGGACGCGGCGATTACGAGGTGGATGGTTCCGTGCGCGGCGGCGAGGACGCCATCGACTTCGGCGTGGGCATCGGCATGCAGAACATCATGCTCCGCCGCTCCGGTACCGAAGCCAGCCCCGGCAATGATCTCATCATCAGTCTGGTGTCGTACGACGCGAATGGCGTCGGTACGCCGACCGGCGACGAACTGACCATCAAGGACTGGTTCGAGTCGACGCGACGCGTGGAATGGCTGCGCTTCGCCGATGGCGAGCAGGTCCGCATCGGCGACATGACGTCCTACATCATCGGCACCGGTGGTAACGACGTCATCCTCGGCACCTACGGCGCGGACTTCCTCTACGGCGGCGCGGGCAACGACGAAATCCGCGGGCTGGCCGGCAACGACTTCGGCAACGGTGGCGCGGGCGACGATTTCGTCGCGGGCGACGGCGACCAGGACTGGGTGCTCGGCGGATCGGGCAACGACCAGGTGCTGGGCGGAGCGGGCCACGACACCGTGTTCGGCGACGACGGCAACGATCGCGTCTACGGCGGAACCGGCTCCGATCTCGTGGTCGGCGGTCGCGGCAACGACGAAGTGGTCGGCGGCGCGGGCGACGATGTGTTCCGCTACCAGCGCGGCGACGGCAACGACGTCGTGATGGACGACTACGTCGACAACTGGGATCTGGTCTGGCAGAACGGCGTCTACCTCAACGGCTACGCACTGCAGTCCAACGGCACCGTCACCAAGGACGGCGTCGTGTACTTCGACGGAACGCGCTGGCTCAGCCACAACGACTGGAACGACGAAGCGAAGATCCTGCGTCGCCACAAGGGCGCGCTCAACGGCGTGATCGCCGGCAACGCGGGAACCGACACGCTGGAGTTCGGCGTGGGCATCGACATCCAGGATGTGATGCTGCGTCGTAGCGGCAACGATCTGGAAATGACGATCGGCCGCGACAACGAGGTCGGTCGCATCGACCAGGGCTCGGACCGCGTCACCATCAAGGACTGGTACGCGCTCGGCGGTTCGATCGAGAACGTCGTGTTCGCCGCGACCGGCCGCCATTCGCTGGTCGGCATGAACCTCAACGGCGGCGGCGACGGCAACGACGCGATCGTCGGCACCACGGGCAAGGACTGGCTCACCGGCAACGGTGGCGACGATACCGTCGACGGCGGTGCGGGCGACGACATCCTCGCCGGTAACCAGGGCGCCGACACGCTCACCGGTGGCGCGGGCGTGGACGTGCTCTACGGCGGCAGCGGCGACGACACGCTCAATGGCGGCGCGGACGGCGACCTCCTGTTCGGCGGCGACGGCATCGACCTGGCGTCCTATGCCGGCGGCACGGGCGTGACGGCGTACCTCGGCGCAAGCCAGGTCAACACCGGCAACGCCAAGGGCGACACCTACATCGCCATCGAAGGCATCGAAGGCAGTGCCTCCGCCGACCGCCTCGGCGGCGACGGTGGCGAGAACGTGCTGCGCGGCGCGGGTGGCGTGGACGATCTATTCGGCGGCGGCGGCGATGACACGTACGAGTACCGCGTCGGCGACTCGCACGACCGGATCTACGAAGGCGCCTTCACGCTGGAGGAAGTGATCGCGGCGAACGGCACGGTCAGTGGCGCGTACACGGCGAGCTGGGAATACCTGGGCTACGGCGACGTCGGCTCGGGCGACGTGCACCAGTACCGCCTGACGATCACCCACAACGCGACTGGCGAGATCGTGTACCAGAGTATCGACGGCGTCGACTTCCTGTTCGTCGACGAGGTCTACGCGATGCCGCTGCCCTCCACGTGGCCGAGCGCGAACGGACAGTTCCAGCGCTCGACGTGGCGCAACACCGGCAACGGCCAGCAAGTGATGCGCGAGGTCTTCCAGGCCGGCGACGGCGGCGTGGACACGGTGCTGTTCGGTCCGGGCATCAGCCTGTCGAACCTGCGCCTGGGTTTCGGCGCGGATTACCTGCAGGTGGACGTGCGCGCGGCGCAGATCGGTTCGGTCAAGCTGTTCGACCAGTGGAATCCGGATCACGCGGTGGAACTGCTGCAGATGGGCGACGGCCTCGTCGCGGACCTGCGCACGCTGCGCCAGCTTGCGCAGGGTGGAACGGCCGAAGCCGACCTGATGATCGGCACCGCCAACGCCGACTCGATCAACAGCGGCGCGGGCGACGACGTCATCTCCGGCGGCGACGGCAACGACACGCTGATCGCGGGCGATGGCAACGACATCCTCGAAGGCGGCGCGGGCGCGGACGTGCTCGACGGTGGCAGCGACAGCATCACGCTCGGCCAGGCACCGCAGCCCGGCGCACCGTACGGCGACACGATCCGTTACCTCTCGTCCGATGCGGCGCTCACCGTGGACCTCGCCGCCGGCACGATCGGCGGTGGCCACGCCACTGGCGACACGCTGGTGATGAACGGCGGCGTGAGCACCATCGAGAACGTCACCGGCACCGACAACTTCGGCGACACCATCAGTGGTGATGCGCGTGCAAATCGGCTTATCGGTCTCGGAGGCAACGACTGGATCGACGGTCGTGCCGGCGACGACGTGCTGGTCGGCGGGCAGGGCAACGACACGTTGATCGGCGGTGACGGTGCGGACGCGCTGGCCGGCGAGGACGGCGACGACACGCTGCAGGGCGGCGCAGGCAAGGATGTGCTGGCCGGCGGTGCGGGCGTCGACCTGCTTTACGGCGGCGCCGACGACGACCGGATCAGTTCGGACGACGGCGACGACATCGCTTACGGCGGTGACGGCAACGACACGATCGGCGGCCAGGCCGGTGCGGACACGCTGTACGGCGAAGCCGGCGACGATGGCCTCTCCGGTGGCGACGGCAACGACACACTGGACGGCGGTATTGGCAACGACGCGCTCTCCGGCGATGCAGGCAACGACCTGCTGCGCGGCGGCGCGGGCGACGACGCGTACGTGTTCGACGCACGCAGTGGCAGCGATCGCATCGAGGACAACGAGGGTGCCAACCGCGTGCTGATCCAGGCGGTCGACCCCAGCGCAGTGTGGTTGCAGCGCTCGGGCAACGACCTGCTGATCAGCGTGATCGGGGGCGACACCGTCGTTACCGTCGCCGGTTACTACAACGGCACCGGCCGCGTGCGCGAGATCGTCACGCAGGGCGGTTCCCTGTTCCTGGCCCACGCCGAACCGCTGGTGCAGGCGATGGCGCAGGCATCGGCGCAAGTGCCGACGACGATGCCGGCCGCGGTACGAGACCTGCTCGCACAGTACTGGCATGTCGGCAACAAGGCCGCACCGCGCGTCGTGAACGCGACGCTGACCACCGACGAAGACGTGCCGTTGAGCGGCAACGTCGGTGCGATCGACCACGACGACAACATCACCGGCTACACGCTCGTCACCGCGCCCGGCATGGGTGCGATCACGCTCGACGCGCTGACCGGTGCGTGGACGTACACGCCGGCCGCGAACCGTTTCGGCACGGACCGCTTCGTGGTGCGTGTCACCGATGCCGATGGCAACGCCGCCGAGCAGGTGATCGACCTGACCGTGCGCTCGGTCAACGACGCTCCCAGCGACATCTTCGCGCCGGGCGTGCTGGAAGTGGACGAGAGCGCGGCGAACGGGCTGTCGCTCGGCTGGTTCACGCGCGAGGACCACGACGGTCCGACCGACACGCCGACCTACGAGCTGGTGGACGACGGTGGCGGCCGCTTCGCGATCAGCGCCGACGGCCACCTGACCGTGCTCGATGGCGCCGCGCTCGATTTCGAGAGCGAAGCGCAGCATACGGTGCGCGTGCGCGTCACCGACCTGGCCGGCGCGCGGTTCGAGAAGGACTTCGTGGTCACCGTTCGCAACATCAACGAAGCGCCGTTCGCACCGACGCGTCCGCCTTCGACCACGCCGACGGTGGTCGGTGAGCGCAGCGGCAACGGGCAGCTGGTCGCGTCGTTCGTGATGGGCGATCCCGACTTCACCACGCCCACGCTGCAGATCGCCAGCGACCCGCACGGCCTGCTCGAAGTGGACGGCAACGGCGTGCGCATTCGCGCGAATGCGTCGATCGACTTCGAAGCGCTCGTCGCCGGTGGCGCCGCGCTGGTCGATCTCGACGGCGATGGCATCAAGGAAGTACTGCTGAGCGCGACGGTGCGTGCGCATGACGGCGAGTTCGCGTCTGCACAGACGCTCGCCTTCACCTATGCCGTGGAAGACGAGAACGAAGCGCCGACGGACATCGCGTTCACGCCCACGACCACGCAGATCGACGAACGCGACCGGCCGCAGACCGGCGCGGCGTCACCGGCGGTGCTGCTGGGCACGCTCGCCGGCATCGATCCCGACACCACGGCCGGCAGCGATTTCGCGACGTTCGCCTACAGCGTCGCCGACAGCCGCTTCGAGATCGTCAACGGCAACCAGCTGCGCCTGAAGGCCGGCGCCGCACTCGACTTCGAGGCCGGCGCGACGGTGAGCGTCACCGTCACCGCCACGGACCGCGGCGGCGCGGGGCTGAGCGTCAACAAGGTGCTGGTGTTCACCGTCGTCGATCGCGACGACTACCTCTACGGCACCAGCGCCGGCGAAACGCTCACCGGCCAGGCCAACCGCGACATCATCCAGGGCCTGGGCGGTAACGATATCGTCAACGCCGGCACCGGCAACGACGATGTGTACGGCGGCGACGGCGACGATCAGTTGCGCGGCGACGCGGGCGACGATCGCCTGTGGGGCGAGCTGGGCAACGACAACCTGCAGGGCGGCATCGGCGCCGACGAACTTCGTGGCGGCGATGGCGTGGACACGCTGCTCGGTGGCGATGGCAACGACAGTCTCTACGGCGATGGCGGAAACGACTCGCTCGACGGCGGCATCGGCGACGACGTGCTCGAGGGCGGCATCGGCAACGACACGCTGCTGGGTGGCGCGGGCAACGACCAGCTGCTCGGCGGCGATGGCGACGATGTCATCGACGGCGGAACGGGCGGCGACCGCATGGCCGGCGGCGCCGGCGTGGACACGCTGACTTACGCTTCGGCGACCTCGGGCATCGTGTTGAACCTCGCCAGCGGCTCCAACAGCGGCGGCGCGGCGGGCGACATCATCGAGGATGCGTTCGAGCGCGTGATCGGCAGCGCCTTCGCCGACACCATCACCGGCAGCGCCGGCGACGACAATATCGAGGGTGGCGCAGGCAACGACACGCTGTACGGTGGCGCGGGCAACGACACGCTGATCGGCGGCGATGGCAACGACACGATCGACGCGCAGTCCGGCAACGACGTGCTGGTCGGTGGCGCGGGCAACGACATCCTGATCGGCGGCGACGACAGCGACACCTACCTGATCGACCTGGGCTCCGGTTCGGACGAGATCCGCAACTACGACTCCAGCGGCGACGACATCGACGTCATCGGCTACCAGGACATCAGCCGCAACGCGCTGTGGTTCAGTCGCACCGGCAATGACCTGGTGATCGCGGTCGTCGGTACCGGCGTGCAGACCACGATCAAGGACTGGTACGTCACCGCCACCGCGGGCGACCGCGCCAACTACAAGATCGACTTCATCCTCGCCGGCAACCACGTCTCCAGCACGATCAACGCCGAAGGCCTGGTGAACCTGATGGCCGGGTACACGAAGCCGGCGACGCAGGCCGCGTACGACGCGCTGCACGCGGACCTGGCGTTCGAGAACCAGTGGCGCAACCACTGGGATGGCAACGGCCTGCCGTCGATCAGCGTGGTGCCGACGCAGAGCATCAACGAGGACGGTTCGCTGAGCCTGCAGTTCACCGTCGGCGACGACCTGACGCCGGCCAACGGCATCAGCGTCCGCGCCGAAGCGGTCGATCCGAACAACCACGCGACGATCGACCTGTCGAAGGTCAACGCGCCGACGATCACGGCCGGCACCGGCGGCAACCGCACCGTCAACGTCACCGCCAAGCCGAATGCGAGCGGCCAGGTCGCTATCAAGCTGATCGCCACCGACGCCGGTGGCCTCGTGACGGAGCGCGTGTTCCTCCTCGACATCGCGCCGCAGGCGGATGCTCCGACGATCACGCGCGCGCTGCAGGTGGGTACGACGCTCGACGGCGGATCGCTCGCGCTCGACGTGCAGGCGGCGCTGGTCGATGCCGACGGCTCGGAAACGCTGCAGATCCGCATCTCCAACGTGCCGACCGGACTCACCCTCAACAAGGGCACGAACCTGGGCGGCGGCGTGTGGTCGCTGACACCGGCGCAGCTGAGCGGACTGGCACTGGTGGGTCCGGCCACGTGGTCGCAGGACCTCACTGGCGCGGCCGCGCTGACCGTCACGGCCATCTCGACCGAGACGGCGACCGGGCAGACCGCGCAGAGCAGCACGACACTGTCCGTCACCATCAACGCGCGTCCGACCGACATCACCGTCGATCGCACGCTGGCGACGAACGAGTCCACGGCGAGCACGCCGATCGCCAACGGCACCGTGCTCGGCAACTTCGGCCGGGTGGACGCCGACAACGACGGCTTCAGCTTCACGCTCCTCGACAACGCCGGAGGACGCTTCGCCATCTCCACCGCGGGCGTGCTCACCGTCGCCAACGGCAGCCTGCTCGACTACGAGGCGAACACGTCGCACCAGATCGTGGTGCGCGTGACCGACTCGGGTGGACTGACCCGCGACGAGACGTTCGTCATCGCGGTGCAGAACGTCGATGAAGCGCCGGCCACGCCGACGGTCAGCAGCCAGCCAATTACGATTCCGGCGGAGAACGTGGCGCTCGGCGATGCCGTCGTCGCGCAGCTGTCCTCCAGCGGCGGTAACGGCACCTACACGTATGCGATCACCAGCGATCCGCGCGGATGGTTCACCATCGTCGGCAACCAGCTGCGCTTCCGCGCCGGCATGAACTTCAACTTCGAGGACCTCAAGGCCGCGGGCATGACGCTGTCCGACATGGATGGCGACGGGCGCCAGGAAGTCGTGTATTCGGTGGACGTCAAGGCGACGTCCGGTGGTCTCGATTCGCCCGGCGTACGCACGATCACCGTGCGCCTGGAAGACGCCAACGACGTGCCGCACGACATCGCCAACGACCGCACGGTGACGGTGGCGGAAAACTCGGCCAACGGCACGTTCATCGCCAACTTCCTCGGCTACGACCAGGACGTGACCGATGGGCTGAGCTTCACACTGGTGAACAATGCCGGCGGGCGCTTCGTCATCACGCCGGCGGGTGCGCTGTCGGTGGCCAACGGCGCGCTGCTCGATTACGAGTCCGCCAGCGCGCACACCATCACCGTGCGCGTGACGGACACCTACAACGCCACGCGCGATGAAACCTTCACCGTTGCGGTGACCAACGTGAACGAACAGCCGTCCACGCCGTGGATCACCGCGTGGGGTTCGCCGTTCTTCCAGGAAGGCACGCCGGGCGCGCTGCACATCGCTTCGCTGGCGTCGAGCGATCCGGACGGGCCCGCACCCTCGCTGATCGAAGCGTTCGACCCGTGGGACTGGGTGCAGATGTCCGGCAACGCGCTGTACCTGCGCAGCGGCCTCACGTTCGACTTCGACAACCTGGTGCAGCACGGTCAGGACTGGTGGCGCACCATCACCGACGCGAACGGCAACGGCCAGCTCGAAGTCAACTATGCCGTCGCCATCACCGCCAACGACGGCGCGCTGGGTTCGCCAGACCACGCCTGGATCTGGATCAGCGTCGAGGACGTCAACGAAGCGCCGTGGACGTGGGGGCAGAATTTCTGGGTGTCGGAAGCATCGCCCGGCGCCGGTCAGACCCATGTCGGCACCGTGGCATTCGGCGACAACGACTATCAGAACTACAACCGCAGCCACGTCTTCAGCATCACCGGCGGCGACGTCGGGATGTTCTCGATCAACAACGCCGGCCAGATCTTCCTGCAGGGACAGGCCAACTACGAGGCCGCGCAGAACCACGCCATCCTCGTCACCGTCACCGACCGCGGCGGCAGCGGCTACTCGTCCAGCGCATGGATGAACGTCGCGGTCGGCAACGTCAACGAAGCGCCGATCAATCCGGGATGGAACTTCACGGTCGGCGCGATCGCGACGAACGGCACCGTCACCACGCTGCAGGCGAGCGACCCCGATGGAGATCCGTTGACGCTGTGGGTGATGAGCGCCACCCGTGACGGCGCCGACGTCACCAGCAAGTTCTACATCCAGAATGGCCAGCTCAAGGTGAGCTCGGCGATTGCCCAGACGTTCGAGCCCTACTGGTTCATCGTGCAGGTCGGCGCGCGGGATCCGTCGGGACTGGTCACGCAGGCCGGCTTCCGCATCACCGTCGCCAAGAAGCCCGGCAGCGGCAATCCGCCGGTCGTGTTCGACCTCGATGGCGACGGCGTGGAGCTGGTGTCGTTGATGAACTCCGGCATCCGCTTTGACCAGAACCGCGACGGGTTGAAGGACCGCACCGGCTGGATCGGCGCGGACGACGGCGTGCTGGCACTCGATCGCGATGGCAACGGCGCCATCGACAACGGTCAGGAGATCTCGTTCGTGCAGGACCTGCCGGGCGCCGAGTCCGACCTGCAAGGCCTGGCCGCGTACGACAGCAACGGCAACGAGCGCTTCGATGCGGGCGATGCGCGCTTCGGCGAGTTCCGCGTGTGGCGCGATGCCAACCAGGACGGCATCAGCCAGGCCGGTGAGCTGCAGACACTGGCGCAGGCAGGCATTGCCTCGATCGATCTCAACGGCGTGCGCACCGATGCCGACCCGCGTGACCTGACCGACAACGTGCTCTACGCGACGTCCACCTACACGCGTGTCGACGGCAGCTCCGGACGCGTGGGCGATGTGTTCCTCGCCTACGAGGACGCGGCCGCACCGGCGGACGTCGCGATCGAGCCAATCGATGTCGATGACGCGTCCTTCGAGCGCGAAGCTGACGCGCGCATGGGCGCCGGCGGATCGCGCGGAGGCAGGCGCGGTCGTGGCCTGCGCGGCGACGATGGGATGGACGGCGGCACCGGCGACGCCGCGGCCGGCAAGGTCGACCGCAACGCCAAGCGCGAACGTGCGCTGGCCGCTGCCGCTGCTGCGCCGCACGCGGATCCGGCTGCGCCGCCGCCGTTGCGCTCGGGTTCCGCCGCCACGGGCGATGCGATGGCGCCGGTCGATCCGTCGCACTCGCGACTGCGTGCCGGCGAAGCCTCGGCATCCGATGCAGCGGCGCAGAACGACGACGCCTTCGTGCCGGATGGCGGGCAACAGCGTTCGGCCCTGCACGACGGCCTTGCGCTCGCCCAGAAGAAGCGCTTCCAGATGATCGAGGCGATGGCCGTGTTCTCCGCGCAGCCGTATGCGCAGGGACTCAGCACGGCGGCGCGCGATCCGGCTACGATCGAACTGCTCACCTCGCTGCCCGACTACAGGATCTCCCGCTCATGAACGAATCGACGCAAGGACTGCACACGACTTCTGGCGCGCGTCCTGCGGGCGCCCCGCAGACAGTCGCCGAGGCGCTTGGCCAGGTGGTGTGGTTGCTGAGCCAATCGGCGCTGCATCGCGAGTTGAAGCTGAAGGACCTGGAGTGGTCGTTCATGCCGCCGATCATGAACGAGCAGTTCCGCCTGTTCCGCCTCGGCGCGATGCCGGCGCTGGACCAGGTGCCGGCGGAGCAGTTCGGCATGGCCGGCATGACCCGCGAGGGACTGGAGCATCTCCCGCTCGGCGTGGCGATCTGGGCCTACCTGTCCGAAGAGGCCGAGGCGAAGCTGGAGCGCGGGGAACACCTCGCGCTGCAGGATTGGCGTTCGGGCGATCGCCTCTGGCTGGTGGAGTTCGTCACTCCCTTCGCCACACCGCAGAACGGACTGGCGGAAGTGATGATGATGGACCTGCTGGCCGGCCCCTTCGCGGGCAAGACAGTCCACTTGCATCGCACCGATCCGCAGACCGGCCGCCGCGACAAGATCAAGCTGAACGGCGCCGGCGTCGCGCCGGTCGCGCCCACGAACCACTAGCCGAACCGGCATTTCCGTTCGCTTTGCGCCGTTCCGGTATGGAATCCATGCCGGAACCCCCGTGAGTGCCTGCCGTTCGTCTGTGCCGGAAGTTGGCTGACTCTTTGCGGGTTGTGGCCGTTTTACGAATTGTTTACAAGGAGGTACGCCGCAGACAGGGGTGCGGCGGTGACTTGTGCTTGTTCCATCACTTTTGAGGGAGAGAGAGTCGATGAAAGCATTACGCCGTCAGTCCCTTGCCACCGCCATCCAGCTGTCGCTGCTGCTCGCACTGCCGGGTGTCGCGGCCGCCCAGGATGCGCCACCGTCTTCGGACGCGACCACGCTGGATCGCGTGGAAGTGACCGGCACGCGCATCAAGAAGGCCGAGATCGAGAACCAGGTTCCGATCCAGACCCTCAGTCGCGAGGACATCGAACGCACCGGCCTGACGTCCATCGCGGACGTGCTGCAGGAAATCACCGGTTCGGGTTCTTCGCTCAACACCAAGTTCAACTCGTCGGGCAACTTCGGCTTCCCGCCGGACGGTAGCGGCGTCGGCGCGGGCTCGGCCACGGTGGACCTGCGCCACCTCGGCTCCAAGCGCGTGCTGGTGCTGGTCGACGGCATCCGCTGGGTGAACGAAGCATCCGCATCGGGCGTGTCGTCGTCGACCGACCTCAACACGATTCCGCTCGCCATCGTCGAGCGCATCGAAGTGCTCGAGGACGGTGCGTCGTCGCTGTACGGTTCCGACGCGATCGCCGGCGTGGTCAACATCATCACGCGCCGCCGCTTCGACGGTTTCCAGATCACCGGCAACTGGGGCCAGTACGAGAAGGGCGATGGCGACACCTACGGCATCGACATCGGCTACGGCGGTAGCACCGACCGCGCCGACTGGTTCGTCGGCGCCAGCTACATCAAGCAGGACGAGATCTTCTCGAAGGATCGCGAACAGTCGCGCCTGCCCGTGCCCGGCACCGGCCTGGCGAACGGCAGTTCGGCGACACCGACGGGTCGCTTCGTCTTCACCGATCCCGCGACCGGCCGTACGTACAGCATCACGCCGAACAACGGCGCGAGCGATCCGACCTACCTGTCCGGGCAGCCGCTGTGCCCGACCACGCGCACCGACGATTACCACTGCTTCACCACGGCGGACCGCTTCAACTTCGCCGAATACAACATGGTGCTGACACCGTCCGAGCGCACCGGCCTGTTCGGCCAGTTCCGCTTCGACATCAACGACCGGATCAGCTGGTACGCGAAGGCGCTGTACAACCGCCGCGAGTCGACCAACCAGGCCGCGCCGGAACCGCTGTTCTTCGGCCCCGGCGGCGCGACCGGCAATGCGTTCGCCGACAACATCCTCATTTCCGCGTCGAACCCGTACAACCCGTTCGGCTTCGACCTGGATTCGGCCGACAACCTCGTGCTGGTCGGTCGTCGTCCGGTCGAGGGCGGGCCGCGCATCTTCGAGCAGCAGGTCGACACCTGGTACTTCGGCACCGGTTTCGAAGGCACCTTCGACGTCGGCGAGCGCGCGTGGTTCTGGGACGTCAACGGCGCGATCAGCAAGAACGAAGCCGAGCAGGACAACTTCGGCAGCTACAACATCCGCAACGTGAACATCGCGCTCGGTCCGCTGGCCGGCTGCCAGGCCGAACCCGGATGCGTGCCGCTGAACATCTTCGGCGGCCCGGGCACGATCACTCCGGACATGCTCAACTGGATCCGTCCGGTCGTGCACGATGAGAGCGAGAACAAGCTGCACCTGTTCACCGCCAACCTGTCGGGCGATCTGGTCGAGGCATGGGCCGGCCCGATCTCGTTCGCGACCGGTTACGAGTACCGCAAGTACGAAGGTTCGTACCGTCCCGATCCGCTCACGGTCGCCGGCTTCTACAACGGCGTGCCGTCCGGTCCGACCGACGGCGACTACGACGTCAACGAAGTCTATGTCGAGCTCAACATCCCGTTGATGGGCGAATCGCCGATCGGCAAGAAGATCGACCTGAGCCTCGCGGGGCGCTATTCGGACTACTCGACCTTCAGTGGCGAATTCACCCCGAAGGTCGGCCTGCGCTGGCAGCTGGTGGATGAGCTGCTGTTCCGCAGCACCTACGCCGAAGGTTTCCGCGCGCCGTCGATCGGCGAGTTGTACGGCACCTTCAGCCGCTTCGACGCGACCATCACCGATCCCTGCCAGATCAGCACGACCGGTTCGCCGCCCACCGGCAACCCGGCCAACTGCGCGGCGCTCGGCGTGCCGACGGGTTCGGAACAGGCCAACCCGCAGATCTCCGTCATCACCGGCGGCAACCAGAACCTCACGCCGGAAACGTCGAAGAGCTTCAGCATGGGCTTCGTGTGGACGCCCACGTTCCTGGAGAACACGTCCGCCGCGGAGCGCGTCGACATCGAAGGCACGTTCTATCGCCACGAGATCGAGGACGCGATCCAGGCGCCGGACGCGCAGACCCAGCTCGACCGCTGCGTCGCCACGCTCGATCCGTTCTTCTGCGACGGCATCACGCGTGCGGTGACCGGCGACATCAACCGCTTCGTCAACACGCTCGACAACCTCGGCACGATCAAGACCGACGGCTGGGACTTCGACGTGTTCTGGACCTTCCCGGAATCCCAGGTCGGCAAGTTCAAGCTGAGCTGGCAGAACACCTGGGTCGGTCGCTACGAAGCGCGCGACGAAGGCGGCAACCTCGAGCCGCGCGCACCGGGCGTGGAAGTCAGCGACAGCGGCATCCCGGACTGGACCTCCAACGCCGCGCTCGACTGGAAGTACGGCAACTGGATGGCGTCGTGGACGGTGCGCTACATCAGCGAGCTGCGCGAGCTGTGCGGCGTGGCCGCGCGCGACTTCTCGGTGTGTTCCGCGCCCGAACGTGGGCCGATCGACGCCGACGGCATTCCGCTCGGCGAGAACCGCCTGCCGTCCACCACGTACCACGACGTGCAGGTCGGCTACACGTTCCCATGGATGAAGGGACTGCAGCTGATCGTTGGCGCCAACAACGTGTTCGGCAAGGAACCGCCGATCTGCCTGAGCTGCTCGCTTAACGGTTACGACGCATCGACCTACGACGTGCCGGGCGGTGGCTTCTACTACGTGCGCGCGGACCTGAAGTTCTAAGGTCCATCGCATCGGCGCAGACGGAAAGGCCGACGTTCGCGCCGGCCTTTTTCGTGTGCGTGTCCGCAGCGCGCGTCAGCGCAGCGCCTTGTCCGGGACGTCGAGGTCGATTGACAGCGCGAGATGGTCCGACGATGCCGCCGGCCGCGCGCGTGCGTTCGACACGCTCAGTCCATCGCCGACCAGGATGTGGTCGATCGCGCGCTGTGGTCGCCAGCTCGGGAACGTCGGCACTTCGCCGTTGGGCGGTTGCAGGCGCGTGTTGCGGAACAGCGCGCGCATCTCGGGACGATCGATCGAACAGTTGAAGTCGCCCATCAGCACTGCGTGTGGATGGTCGTGCAGGAGTTCGGCGATGAAAGCCAGCTGCGCGGCACGTGAATTCGCACCCAGCGACAGATGCGCGACCGCGATCAGCAACGCTTCGTCGCCTTCGCCGTAGCGAGCGAGCAGCACGCCGCGCCCGGCGATGCGGCCGGGCAGGGCGTGGTCGATGACTTCGCGCGGCTCCAGCCGGCTCAGCAGGCCGTTGGCGCTGGAGGCGACGCCGCCGACGCGCCGGTTCGGCTGGTGGCTCCAGTAATCGAAGCCGGCGCGCTGGGCCAGGTAATGCGTCTGGTTGGTGAAACCCGAGCGCAGGCTGCCCGGGTCGCTTTCGTTGAGGCCGACGATGTCGTGCTCGCCGGCCAGCTGTGCGATCGCGTCGAGGCTCGTGCGCTTCTTGCCGGCCGGTAACACGTGCGACCAGCTGCGCGCGACGTAGTCGTGGTAGCCGCGCGTGCTGGACCCCGCCTGGATGTTGGCGCTCAACAGGCGGAGCCGGCGACTGTTCTCCATGCCTCGTACGGACCGCTCGACGCCGATCAGCCGCCTGCCGGTGCCGGCGCGGCGCCTGCCTTGGCGCGCTCCTGCGCGACCAGGTGGTCGGTGATGCGCAGCATGTCCTCGAAGCCCTTGCCGATCACCTTGTACTTGCCGGCGACCACGATCGACGGGGTGCCGTCGACGCCGCTGCGGCTGATGAACTGCTGCGCGCGCTTGAGCTTGGCGTCGATGGCGAAGCTCGACATGGTGCTGGCGAACTGCTTCGGATCGACGCCGTACTTGGCGTAGAAGCCGGCGATCTGGTCGTTGGTCGGAAGCGGCTGCACCGGCAGCGTGCGGTCGACGTGGATGGCGGTGAACATCGCCTCGTGCGACTTGTCGAGCACGCCCATCGCCTGCGCGGTGTAGAACGCCTTGGCGTACGGCACCCAGTAGCCGCCGAACGGCGCGGCGACGGCGATGAACTTCACGTCGGCCGGCTGCTTGGCCTTCCACGCTTCGACCAGCGGCTCGAAGTGCGCGCAGTGCGGGCAGGTGTAACCGAACACCTCGACCACCTCGATCTTGCCGCCGGTCGGTTCGTAGGTCTGGCCACCGGCGATCTCGACGTAATCGGTGCCGGCGACGGGCGCCGGGCCTTCCGGCGGGGTTGCGGCGGTGGCCGGGGCCGGCGTTGCGGCCGGAGCGGCAGCGGTTTCGGCCGGGGCAGCCGGAGCCGGCGTGGTCGCCGGGGCGGTGGTCGTCGGAGCGGCCGGAGCGGCGGTCTCGGCCGGCGCCGGGGCCTGCTTGGAGCACGCGGACAGGGCCAGCAAGCCGGTCAGGACCACGGCGATGTGAGGCAGACGCGAGGACATGGAGCGATCTCCGAAAGAGTCTGGAAACGGAAGGCCGGGCGCCGTTGGCGCGCCGACGATGGACGGGTCAAGAATACCGGCCGCGTCGTGTGCGCGGCGCACGGTTCAGCGCGTTTTTCCGGCGCGTTCACGCGCGATCAACGCATCGGCGATGCGCAGGCTGTCCTGGAATCCCGAGCCGCCGGTGACGCGGTACTTGCCGGCCACGACCAGGGTCGGCGTCGAGTCCACGCCGCTGCGCTGGATGAAATCGCCGGCCTTGCGCAGACGCGTGTCGGCCTCGGCGCCGTTGTAGGCGGCGGCGAACTTCGCCGGATCCACGCCGTAGCGGGCGTAGAACGGGGCGATCTCGGTCTCGGTGGCGTTGCGGATCGGCAGGGTGCCGTCGGTGTGCAGGGCCAGGAACATCGCGTCGTGGCTCTTCTCGGCCACGCCCAGCACCTGCGCGGCGTAGTAGGCCTTCGCATAGGGCATCCAGTAGCCGCCGAACGGCGCGGCCAGCGGGACGAAGTTCACCTGCTTGGCGTTCTTGCGGGCCCACGCGGCGACCTGCGGCTGGAAGTGCGCGCAGTGCGGGCAGGTGTAGCCGAATACCTCCACCACCTCGACCTTGCCCTTGACCTTCGTGAACGGCGTGCCCTCCGGGATGACCTCGTAGTCCGTGCCTTCCACGATCACGCGCGGGGCGTCGGCGGCCAGTGCGGCCAGCGGGAGCAGGGCGAGCAGCAGGAGCGAGCGGAGCAGCGAGCGACGGATCATCGGCGGGGTCTCGGTGGTAGTCGTGCGAATCGGGAGGCCTGAAAGCAAAACGCCGGTCGTGGATCCACGACCGGCGCAACCATGCAACTTCGGAGTACCGCCTCGGACCACGGTCAGGGGCGGAAGTTCACCGTTACGAACCGGTGGCCGGCGCAGCCGCGGGTTCGGTCGGCGTCTCGGCCGGAGCAGCCGGGGCGGCCGAGGGAGCGGCGGCCGGAGCCGGAGCCGCAGCCGGAGCGGCGGCGGGCGCCGGGGCGTTGGCGGCGGCGAGGTCGTCGCGGCTCGGGTGCAGGCCCTGCAGGTAGCTGGACACCGAACCGATTTCCTCGTCGGTGAGCTGCTTGGCGATGGTCGCCATCACGTTGAACAGGTGCGGATCGCGCTGGATGGTGGTGCCGGCGCGGTACTCCTCCAGGCGACGCTGGGTGTAGGCGGCCTGCTGGCCGGCGACGTGCGGGTAGGCCGGGCCGGGGTTGCCGGCGCCGTCCGGGCCGTGGCACGCCATGCACGCCGGGATGCCGCGGGCCTTGTCGCCGTTGCGGAACAGCTGCTCGCCGACTTCGAAGAACTTCTTGCCCGAGTTCGGGCCGCTGGCGATGACGGTGTCGTCGGCCACGCCCGCGCCCGACTTCTGGGTCGCGAAGTAGGCGCCGATGTCGCGCGCGTCCTGGCCCGACAGGGTGTCGGCGAACGGCTTCATCACCGCGGCCATGCCGGTGTTGCGCTCACCGCTCTTGAACAGGGCGATCTGGTGCGCGATGTAGCGCTCGCTCTGGCCGGCCAGGCGCGGGTACTGCGGATCGGTCGGGTTGCCGTCCAGGCCGTGGCACGCGGCGCAGGTGCCCGCCTTGGTGGCGCCAGCCTTGGCGTCGCCCCACACGACCTTCTCCGGCGCGGTGTTCAGCGGCGCGGCCTGCACCGGCGCGTTGTCCGGGACCGGATTGACGGTGGTCTGGGCGTAGGCGACGGCAGCGGCCGCCAGGGCGGCGAGGCCGACGATGCCGAGGACGCGGGCTTGGCTCATGTAGCTGGGCTCCGAAACACACTGAAAAGGGCGTGCCGTAGGGCCGCCGGAACCGCGGAATTATCGTCGCCGCTCCGGGTTGGGTCAACGCGCACGCCGTGCCGAACCCGGCAACAGCGGCTTTTACGGCATCGGAGCGGCCCGTTCGCGGGCGGCGCGCGCAAGCGTGCGATCCTTATGCGCATGGCCAATCCCTTCGTCCGCGCCCGCTACCTGCTGTCGGCGCACACCCCCAAGCAGCTGCCGCCCGAGGGCGGCGCCGAGGTCGCGTTCGCCGGCCGCTCCAATGCCGGCAAGTCCAGCGCGCTCAATGCGTTGTGCCAGCAGAACGCGCTGGCGCGCGTGTCCAAGACGCCCGGCCGCACCCAGCAGCTGGTGTTCTTCGACATGACCCCGCCCGACCTGGCGGACCACCCGCGCTTCCTGGTCGACCTGCCCGGCTACGGCTACGCAAAAGTCCCGCAGGACCTGCAGGCGCACTGGCAGGCGTTCATCGAGCGCTATTTCCAGACGCGCGAGTCGCTCAAGGGTCTGGTCGTGGTGATGGACATCCGCCATCCGCTCAAGGACTACGACCGGCAGATGATCGGTTACGCGGTCGAGCGCGGCCTGCCGGCGCATGGGTTGCTCACCAAGGCCGACAAGCTCGGTCGCGGCCAGCAGATGCAGCAATTGAACGCGGTCAAGCGCGAATTGTTCAGCGCGTTCGGCGACACCGTGAGCGTGCAGACGTTCTCGGCCGAGTCCAAGCAGGGCGTGGACGAGGCGCGCGCCGTCGTCGCAGGCTGGATGGGGCTGTAAGCGCGGTCGTACCACACCACCGCGTCCGCGCGATGACGCGGTCGAAGACATCACCCAAGAAAAAAACCCCGCCGGAAGGGCGGGGTTTTCTGTTGAGCCTGTTGCGCGATCAGAACTTGTAGCTGGCGCCCACCAGGTAAGTGCGGCCCCACTCGATGTACTCGAGCGGGCGATCCTTCGAGCCGGCGTAGGTCTGGTACGGCGAGTTGGTCAGGTTGCTGGCCTCGGCCAGCAGCGTGAGGCCGGCCAGCGCGCTGTTCTCGCCGAACGTGTAGCTGATCTGCGCATCGACCTGGTCCTCGCCCACCACGTAGCGCAGCGTGCGGTTGCCATCGAAGTTGCCGATCTCGCCGATGAAGTCCGAACGCTTGCGCTGGCTCACGCGCGCCTCGAAACCGCTGCGCTCGTAATACGCCGTCAGGTTGTAGACCTCGTCCGACAGGCCCGGCAGGCTGATCGGATCGGATCCCACGCTGCTCGCGCTTTCCGGATCCAGGATCTCGATGTCGCTGTCGTTGAAGCTGGCGCTGGCGATGATGCCGAAGCCTTCCAGCGGCTCCCAGAACAGGTCCAGCGGAAGCGACGCGGACAGCTCGATGCCCTGGAGCATGCCGCCCTTGCCGTTGTACGGCGCGGTGAAGTTGCCGGTGGTCTGCGTCGCCGGCTCGTTGGGGCCCGGCACGTAGCTGGCGACGAACGACGAGAAGTCGTAGTTGTCGTTGGTCTGCGTGTAGATGTAGCTGCGCAGGTCCTTGTAGAAGTACGCCGCGGCGACATAGGCCTTGTTGCCGAAGTACTTCTCGTACGACAGGTCGAACGCGTTGGCGCGCCACGGATCCAGCTGCGGGTTGCCGCCGCTGCCGCCGGGCTTGCCCGTGGCCGGGTCCACGCCGAACTCCAGCGACGCGCGCAGCTGGTCCACGCGCGGACGCGCGACCTGGCGTGCCAGAGCGACGCGCAGGGTCTGGTCGTGCGGGAACAGGAACGCCAGGTTCAGGCTCGGCAGGTAGTCGGTGTAGGTGCTGCCGTCTTCGAACGGCTTGACCTGACTGCCGGCCGGAGCGGTGCGGTCGAAGTAGTTCGCACGCGAGGACTGATCGGCATGCTGGATCTGGATGCCGACATTGCCGCGCACGCCGACGTCGCCCAAATCGGTGTCGATGTTCGCCTTGACGTACGCGGTGGACAGCTTCTCATCCACCGTCCACGCCTTCGGGATCAGGTAGTCCAGATCCGTGCGCGGACGGAAGTCCATGTAACGGGCGACGGCCGCCGGCACGTTCCAGGACGGGATGTAGCCCACGCCGGCGAAGTTGAGGTTGACCAGCCCGTACTGCAGATCGCGCGCGATGGCGATGTCGCCCTGCGCGCCGAGGTTGATGTTGCCTTCCGGCTGCACCTTCTGCTTCTCGCGGTCGGCGTAGTTCAAGCCCACGTCGATGTCGGAGATCCAGTCCAGCGACTGCGGCGCCGGCAGCGATGCGGCCAGCGTGTAGGTCTTCAGCTCGTCCTCGACGCTCGGCACCTTGCCGTAACCCGAGCCGTAGATCGTGTTGGTGAGGAACAACTGCTCGGGATTGGAGTAATCCAGGCCCGGGTTCAACTGCGAGAAGTCGCTGCCGCTGTACGACAGGTCGACCGTGTCCAGCTGCAGGCGCGGGATCTTCTGCGTGTTGTTCTCCAGCAGCAGCTCGTCGCGCTTGGCACGCGACCAGCCGATGTCGGCCTTCATGCGCACCTGGCCGACGTTGAAGTCGTTGCTCCAGCCGAACGCGTCGATCTTGTCCTCGCGCTTGCGGTACATGCCGCGCACCAGCGGATAGACGTTGACCGCGCTGCCACCGGTGAACGAGGCATTGCCGTTGACCTGCGGATTGAGGATCACCACGGCCGGGTCGCCCGCGCCGCCGCCGTTGTAGCCGCTCAGGTTCACCTCGAACTGGTTCGCGGTGTCTTCCTGGTCGGCGCTGGTGTGGAACAGGTCCAGCGTGCTGGTCCAGTCGTTCGACGGGCGGTACTGCAGCGTGGCCATCACGGCGTCGCGCTCGACTTCGCCGGTGCGGCGCAGCGCCTTGATGCCGTCGGAGTAGAACGTGCCGGTCGGCACGCCGTTGCGCACGCGGTCGGTGGTGTTGGTCGCGCTCCACGGCTCGTACAGGCCGACCTGGTTTTCCTGGATCGGCAGCTCGGTGTGCGAGTAGCCGATCGAGAAACCGATGGTGCGGTCGGCGAACTGGCCGATGTAGCTCGCGCTGAGGCGATTGCCATCGTCGTCGGCATTGGCCGCGTCACCCAGCGAATTGCGCTGCAGGCGACCGCTGACGGCGACGACCGGCTCGCTGAAATCGAGCGGGCGCACGGTGCGCATGTCGATCGTGCCCGACAGGCCCTGGCCGACCAAGCCAGCGTCGGGGGTCTTGTACACGGTCACGCCGCTCATCAGCTCGGCCGGGTACTGGTCGAACTCGACGCTGCGGTTGTCGCCCGTGGACACCATCTCACGCCCGTTCAGCAGGGTGGTGGCGAAGTCCGGCGACAGGCCGCGAACGCTGATGACCTGCGCACGGCCGCCCACGCGCTGCGCGGACAGGCCGGGCAGGCGTGCGATGGATTCGGCGATGCTCACATCCGGCAGCTTGCCGATGTCTTCGGCCGAGATCGCCTCGACGATCGACGTCGATTCGCGCTTGGTCTCGATGGATGACTCGATACCGGCGCGGATGCCGGTAACGACGACCGAGTCGAGCGTGGTCGTTTCGTCCTTGGCGGACGGCTCCGATTCCGGCGCCTGCGTGGCCACCTGTGCCTGCGCGCCCGCGGTCGTCAGCATCATCGCCGACGCCAGTGCCACGCTCAGCAGATTGCGCTTGAGTTGCATCTCCCCTCCCAGTGAATCGGCTTAATTTGTGTGTCGGCCCGCGTCCGTCGCGGCGTTGCGCCTGCGCTCGTCGAAGCCCGCGTCCCTCCGGAACAGCAATCCGGTACGGCACGTAGCGGCGATGGTAGACGGACCCATCCCCGCACAAATCGCTTTGCATACGTATTCATCGCGCTCGATCTAGGCGCTCGGCCGCATGCAATCGTTTTCCCGCAGTCATGCGGGCCAGCCGGGTGGAGAGCGACCGTGTCAGTGCCCGAGCAGGAACTGCAGCGGGATCTCCACGCGATCGCGCCACGCGCGCTCGTTGTGCTCGGCGCCGGGGAACACGCGGCTGTCGAAGTCGCGCCCGCGTCGCCAGCCCGCGCGCGTGAGTACTTCGTCCATGCGCTGCTGGTACGGACCGTACGACGCGTCTAGCGTCGCGGTGCCGTGGTCGAAATAGAGGCGATGCGTGCGGCGACCCGGGAGATGCGCTGCGAGGAAATCGATCACCGCACCGTCGTCGGCGGGCCAGTGCGTGGACAGCCCGCCCGCGCCACCGAACACCTCGGGGTACTCGCTCATCGCATAGGCCGAGATCAGCCCGCCCATGCTCGCGCCCATCACGAAGGTGTCGCTGCGCCCGGTGCGCGTGCGATACGTCGCGTCGATGGCCGGTTTCAGCTCGTCCACGAGGAAGCGCAGGTACGGGTCGGAAAGCAGTTGCGCGCGCGACCCGGGCGGAGCCGCCTTCGCCGGCATGTACTCGGCACCGCGCAGCGGAGTGTTCGAGATCGCCACGACGATGGCCTCGCGCACGCGCCTGGCGGCGATCAGTCGCGTCATCGTGCCGTCGATGTCCCAGTCGATGCCGGTGTACGCGAGCGACGGATCGAACAGGTTCTGGCCGTCGTGCATGTACAGCACCGGATAGCGGCGCCGCGGATGGTCGGCGTATCCCGGCGGAAGCCACACATCGACGTTGCGCGCGGACACGTGCGCGGACGGCACGTCCTGGTAGCTCTCGACAGTGCCGGTCGCATCGAGCGCCGGGCCATGCACCGCATATGCCCAGCGCAGGAACACCGGCAGCATGCGCGCCCAGCTGGCCTGATCGTGGCGACCGCTGGGCAGCAGGTAGAACGCGACGTCGGCGCGTGTCGGCTCGCCGCTGTCGTCGCCGTCGATGCGGTAGCTCTGCTGGCGCAGGCCCTTCATCGCGCCACTCATGCCGGTGCGCCAGCCATCGATCAGGTCGCGCGTGTCGTCGATGGCGTCGTTGATTCCATCGCCATCGCGATCGTCGGCATCCTCGTTCGTGCCGACCGCGAAGAACCAGCGTGCCCCATTGCGCGGCGTGCTTCCGTCGACCATCGCCTGCGCCAGTCGCGTGGACTGCACCGCATCAGCGTCGCCGCGCTCGCGCGAGAGCCAGAACGAAGGCGAGAACGCACCGGCGCGACCGAACACCTCCGGATACTGCCAGCCGAGGTTGAACGCGTTGAGGCCGCCCAGGGACCATCCGAGCACCGCGCGCGCGTCCGGCGTGGTGCGCGTGCGGAACCGTGCGTCGATGGAGGGAACCAGCGTGCGCACTACCCACTCCGAATACGCCTGCGCGTGCGTGCCGACCGGGCCGTACTTCGTCTGCGCGAGGAGGCTGGTGCCGTGTTCGCGATCAGACAGGCCGTAGGTGCCCATGCGGTCCTTCGGCATGTCGATGGCGACGACGATGGGCGCGCGGATCTGGCCTTCGTCGATCAGCGACTGCAGCGTCGCGGCAAGGCCGACCGCATCGCGATCCTGGCCGTCGTTGAGATAGAGGACCGGATAGCGCGCCTGAGTGGTTGCGTATCCCGGCGGCAGGAACACCGTGGCGCGCAGCCCTTCTGGCGCGAACTCGGTCGGGTCGAAGGCAAGCGATTCAGTGCGCAGGGTGCCCTGAGCGCGCTCAGGCACCAGCGGCTCCACCGCGAAGGCGGAAGTTGCCGGCGCGAGCAGGCAGAACCAGAAAGCGAGTCGCAGGGCAGCGTGGTTCATCGGTGCGCGCGTTCCTTGCAGCATCGGGAAGGGCGCGCGTCGCAAGCCGTCAGTCGATGCGCGCGTAGTACACGGCGTGCGCCGGAAGGTGCAGCTCGCCGTTCTCGACGCGCCCCGCGAGCAGGCCGTGATCGTCGATCGCATTAAAGGTGCCGATCGAAGCCGGCACCGTCCATCGCGCCGGCGTTGCCGACAGGTTGAACACGACCAGCAACGCCTCGTCGTTCGCGCGGCGCGTGAATGCCAGTACCGGCTCGTCGGCGGAAAGGAAGGCGATGTCGCCGCCGACCAGCGCGGAATGCGTCTTGCGCCAGCGCAGCAGATGACGCACCGCATTCAGCACCGAGTCCGGCTGCGCGTCCTGCACCGCGACGCTGCGCGCGGCGTGGTCCGCCGCCACCGGCAGCCACGGACGCACCGGGCTGAAGCCCGACTGCGCATCGCCATTCCACGGCATCGGCGTGCGGCATCCGTCGCGACCCTTGAAGGTGGGCCAGAACGCGATGCCGTAGGGATCCTGCAATGCCTCGAACGGCACGTCCGCTTCCGGCAATCCCAGTTCCTCGCCCTGGTACAGGCAGACCGAGCCGCGCAGCGAGCACACCAGTGCCACCAGCTGCTTGGCGAGGCCCTCATCGAGCGTGCCGCCGCCCCAGCGCGTCACCGCGCGCTGCACGTCGTGGTTCGAGATCGCCCAGCACGGCCAGCCGTCGCCCATCTTCGCTTCGAGGTTCTCGACCGTCGTGCGGATGTAGGCCGCGCTGCGGTCGTCGGTCAGCAGCTCGAAGCTGTAGCCCATGTGCAGGTGTCGGTCGTTGACGTACTCCGCCATCGTCGCCAGCGAATCCTCCGAGGAGATCTCGCCCAGCGTGGTCGCGCCCGGATAGCGATCGAGCAGCGCACGCAGTTCCTCCAGGAACACGAGGTTCTCCGGCTGCGTGTTGTTGTAGTGGTGATACTGGAACGCGTACGGATTGTCCGGGCTGAAACCGCGTCCGGTGCGCAGCTCCGGCGGCTTGGCCGGGTTGTCGCGCAGCTGCGCGTCGTGGAAGCAGAAGTTGATCGCGTCCAGGCGCAGGCCGTCGACGCCGCGGTCGAGCCAGAACCTGACGTTGTCCAGCGTCGCTTCGCGCACCGCCGGATGATGGAAGTTCAGGTCCGGCTGCGAAGCCAGGAAGTTGTGCAGGAAGTACTGGCCGCGACGCGGCTCCCACTGCCAGGCGACGCCGCCGAACAGCGACATCCAGTTGTTGGGCGGCGTGCCATCGGGCTTCGCGTCGGCCCACACGTACCAGTCGGCCTTCGGGTTGTCGCGACTCTCGCGGCTTTCCTTGAACCACGCGTGCTCGATCGAGGTGTGGCTGAGCACCTGGTCGATCATCACGCGGATGCCGAGCGAATGCGCCTTGGCGAGCAGGCGATCGAAGTCGTCGAGGGTGCCGAACAGCGGATCGACGTCGCGGTAGTCGGCGATGTCGTAACCGAAATCCGCCATAGGCGACTTGAAGAACGGCGAGATCCAGATTGCGTCTACGCCGAGGCTGGCGACGTAGTCGAGCTTCTCGATGATGCCCGCGAGATCGCCGACGCCGTCGCCGTTGGTGTCGAGGAAGCTGCGCGGGTAGATCTGGTAGATCACCGCGCCGCGCCACCACATGGTTCCCGTCGTGTTCGTCCCTGCGTTCGTCATCCGCGTACCGCTTGGCTGCCGTGGAGCGCGCCGGTGGCGCGCGATGGAGCGCACTATTCCATGCCTCGCGGCCGTCGGCATTGCCGCTTCCGGTGGCGGTGCGATGAATACGTATGCAGCGCAGAGTGTGCCACCGTGGCCCGAACTAACATGGCCGCTCCAGCCCAGGGGACGCTGCATGAACCAAGCCGCCCGGTCGCCGCGTCTGTTTACGCGCATCGCCTGCGGCATTGCCGTGGCATGGTGCGGCGCGACGTTCGCGCAGGCCGCCGGTCCGGACGCCGGCGCATGGCAGCACGGACTGGACTGGCGCGGTCGTTCGGTATCCGTGGAAACGCTACCGGATGGGTTCCGCCTCCACGCCGTCGCTGGCGAGCGCACGATCGCGCGCCAGGCGATGTCCAGCGACACCGCCAGTCCGCTGTTCGACGCACTGTTCGCGCTGGCGCAGGCCGAACTGCGCGAGGCGCAGGTGGCATCGATCACCGACGGGGCGTTCGACAACGGTCGCCCGATCCCGTGCCCCTGCTTCGAGACCGGCGAGAAGTGGCGCTATGTGTGGACGCGCGATCTCTCGTACGCCGCAGACCTCGCGCTGGCGCGGCTGGAACCCGAGCGCACGCGCGCTTCGCTGCGCTTCAAGCTGTCGCAGGTGCGCGCGCCGGGCGTGGCCAATGGACTGTACGTCGCGCAGGACACCGGGTCCGGTGGCAGCTGGCCGATCAGCAGCGACCGCGTGGTGTGGTTCCTCGCCGCGCGCCACCTCATCGACGGAACCGATGCCGACAGCCGGCGCTTCGCCGATGAAACCTGGCATGCGCTGACCGATACGCTCGCGCAGGATCGCGCGCATGTGTTCGATGCGCGCAGCGGTCTGTATCGCGGCGAGACGTCCTACCTCGACTGGCGCGAGCAGTCGTATCCGCGCTGGACCGCGAACGATGTTGGCTTCATCGCGCAGTCCTTCGCGCTCTCGACCAACGTGTTGCAGTACGAGGCGCTGCGGCTGGCGCAGCGCATGGCCAGCCAGCGCGGCGACGCGCGCGCGAACGAATATGCCCGGCAGGCGCAGGCGCTGAAGGTCGCGATCGACCACGCGTTCTGGCGCGAGGACCGTGGCCTGTACATGAGCTACATCGGCACCGACGCACATCCGGTGCCGTTCGAAGCCTACGACCTGCTCGGTCTGTCGCTGGCGATCGACAGCGGCATCGCGCCGTCGGACCGCGCGCGCCGCGCACTGTCGCGCTACCCCGCGCTGGAGTCCGGCAGCCCGGTGATCTGGCCGCAGCAGCCCGACACCGCGATCTACCACAACCGCGCGATCTGGCCCTTTGTCGGCGCGTACTCGCTGCGCGCCGCGCGCGCCGTCGACCACGCGCCGCGCATCGCGCACGAGATCCGCTCGCTCATGCGCGGTGCCGCGCTGGCGGGATCGAACATGGAGAACTTCGAGCTCACCACGCAGGCCGTGCACGTCGACGACGGCGCGCTGAGCGGCCCGGTGGTGAATTCGCGCCGCCAGCTGTGGTCGGTCGCGGCGTACCTGGACATGGTGATCGAAGGCGTCTTCGGCCTCGGCGAGGACGGCCGCGTGCAGCCCAAGCTGCCGGTGGAACTGGTGCCGATGCTGTTCGGGCAACGCGACCGCATCGTGCTGCACTTGCCGGATCGTCGCGTCACCCTGCGCACGCCCGTTTCGCTCGACGGCGACCTGCTCGTCGCCGGTCGAACGCAGGGCGACGCCAGCGACCTGACAGTCGAACTGGTCGCGACGAAGACGCAGAAAGCGACGCTTGCCAGCGATGCCGCGCGCTTCGCGCCAGCATCGCCCGAGGCACCCGTTCTGCGCGACGATGGCGCGCAGTGGAACGTGAGCGTGCCGCGCGACATGCACCTGTACGTGAACGGTCGTCGCGCCATCACGAATGGCACTGCCTTCGCACTGGACAAGCAACCGTACGCGCAGTGCCTCAGCCTCATCCGCGTCGCCGCCGACGGCCTAGAATCGCTGCACGGTCCGACCCGCTGCGTTGGAGACGAATCGACGGCCGATGGCGCATGGCCACGTCGCTGGACCGCGCCGCGCGACGGGCGCTTCGATGCGCGCGTGGATTTCGAGAACCATCACGGCCCGATCAACACCGGCATTACCGCCGCGGTGAAGACGCTGGTGGTGGCCTGCAAGGACGAACCCGAACAGACCGGCACGCTGGTGATGCCGCACGGCGAGATGCGCCAGCGTTCCAGCGCGGTGTCCTTCCGGGCGCGCGCCGGCGCAGAATGCCGCTTCGAACTGCGCGACGGATTCAACATGAGCTACCTCGCCCATTTCGCCCACTACACCGGCGGTCAGGGCGGTGCTGACGGCCCGCTCAACGCGGCCGACATCGGCGCCCTGCACGTGACGGAGACACGCACCCCATGAGCACCAAACCGCAGCTGTCGTTCTGGCAGATCTGGAACATGTGCTTCGGCTTCCTCGGCATCCAGTTCGGATTCGCCCTGCAGAACGCCAACGTCAGCCGCATCTTCCAGACGCTCGGCGCGAGCATGGACGACATCCCGGTGCTGTGGATTGCCGCGCCGCTGACGGGACTGATCGTGCAGCCCATCGTCGGTTACCTGTCCGACCGCACCTGGACGGGACTGGGGCGCCGCCGTCCGTACTTCCTGGTGGGTGCCGTGCTGGCGACGCTGGCGCTGTTCTTCATGCCGAACTCGCCGACGCTGTGGATCGCCGCGGGCCTGCTGTGGGTGTTGGATGCGTCGATCAACATCTCGATGGAGCCATTCCGCGCCTTCGTCGGCGACCAGCTGCCGACCTCGCAACGCGCCAGCGGTTACGCGATGCAGAGCTTCTTCATCGGCGTGGGTTCGGTGATCGCCAGCCTGTTGCCGTGGCTGCTCGCGAAGGCCGGCGTGGGCAACACCGCCGGCGCCGGTGAAGTGCCCGACACCGTGCGCTATGCGTTCTATGCCGGCGGCGCGGTGCTGCTGCTGGCAGTGGGCTGGACCGTGCTGCGCACGCGCGAGTACCCGCCGGACGTGCTGCGCGCACAGGACACCGCACCCAAGCTCGTGCATCGTCCGCTCGATCGTGCGCGCGCGCTGCGCAACGGCGGCGCATGGCTGCTGGCCGGCGCGATCGCCGCGGCGCTTGTGCTGCAGTTCGCGCTCGACAAGCAACTGTTGATCCTCGCCGGCCTGCTCGCCGGTTACGGCATCGCGCTGCTGCTCGCCAGCCGCATGCGCCCGGATCGCGCGCTCGCGCAGATCGTCGGTGACCTGCACGATATGCCGGTGCAGATGCGCAAGCTCGCGGTCGTGCAGTTCTTCTCGTGGTTCGCGCTGTTCGCGATGTGGATCTACACCACGGCGGCGGTCACGCAGGTGCACTTCGGCAGCGCGGACACGTCGTCCGCTGCCTACAACGAGGGCGCGAACTGGGTCGGCGTGCTGTTCGCCGCGTACAACGGTTTCGCCGCACTGGCCGCCATCGCGATCCCGCCGATGACGCGCCGCCTCGGCCTGCGCGTGAGCCATCTGGTCAACGTGACGCTGGGCGGACTGGGCCTGCTGTCGTTCCTGCTCATCCGCGATCCGGACTGGCTGCTGCTGTCGATGGTCGGCGTGGGTTTCGCGTGGGCCTCGATCCTCTCGCTGCCGTACGCGCTGCTCTCCGACAGCGTGCCGGCGGAAAAAATGGGCGTGTTCATGGGCATCTTCAATTTCTTCATCGTGATCCCGCAGCTGGTCGCGGCCAGCCTGCTGGGCTTCCTGCTCAAGCACTTCTTCGACGGACAGCCGCTGCAGGCGCTGACCATCGGCGGCATCAGCCTGATCGTCGCCGGCCTGTGCGTGCTGCGCGTGCGCGAACCGGGCGTGCAGGGCGAGCTCGCGGCGGTGGCCGAATGAATTCGTCCCTTTCGAAGACCGCGCTCGCCCTCGCCCTGTTCGCGACGCTTCCCGCCGCGGCGCGCGCGGCCGACTACTACGGCACGCTGGAGCCGTTCGCGTCGGAGGCGGTGTACTTCGTCGTCACCGATCGTTTCGTCAACGGCGATCCGTCCAACGACCATCGCGACCAGGGCGGTCCCGATCCGGCGCGGCGCACGTTCGACCGGCCGACGCCGGGCAGCGACGGCGACAACGTCGGTTACCTCGGCGGCGACTTCAAGGGCATCGTCGACCATCTCGACTACATCCACGGCATGGGTTTCAGCGCGCTGTGGATCACGCCGGTCGTCGACAACCCGGACGAAGCCTTCACCGGCGGCAAGCCCGCTTCGAGGGGCGGGTTCCTGACCGACGGCGGCAAGACCGGTTACCACGGCTACTGGGGCGTCGACTTCTATCGCCTCGACGAACACCTGCCGAGCCCGGGCCTGGATTTCGCCGGCCTTGCCAGCGCGGTGCACGGCAAGGACATGAAGCTGGTGCTCGACATCGTCGGCAACCACGGTTCGCCGTCCTACTCGATGCCGATGCAACAGCCGCAGTACGGGCAGGTGTTCGATCGCGACGGCAAGCTCGTCGCCGATCACCAGAACCTGCCGCCGGACAAGCTCGATCCCGCGCACAACCCGCTGCACCAGTTCTACAACACCAAGGCCGGGCTGGCGGAACTGTCGGACTTCAACGAGAACAACCCGGCGGTGATGGACTACCTCGCCGGTGCGTATTCGCAGTGGATCGCGCAGGGCGCCGATGCGCTGCGCATCGATACCATCGGCTGGCTGCCGCATCCGTTCTGGCACGAGTTCGTCGCGCGCATGCGCACGCAGAAGCCGGGCATGTTCATGTTCGGCGAGGCGTTCGACTACGACGCGACGAAGATCGCCGAACACACCTGGGAAAGTAACGCGAACGTCAGCGTGCTCGATTTCCCGCTCAAACAGGGCATGGAGAAGGCGTTCGGCCACGCGCGTGCCGGTTATGAGGTGCTCGCCGCGCCGCTCTTCCTCGACGGTGGCCCGTATGCGAATCCGTACGAACTGGCGACGTTCTACGACAACCACGACATGGCACGCCTGGACGCGAGCGACGAAGGCTTCATCGACGCGCACAACTGGCTGTTCACCGCGCGCGGCATTCCGGTGGTGTATTACGGGTCGGAAATCGGCTTCATGCGCGGCCGCCCCGAGCACGACGGCAACCGCAACTACTTCGGTGCGGAGCGCATCGCCGTGGCGAAGGCGCATCCCATCCAGCAGAGCCTGAGCCGCATCGCGCACGTGCGCGCGGCCTCGCCCGCGTTGCAGCGCGGACTGCAGCTCAACCTCGAACTCAAGGGCGACCGCGCGGCGTTCTATCGCGTGTACCAGCACGAAGGCCAGTCGCAGATCGCGCTGGTGCTGCTCAACAAGGGCGACGCGGCGACGAAGTTCGCAGTGAAGCAGGGCGTGCAGGCCGGTCGCTGGCGCAAGGCCATCGCGGGCGGCGATGTCGCCGTTCGCGACGGCGGCACGCTGTCGGCGACGGTGCCGGCGCACGGGGTGGAGGTGTTCCTGCTCGATGCCCCGGTGACCCAGCCTGCGCTCCGGCGCGACCTCGACCGGCTGATGCAGGTGAAGCGACCGCACTGAACCCGGCCCGTTCGCCGTGTGCGGCGAACGGAACCGGACGGCGGCGTTCAGAGCGCCTTCGCGCCGCCGATGTTCCTGGACAGGAAGTCCAGCAGCCGCGTATAGAACGCCCGCTGGTGTTCCTCGGTGTAGAAGCCGTGGCCCTCGGTCGGGAAGTACAGCGTCTCCACCGGCGTTCCCGCCGCCATGAGCGCCTTCTCCATCTTCTGGCTGTGCGCGATGGGCGCGATCTCGTCCTTGCCGCCGGCAGCGAGCAGGACCGGCACCTTGATGCGGTCGGCCATGCGGTTGGGCGAACGCTGTGCGAGCACCTTGGGGTCGTTGCCCATCCACTCGTTGGCGAACGTGCCCCACCTGCGTCCGCTTTCGCGCAGCTCTTCGTGCACCATCGGCAGGTCGTAGACACCGACGTAGCCGACCGCGCAGCGGTACAGACCAGGCTCCTTGGCTGCTCCCATCAGCGCCGCGTAGGCGCCATAGCTGGCGCCGTAGATGCAGATGCGCTCGCGATCGGCGATGCCTTGCGCGATCGCCCACTTCGTGGCGTCGGTCAGGTCGTCCTGCATGGCGCCGCCCCACTCGCGACCTCCGGCCTGTTCGAACGCGCGACCGTAATTGCCGGAGCCGCGGAAATTCAGCTGCAGCACGGCATACCCAGCGGCGGCCAGCATCTGCGTCTCGCGATCGAAGCCCCATTCGTCGAACAAGCCGAACGGTCCACCGTGCGGCAACAGCACCATCGGCAGGGCCTTGCCGTCCGAACCGGCGGGCAGCGTGAGATAGCCGTGCAGGTCCAGTCCGTCGCGCGCCTTCAGCGTGACCTGCCGCATGTCCGCCATCCGCGCCGGGTCGAACCAGTCGGCGCGGCTGAAGACGAGCTTTGCTTCGCGCGTGTCGGTGTTGAAGAGGTAGAAGTCGCCGGGATTGCGGTCGTCGGAGGCCATCAGCAGGAGCTGCTTGCCGTCGCGCGTCGACGACAGCACCCGGATCGATGAATCCGGCATGGCCTTCTCGATCATGCGTTGCGTGCGCGCCTGCGCGGAGCCCTCATCGAAGTATCGGCTGACCAGCCGATCCTTCATGTAGGTCGCGCCAATGGGAACGCTGCCGCTGGCGTCGTAGAGGATCGAGTACGGATTGACCACGGCATCGCGCAGCAGGTCGGTGCGCTGGCCGGTGACGGTGTCCAGCGCCACGATCGCGTCGGGGCCCTGGGGATGTTCCACCTGCAGGTACGCGGTGCGGTTGTCGGCGGCGAAGCCCAGCGCGATCTCGACCCGATGGGTCACGGCTTCGTCGTTGATAAGGCGCCAGTCCGTGCCGCGTGCGTCGCGGTAATACAGCTTGCTGACGTTGTCGTTGCCGGAGCCGCGGGCGAAGCGGACCTCGCCCTTGCCGTCGGTGGTGAACCGGGCGCGTCGTACCGGCGCGGTCGCGACGGTGATGCGCCGTCCGCTGCGCACATTCATGCGGTCGATGCGTGTCGAAGGATCGGCCTTGAACGCCTGCACCGAGATCAGGATGTTGTCGTCGTCGGTGGGCAGGTCGTCTTCCAGGAAGCCCGCGAAGAAGTCCCCGAGCTTGATCGTCGCGCCGTTGCCGTTCTTCTCGTAGTGCCCCATCAGCGTGCGTCCGCCGGTTCCGTCGGCGTTGATGGCGTGGAGCTCGCCCGTGGGCGTGGGCGCTTCGAGCATGCTGAGACGCTGGGCCATCGATACCACGACGCGTTGATCGTTGACCCAGTGGAAATCGGCGATGGCGGAATCCTTCGGACCGCTGACCCTGGCGGTGAACGCCTTGTCGGCACGCCGGATCACGCCCATGACGGTGCGGTCGGACAGCGGCACGGTCACCGCGTAGTAGTCGCCCCTGGGCGAGATCTTGATGTCGCCGTAAACGTCCTTCTTCAGGAACGGCGTGAGATCCACCTGCGCCGCACTCGGAAACGTCGCCGCCATCGCCAGTGCGGCGAGACAGCCTCTCCATAGCTTCATGTCGTCCTGTCCCCTTGCCCGCGCTACACGGGCCCCCGGCGCAGGATAGCCGGGGTCGGGATCGTCGTCAGGCGCCGCTCGACTTCCTCACTACCAGCGACGCCGGCAGCGTGATGCTCTGGGTCGCCTCGCCCCCGACCTGGCGCAGCAGCGTCTCCACCAGCAGTTCGCCGGCGCGCTTGGTGTCCTGGAACACCGTGGTCAGCGGCGGCGATGCGAAGCGCGCCATCGGGATGTCGTCGAAGCCGACCACCGCGATGTCCTCCGGCACGCGCAGGCCTGCGTCGGACAGCGCGCGCATCGCGCCGAGTGCGATCAGGTCGCTGGCAGCGAACACCGCGTCGAACGATCCGCCGCGGGCGAGCAGTTCGCGCGCGCCGGCGTAGCCGTCTTCTTCGGAACTCTCCGCGTCGACCTGCAGGATCGCCTCCATCGCGCCGCCGACTTCGCGCAGCGCGGCGTCGCAGCCACGGAAGCGGTCGAAGAATTCCGGGCAATGGCTCGACGCGCCGCCGAGGAAGGCGATGCGGCGGCGACCCAGGCCGACCAGGTGTTCGCCGGCCAGGCGCCCGCCGTTGAAGTTGTCGCAGCCGATCGAGAACCCGGGCTGGTCCGGCAGCACCGCGCCCCAGCGCACGAAGCGCGTGCCCTGCGCGACCAGCTTCTCCAGCTTGCCCTGATAGGCCAGGTAATCGCCGTAGCCGAGCAGGATCAGGCCGTCGGCCTTCATGCTGTCCTCGTAATCGGCGTGCCAGTCGTCGGAGAGCTGCTGGAACGAGATCAGCAGGTCCTGCCCCTCGCGCGCGCAGGCGCGGGTGATCGAGCCGACCATCGACAGGAAGAACGGGTTGATGTGCGACTCGTCCGGGGTCGGGTCCTCGAACAGCAGCAGCGCCAGCGTGCCGGAGCGCTGCGTGCGCAGGCTGGAGGCGTGGCGGTCGACCTTGTAGTTGAGCTCGCGCACCGCCTCTTCGACCTTGCGGCGGGTCTCGGCGTTGACCAGCGGACTGCCGCGCAGGACGCGCGACACCGTCGCCTGCGACACACCGGCGCGATGGGCGATGTCGAGCGAGGTGGTCTTGGTCTTCTTGCTACGGCCGAGGAAGTGCACTTGCGACATGCCGGCAGTATGTAAGCCCTTGTCCGCGAAGGCTTGCCGCACTGCGGCATGGTCGGCTGACGCCCGCGCGAACCGTTCCGGCCGGCCGGCAAGCCGTCGCGACTCGCGCGCAAGCCGGAACGACCGGAGCCCGACCCGCCGTGGCTTGCGCGCAAGGCAAATCGGCTTGCGAACGGGTCACGACGGCTTGCGCGCAAGGCAAATCGGCTTGCGATCGGGCTGCGACGGCTTGCGCGCGAGGCAAATCGGCTTGCGAACGGGTCGCGACGGCTTGCGCGCAAGGCAAATTGGCTTGCGATCGGGCTGCGACTGCTTGCGCGCGAGGCAAATCGGCTTGCGAACGGGTCGCGACGGCTTGCGCGCAAGGCAAATCGGCTTGTGCTCGGCCCGTCGCGGCTTGCGCTCCGGCTCGTGCGATTCGTAGCCCGGGTAAGGCCGCAGGCCGCACCCGGGACTTCCCGTGCGATCGACTCCCCGGGTGCGCTGCGCTTACCCGGGCTACGCGGGTTGACCGCTTCGCTCGCGACTAACGGGGGAGATCAGATCGCCACGTCGAACAGTTCGCCGACCGCCGAGGACGCGACCATCGCCAGTGCGCCCCAGAACGCCACGCGTACCGCGCCGCGCAGCACCAGTGCGCCGCCGGCACGTGCCGCGAGCGCGCCGGACACGAACAGCGCGCAGATCGTGGTCGCGATGGTCGCCGCCTGCACCATCCGTTCCGGCGCGAGCAGCACCGTCGCCAGCGGGATCGCGCCGCCGCACACGAACGCCGACGCCGACGCCATCGCCGCCTGCACCGGGCGCGCGCGCAGGGTCTCGGTGATGCCCAGTTCGTCGCGCGCGTGCGCGGCCAGTGCGTCGTGCGCGGTCAGTTGCTCGGCGACCTGGCGGGCGAGTGCGGGTTCCAGCCCGCGGCGCACATAGATATGGGTGAGCTCATCGAGTTCATGGTGCGGCTGGCTGTCGAGTTCGCGCCGTTCGATGGCGAGATCGGCGTGCTCCGTGTCGGCCTGCGACTGCACTGAGACGTATTCGCCCGCGGCCATCGACATCGCACCGGCGACGATGCCGGCGACGCCACTCATCAGCACGGTCGCGTGTTCGGCGCCGCTGGCGGCCACGCCGACCACCAGGCCGGAGACCGAGACGATGCCGTCGTTGGCACCGAGAACCGCCGCGCGCAACCAGCCGACACGGCCGGAGCGGTGCGATTCGCCGTGGCGGGTGGGTATGTGCGCGACCTGCGCGCGTGGGCTGCGTTCGGCGGACATGGCCGCAGGGTAGCGCGGTGGCCGGGACCGGCGCACGGTCGCGGGCGGTCGCGCCAGTGACGATGCCGGATTACTGCGTTGCACCGGCTGGCGTATGTTCGTTCACGCCGCCCCGATACACTGCCGACGGCTTGCGATACCCGGGTGCGTCCCCACCATGCAGGCTTGGCCGGTGATCCCGAGGGGCGACCGGCCTTCCGCGCCTTGGTCCTCATCGCGCGAGCAAGGCCACCGGTCTTGCAGATGGCGTTTCCGCACGAGGTGCATGTGTCCGGTCCGAGCCAGGTCAAGGATGTTCCCATCGAGGGGCGAGCCGAGCTCGTCGAGTTCCTCAGCTCCGGCGCGCGTCCGCGCGAAGACTGGCGCATCGGCACCGAGCACGAAAAGTTCGGCTTCCGCACCGACGACCTGCGTCCGCCGACCTTCGATGGCGAGCGCGGTATCGAAGCGCTGCTCAAGGGGTTGGTGCAGTTCGGCTGGGAGCCGGTCACCGAGCACGGCCGCGTCATCGCGCTGAGCCGCGACCAGGCCTCCGTGTCGCTGGAGCCGGCCGGCCAGCTGGAACTGTCCGGCGCGCCGCTGGAAAACCTGCACCAGACCTGTTCGGAAACCAACAGCCACCTGCGCGAAGTGCGCACCGTCGCCGAGCCGATGGGGCTGGGTTTCCTCGGCGTGGGCTTCCAGCCCAAGTGGCGCCGCGAGGACATGCCGTGGATGCCCAAGGGCCGCTACAAGATCATGCGCGAGTACATGCCCAAGGTCGGCTCGCTCGGCCTGGACATGATGACCCGCACGTCCACGGTGCAGGTGAACCTGGACGTCGGCTCCGAAGCCGACATGGTCAAGAAGTTCCGCGTCTCGCTGGCGTTGCAGCCGGTGGCGACGGCGATGTTCGCCGACTCGCCGTTCACCGAAGGCAAGCCCAACGGCTACCAGAGCTACCGTTCGCACATCTGGACCGACACCGACCCGAACCGTACCGGCCTGCTCGACTTCGTGTTTGACGACGGCTTCGGCTACGAGCGCTATGTCGACTACCTGCTCGACGTGCCGATGTACTTCGTCTACCGTGACGGCGAGTACATCGACGCCTCGGGCCAGTCGTTCCGCGATTTCCTCGACGGCAAGCTGCCGGCGTATCCGGGCCATCGCCCGCTGCTGCGCGACTGGGCCGACCACAGCACCACGGCCTTCCCGGAAGTGCGCCTGAAGAAATACCTGGAGATGCGCGGCGCCGACTCCGGCCCGTGGAACCGTATCTGCGCGCTGCCAGCGTTCTGGGTCGGCCTGCTCTACGACGATGCCGCGCTCGACGCCGCGTGGGACCTGGTCAAGGACTTCACCCTCGCCGAACGCCATGCGCTGCGCGACGGCGTGCCGAAGCACGGGCTGAAGCTGCCGTTCCGCAACGGCACGGTGCTCGACCTCGCGCGCGCGTCGCTGGAGATCTCCTCGCACGGCCTGTCGCGCCGCGCGCGGCTCAACCGCAACGGCGCCGACGAGTCGGTGTACCTGGCGACGATGATGGAATTCGCCGAGGCCGGCACCACGCCGGCCGAACGCAAGCTCGAGCTCTACCACGGCCCGTGGCAGGGCGACATCGATCGCGTGTTCCGCGAGTTCGCGTACTGATCGCGGCGCGCCTCAGCGCGCGCCGACCTTCTCCAGCCGACGCAGCCACTCGCGGTTCATGCGCCGCGAATGCGCGGGCAGGCGCTTGGCGCGGCGCAGCGATTCGTCGCGCAGGCGCACCGCCGCCTCGCGCTCGCCCCAGCCGTCCAGCACTTCGGCGTAATGCGCGTGTGCCTCGAAACCGCTGAAGTAGCCGACCAGCGCGTCGAACTCGTGGCGCGCCTTGTCGCGGTCGCCTTCGCCGGCGACCGCGCGCGCGTAGATCAGGTGGCCGGTCGGTGAGCGGAAATCCGGACGGCGCCGGATCAGCTCATCGAGCACGCGCCGCGCCTCGCCGGGCTGGCCGGCTTCGAGCTGCGCGCGCGCCAGGCGTACTGCCAGTTCCGGGTCATCGGCGTGGATGCCGCGCAGTGCGGCCTGGTAAAGCGGGATCGCATCGACCGGGCGCTCCGCCTCGACCAGCGCATCGGCCAGTCGCATGCGGTTCTCGGTGGTGGCCGCGGTCTCGAACGCGTCCTGCGCCGCGCGCAGTTCGCGCGAGGGATCGATCGTGCGCTGCACGCCGCGCACCACCTGTTGGCCGACATGGCTGTAACGCCAGTCGGGCAGCCAGATCGCCAGGCCGTAGACGATGCTGCCGAGCAGCGGAAACGCGAACAGCACGAACAGCCAGTAACGGTCCTGTCCACTGCGCACCGCGTGCACGGCGAAGAACAGCGCGATGACGACGTGCAACCCCAATCCGATGGGCATCCTTCTGGTCTCCCCAGTCCAGTGGCGCGAGTTTCCGACAGTCCGCGGCGATCCGCCAGCGGTCGGTGGCCCACCGCCTCACGACGAGGTCGGATGACGCGCACGGCAATGGGCGCGCGACCCGGGTAGGATCGGCGCATCCTGTGCCGGGAGTCCGCCCATGCGCCGTAGCGTCCGTGGTCTGTGTCTGGCAGTCGCGCTGTTCGTATCCACGGATGCACTCGCGCTCACCGCACTGGTCGGCGGCACGCTCGTGGACGGCACGCTGCGCGAGCCGATCCGCGACAGCGTGATCCTGATCGAGGGTGAACGCATCACTGCGGTCGGCAGCGTGGACACGCTGCCCGTACCGCAGGGCGCGACCGTTATTTCCACAGAAGGGATGACCGTGCTGCCCGGCCTGTGGGACATGCACGTGCACCTGATGATCAACGGCCACGCCGACTATGATCACTGGGACAGGACGTATCCCGCGCGCTTCCGCGACACGATCATGCCGGCCTCCGCGCTGCAGTTGCTGCACGCGGGCGTGACCGGTGCGCGCGATCTGGGCGGACCGCTCGAGGACAGCATCGCCGTGCGCGATGCGATCAATGCCGGGAAGATCCCCGGACCGACGCTGTTCGTCTCCGGCCCCTTCATCCAGAAGAAGCCGTATCCCGGCACCGAACTCTTCCGCTGGGGCGTGGATTCGCCATCCGACGCACGCGCCAAGGTGCGTCGCCTCGCGGCCGCCGGCGTGGACGTGGTCAAGCTGATCGACCAGGACCAGATGAGCGAAGCCGAAGTGCAGGCCGTCGTCGACGAGGCGCACAAGCACGGATTGCCCGTGGTCGGGCATTCGCACCGGCCGGAGGAAATCCGTCGCGGGCTCAAGGCCGGCGTGGACTGCTTCGAGCACACCGGCCTGGCCGCATCGCCGGAGTATCCCGAGGACATCATCGCCATGCTGCGCGAGCGCACGGCGAACATGGCCGCCGGTCCACTGTTCTGGACGCCGACGATCGAAGGCCTCTACAACTTCCCCCACACGGTGAAGAGCCACGAGTTCATCGACGGCGACGCGTGGCACGAAGGCCTGCCGCCGGAGATCGTCGCCGACATCAAGGGATCGCTCGCGCATCCGGAGCGCATCGGCTATTTCCAGCAGACGCCGCAGCGCTGGCCGACGCTCAAGCGCAAGTTCCAGCAGCTGCGCGAGGCCGGCGTGCTGATGCTGGTGGGCACCGACTCGGGCATCCCGATGAAGTTCCACAGCGGCAGCACCTGGAACGAACTGGACGTGTGGGTGAACCAGCTCGGCGTGCCCGCGGTCGAAGCGATCCGCTCGGCGACGTACTGGCCCGCGGTGGCGATGAAGGCCGACAAGGACTACGGCAGCGTGGTCGAAGGCAAGTACGCGGACATCATCGCGGTGAAGGGCGACGTGCTGAAGCAGGTAGCGCTGCTGCAACGCGTCGACATGGTGATCAAGCACGGGCGGCGGGTGAAGTAGGGTGCCGGTGCGCGAACTCGTGCAGGTGCGTTACCGGCTTCTCGAGGGAGAAGAGTCGGCGACCTCCGCCGCGATCCTGGGCGAGTCGCACGATTTCGGTGGCGAGCTCGTCCTCGGCTTCCGGGATGGGCATGAGGTCTTCGTGTCCTGGGTCGGCGATCCGGTGCAGTACGCGATCGGCGCCCGCGAGGACTCCCATTTCCGCGCCGACGCCGCGTTGTCCGAGCACGACGTCTCCGATAGCCGCATGTGGCGCGAACTGCTCGGATGCGACGTGTCGTTCCGCTTCACCGCCGCGGACAACCAGATCCTCGAGATCTCGTCCATCGAGGATCGCGTGCTGGTCTGCGCGTTCGAGTGCGGGCACTGGTGGGCCGACGCCCTCACGATCTGCAGGCAGGAACCGGCGCCTTACGACGTGCGGACCTGAGCCGGCACGATGCGATAGGCTGGCCTTGTTGCCACGGGGAGGTGGCCATGAAGAAGCTGTGCTTCGTACTCTGGGTCCTCGCAAGCGTCGCCGGATGCGCGACCGATGCGACATGGCGCGCGACGCGCGACGAATTGCCTGGCGCCTACTACAGCGGCGACGGACTCGGCCGTAACGTCTACGTCGTGCTGCGCGCGGATGGGTCCTACACCAGCGAATGGGACGGTTGCCTCGGTGTCTACGGCACCGGGTCGGGGACGTGGCATCTGAACGGTGACCAGGTCGTGTTCGAGTCCCGCGCGGCCGACGGCCATCTGGCCCAATACCTCACCCATGCCACGACGATCCGCCACGACGGCGTGATCGGATTTGCCCGGCACGAGGACGTGAAGCGCGAACGCGTCGACGAGGGGCTGGTGTTCCTGCGGCAGACGAAGGAGTGAGGCCGCCATGATGGCCTCCGACAGCGGTGTGCGACGGACGTCGGCCGGCAGCCGGCTGATCCCGTGGCTCGTGTTGCCGATCGCACTGCTGTTGCTCCCTATCGCCCTGGTGCGCGGCGCGCTGCGCGGCCTGCATGCTGCGACGCTCTACGCACGCGTGTGGTCGCGACACGCGAAGTGGATCGTGTTCGTCACTTCCGACAGTCCGAAGTGGAAGGAACACGTGGAGACGCGGATCCTTCCGCTGCTTCCCGTGGGTGCTGTCGTGGTCAATCGTTCTAAGCCCTGGTCGAAGGCATCGCTGGAGGGTCGCGTCTTCCGGCATTTCGGCGGGCAGCACGACTATTGCCCGATCGGGCTCGTGTTCGAACGCGGGAAGCGGGTCCGGACATTCCGCTTCTTCCGTGCTTTCCAGCAGGCGCAACAGGGCGATGCATCGGCCCTGGAGGACACGCAGGCGGCGTTCGAGGCCGCCGTCGGGCGTGCGGCGCACGAGTCACCTACGATGCGCCGACAGCGCTGACGACCACCGCGGCATTCACAAGGAAGGTAAACGCCATGTCCAGCCAGATCCTGTTCACCGGCGCGATCCACATCGAGTACGGGCAGTTCTACGTCGATCCCGGCGTGGATGCGTTTGCCGCCGGCGGCGCGGAATTCCTCGATCCGCTGCGCTCCGCTTTCCGCGGTCAGTCGAACGGCATCTGTGGCGCATCGAGGAAAGGCAGCCTGTTCCTGATCACTGGCCTGTCACAAGGCACGGTGTGCGTCACCATCGAACTAGCGCAGGCGGAGCCGCCGCGCGACGAGGCATGGGAGGAGATCGTCGAGTGCGCGTTCGCCCACGAGGCACCGCGCCTATTCCTTTCGGAATGGGAGCTGGAACGCCGCCAGCCGCTCGCACTGCCGCGCGGCATCTATCGCGTGCGCTACGGCGCGAAGTCGATGCTCGACGACTCGCAGGCCGGCGAGGACGGCCCGGTGCAGGAATACCTGCTGCAGTTCTGGCCGGCGCCGCCCTCACGCGACGAAGTGGTCAAGGTGTCCGGGGACTGCGCGCGCTACTGGCATGGCGAAGTGGCCGGCTACGGCGCATGACGCAGCGGACGCGGCCATACAGGGCGATATCGAGCGAGGAGATCGCCGTCATCGAGCGCGCGCTAAGCGTGGCACCGACGGCGGATTTCCATCCGGAGCTGTTGGCCACGCTTGCACAGCTGCGCGTCGTCGACGTGTGCGGCTGCGGTTGTGCGTCCGTCGAGTTCACCCGACTCCCGCAGGGTGAGCTTCCCCATATCGTCGCGGACGCGTGTGCAGAGACCGCCGATGGCGATAGCCTGGGTGTGATCGTCTGGGCTTTCGACGGGTCTGTGAGCGGGCTGGAGATCTACAGCTTCAGTGATCGTCCGGCTCCGTTGCCGGTGCTGTCGTCGATCGTGTCGTATGGTCCGTGAGCAGGCGTCGGGAGGCCCCGGGATGCGCGCGATTCTGCTCTGCTCCGTCATCGTGGCCTTGATGGCAGGCTGCCACCCCAGGACGCCGGGTGATGCGGACGCTCCAGTCGTCGAGGCGCCTGACGCTGCGACCGCCGTCCACTCCGCCGTGTTTCAGGCGGCTCTCGACGAGCCAGGGTTGCAGACGTACTTGCAACTGGAAAATCTGGGGCGGGAGCGGATCCCCGTGATCATCAGCGGGGATGCCGAGCTGCTTTCCCGTCTCGTCGCTCACAAGGCAGGCGAGCGAGTCGTCTACCGTCCGCCATCTGCCGTGGCGGGAACGCCGCACCTCGCCTTCGAGAAGTTCGTGGTGCGGGATTCTTCCGCCGATGTCAGCTTCAGGTACGCCGTGGAAGGGCTTCGCGCCGAGTATCGGCTGGTCAGGGATTCCAGCGGTTGGCGTGTAAAGGACGCCGACCACTTCCTGGAATGAGTGGTCAGTCATCTTGATGAAGCCGCGGCGCGATGCCTCGCGCCGCACCATCGCGAACGCTCAGAACCGCGACGCCGTCAGCTTCACGTCCGACCACTGCCACGCACTGGCGTAGCGGCGTTCGCTGTCGGCGGCCGCGTCCTTCTGCTTGAGCTTCTTCTGCGCCTGCGCCAGGCCATAGAGCGACCAGCCGTTGTCGGGGTACTTCTTGAGGTCGGCTTCGTACACCGCGACGGCTTCCTTCGCGCGACCGGCGTCGAGCAGCGCCGCGCCGAGGTACGGACGCACCGGAACCGGCCAGTCCGGCGGCTCGTTGTAGCTGAGCTTGTCCTCGGCCTCGACTGCCTTGCGCAGTGCGGCGATCGCGCCCTTGCGGTCGCCGCGCGCGCGCAGGAGCTCGCCACGCAGCATGTGCTCGGCGACGGCGAGGATGTGGTCGGCACGGTTGATGTCGAACATCACCACCTTCGCCATCGCCGGGTCCTTCGCGATGGCCTGAAGCTTGAGGTACTCCCGCTGCCCCTCGCCGGCCTTGCGGCTGTTCGCGAACGCCATGCCGCGCGCGAAATGCCAGATCGCCGTCGGGTACGCGACGTCGCTGGGTGGCTTGTCCTGCGCGAGGATCGCGTTCCATTCGCCGAAGCGCACCTGCGCGAACAGCGGCGCGACCACGAACTGCTGCATGAACGCCATCGCTTCCATCTGCGCCGGGTCGACACGCTTCGCAGTCTGATCGGCCGCTTCCAGCGCGAGCGTGCGCGAGCCGTGCAGCGCGGCGGTCATCGCGGCGAAGTGCCAGTTGTGCGGCACGTAACCGAGCGGATACGCGCCGTTGCTGCCGCGGCAGACCGCGAGGAACGCCTTGTCGGCGGTGCTCGCGGCGAGGTTGCTCAAGGTCGCGTCGTGGTAACGGCCGACGCGGATGTAGACGTGGGCCGGCATGTGCACGAGATGGCCCGAGCCGGGCGCGAGCGCGGCGAGCGTGTCGGCGTAGGGCTCGGCGCGACGCGGGTCGTCGGAGGCTTCGACCGCGTGGATGAAGTAGTGCGCAGCGCCGATGTGGCGCGGATTGCGCTTGAGCACGGACTCCAGCGTGGAGACGATGGTGTCGGTGTATTCGGTCGGCTTGCCCTGTGCGTTCCAGTACGCCCACGGGGTCAGGTCCATCAGCGATTCGGCATACAACGCCGCGATATCGTCGTCGTCGGGGAACTGCGCGTGCGCTTCGCCCATCGCCGCTGCGTAGGCTTCGTCCAAGGGAACGCGACTCTCAGGCGCAGGTGTGGTGTAGCGCTTGACCAGCGCGGCGATCAGCGCGCGATCGGCGGGCTTCGCGTTCCTCGCCAGCGACTGCGCGCGCGCGGCGAGCATGGTCGCGTCGGCGGCGAGGTCGGGCGACATCGGCAGGTTGATGTTGGGTCCGATCACCAGCGCCTGGCCCCAGGCGCACATAGCGCACTTGGGATCGAGTCGCTCGGCTTCGGCGAAGGCGCGCGCGGCCGCCTCGTGGTTGAAGCCGTACGCCATGCGCAGGCCCTGATCGAAATAGCGCTGCGCTTCCGGAACGCGCGTGCCGATGTCCCGGTGCAGCTCGCCGAAGGTATCGAACAGCGGCGGCGCGGTGGTCTGCGCGGCTTCCTCGCGCGCGCCCGGCCGGCAGGACGCGAGTACGGCGACGACGATGAATGCGGAAACGATCGGGCGCAGGGCAGGCACGGGGCGGGCACTCCATGTCGGACATCAGACAACCTAACGCCGCGACCCGACCACGGAGGTCACCGCCCGTCGGTCCGTTGCGTCTGCAACTGTTCCGACGCGGAATGTTGCAGTGCGGTAGGCTCGGCGGATGACCCAGCCCACGCCTGCCGCTCCGTCCGCCGCCGCCGCCGAGGAACCCCTGCGCGTCGTCGATTTCGCGCCGCACGATGCGCTGTTGCGCGAGGACGTGAAAACCGTGGGCGCACTGGTGGGCGACATCCTCGCCGAGCAGCGCGGGCCCGAGTTCCTCGCCGAAGTCGAACGCCTGCGCCGCGCCGCGATCCGTCGTCGCGAATCCAACGCGCCCGTGGCCGAACTCGCGCAGGCGCTGGCCGGTACCGAGCTGGAACACGCAGGCGATCTGGTGCGTGCGTTCGCGACCTATTTCCAGGCGGTCAACGTCGCCGAGCGCGTGCATCGCATCCGCCGCCGCCGCGACTACGAACGCCAGGGTGCGGACCTGCAACCCGGCGGATTGCGCGAAGTGCTCAGCACGCTGGCTGCGCAGGGCGTGAGCCTGGACGATGTGGTCGCGCTGCTGCCGCGGTTGCGCATCGAGCCGGTGTTCACCGCGCATCCGACCGAAGCGGTGCGGCGCGCGCTGCTGGAAAAAGAACGGCAGATCGTCACGTGCCTGATCGACGACATCGATCGCAGCCGCACGCCGTACGAACACCGTGCCGACCTGGAACGCATGCGCCTGGCGCTCACTGCCAGTTGGCAAACCGCTGAGGCACCGCCGGCGAAACCGAGCGTCGCGGACGAGTTCGAGCACGTCGGCTTCTACCTGTCCGACGTGCTGTACCGCGTGCTGCCGGTGTTCTACGAGATCTTCGAGGATGCGCTGCGGGGCGCCTACGGCGAGGGGGTGCGTGCACCGACGGTGCTCGGCTTCGGCACCTGGGTCGGTGGCGACATGGACGGCAACCCGAATGTCGGCGCCGACACCATCGCCGCGACGCTCGCGGGCCAGCGCTCGCTGGTGCTCGGTGCATACCGGCAGGAAGTCGCCACGCTGGGCGAACTGCTCAGCCAGTCGTTGAGCCGCGTCGGCGTCGCCGACGAGGTACTCGCGCGCATCGAGGAATATCGCTACCTGCTGCCCAAGGCCGCCGCCGCGCTCAAGCCGCGCCACGCCGACATGCCGTATCGCAACCTGCTCAGCCTGATGGGTGCGCGCCTGCGCGCGACTGCGGACGACCACGTGCACGGCTATCCCGATGCCACCGCCTTCCTCGCCGACGTGGCGATGATCGAGGACAGCTTGCGCGCGCACCACGGCGAGCATGCGGGCGGTTTCGCGGTGCGTCGCCTGCGTCGCCGCGTCGAGTGCTTCGGATTCCATCTCGCAAGCCTGGACCTGCGCCAGGACTCGTCCACGCACGATGCCGCGCTCGCGGAAGTGCTGGGCGACGCGCAGTGGGAGTCGCACACGCGCGAGGAACGGGCGCATCGCCTGCATGCGCTGCTCGACGGCAGCGTGCCCGCGCCGGGCATCGGCAATGGCACTGCGCGGCCGACGCTGGACGTGTTCCGTGCAGTCGCGCGCCTGCGTCCGCGCTACGGCACGCGTGCGTTCGGTCCGTACATCGTCAGCATGAGTCGCAGCGCTGCAGACGCCCTCGCGGTGCTCGCGCTGGCGCGCGTGGCCGGCTGTGTCGATGGCGACGGCCGCGTGCCGCTGGACGTGGCGCCGCTGTTCGAAACGGTGGACGACCTCGACGCTGCCGCCGACACGCTGCGCGCGCTGTTCGCCGATCCGGTCTATCGCGAACACCTCGCCGCGCGCGGCAACCGCCAGGTGGTGATGCTCGGCTATTCCGACAGCGCGAAGGACGGCGGCATGCTGGCCTCGCGCTGGGCGCTGCAACGTACGCAGATCGCACTGACCGCGCTGGCGCAGGAAAGCGGCGTGCGCATCGCGTTCTTCCACGGACGCGGTGGCTCGATCAGCCGCGGCGGCGGAAAGACCGAGCGTGCCGTGATCGCCGCGCCGCGCGGTTCGGTCGACGGTTACCTGCGCCTGACCGAGCAGGGCGAGGTGATCCACCGCAAGTACGGTATCCGCGCCATCGCACTGCGCAACCTCGAACAGGCCGCCGGCGCTGTGCTGCGCGCGACCCTGCGTCCGCGTCCGCCCGAACCGCGCGAGGAGCGCTGGCGTTCGATCGCCGGCGAGCTGGCGCGCGACGCGCGCCGGCATTACCGCGCGCTGGTGCACGAGAATCCCGACTTTCCCGCGTACTTCCGCGCGGCGACGCCGATCGACGTGATCGAACGCCTGCGCATCGGTTCGCGTCCGAGCAAGCGCGCCGGCACCGGCGACGTCGGTTCGCTGCGCGCGATCCCGTGGGTGTTCGCGTGGTCGCAGAACCGCGCCGGGCTCACCGCGTGGTACGGCGTCGGCAGCGCGCTTGAGCAGGCACTGCGCACGCACGGCCGCGACACGCTGGCCGAGATGGCGCGCGACTGGCCATTCTTCGGCACGCTCATCGACGATCTGGAGATGATGCTCGCCAAGTCCGATCCGGACATCTTCGAGCGCTACTCGCAACTCGCCGGCGAGCTGCACGATCGTTTCCATCCCGGCATCGCCGCGGAGTTCGAACGCACGCGCGCAGCGGTGCTGGCGATCAAGGGCAGCGACGAACTGCTGGCGGGCGATTACCGCCTGCGCCAGTCGATCCGCCTGCGCAATCCGTACGTCGATCCGATCAGCGTGTTGCAGGTCGACCTGCTGCGTCGCTGGCGCGAGGCGGGTAGCCCCGACGATGCGCTGTACCAGGCGCTGGTGGCGACGGTGAACGGGATTTCGGCAGGCATCCAGAACACCGGCTGACGTTCCGTCCGGGTTGGCTGAACGGTGACGGCAGACGTCCGGAATTCACATCCGGCTCGGAATCGCCGGCGTATGCTCATCCTGCCGCCACTGCGGGAGCCGGCCATGAAGCGCGTGTTCTCGATCCTCTGTGCAGCCTTGCTGCTGGCCGGCTGCGCAACTACCCCGGCCGTGTTCACCGACTTCGACCCGGGCGTCAACTTCGGCGAGTACCGGACCTACCGCTGGGCGGAGAAGCCGGAAGGATTCTCGCCGCTGCAGCAGCAACGGATGATCGCCGCCGTGGACGCCAAGCTGCGCGAACGCGGCTGGACGCAGTCCACCACGCCGCAGGTCGATCTGGTCGGTCGCATCGTGACCGAAACCCGCTATCGCATGGACAGCTACAACTACGGCCCGATGTGGGGCGGTTGGGGTTGGGGCGGCTGCTGCTGGGGTTCGGGATGGGGTGCGTGGGGCGGCTACAACAGCACGACCATGCGCAGTTACACCTACGGCACCTTCGTGATCGACATGTTCGATGCGCAGACGCGTCGTCCGCTCTGGCGCGGTATCGCAATGGGCACCGTTCCGGATTCGCCCATCGATCAAACCACCGCGATGCAGGCCGGCATCGATCGGATGTTCGCGCAGTTCCCGCCGGTCGCGATCGCGCAGGCGCCTTGATGACCTGCGCCACGTCCTCGTAGATCGAGCGCGCCGTATCCAGCAAACTCCACGTCGTTGCCCTCGCGGGCCATCGATGGGCTTCGCTACGGCGGACGCTACGTCGAAGGATGACCACCTGTCATGGCGCCGCATTCCCGCCCGGCGATGAAACACGCCCTGCACGCAAGACGCCTAGAATCGTCGTCCTCACGCCGTTCGCAGGAGTCGCCCCCCATGAAGTCCCGTGCCGCCGTCGCTTTCGCCGCTGGCCAGCCCTTGCAGATCGTCGAGATCGACGTCGCGCCGCCGAAGGCGGGCGAGGTGCTGGTGAAGATCACCCACACCGGCGTGTGCCACACCGATGCGTTCACGCTCAGCGGCGACGATCCGGAAGGGCTGTTCCCGTGCGTGCTCGGCCATGAGGGCGCAGGCGTGGTGGTCGAAGTCGGCGAGGGCGTCACCAGCGTGAAGCCGGGCGACCACGTGATTCCGCTCTACACCGCCGAGTGCGGCCAGTGCCTGTTCTGCAAGTCGGGCAAGACCAATCTGTGCGTCGCGGTGCGCGCCACCCAGGGCAAGGGCGTGATGCCCGACGGCACCACGCGCTTCTCGTACAACGGCGAGCCCGTGTACCACTACATGGGCTGCTCGACCTTCAGCGAGTACACCGTCGTCGCCGAAGTCTCGCTGGCGAAGATCAATCCGGAAGCCAACCACGAACAGGTGTGCCTGCTCGGTTGCGGTGTCACCACCGGCATCGGCGCGGTGCACAACACAGCAAAGGTGCAGGCGGGCGATTCGGTCGCAGTGTTCGGCCTCGGCGGCATCGGCCTGGCGGTGATCCAGGGCGCGCGCCAGGCGAAGGCCGGACGCATCATCGCGGTGGACACCAATCCGGCGAAGTTCGAACTCGCGCAGCAGATGGGCGCGACCGACTGCCTCAATCCGAAGGACCACGACAAGCCCGTGCAGCAGGTGATCGTCGAGATGACCGGTTGGGGCGTCGATCACTCGTTCGAGTGCATCGGCAACGTCAACGTGATGCGCGCGGCACTGGAATGCGCGCACCGTGGCTGGGGCCAGTCGGTGATCATCGGCGTGGCCGGCGCGGGGCAGGAGATCTCCACCCGTCCGTTCCAGCTCGTCACCGGGCGCAAGTGGATGGGTACCGCGTTCGGCGGCGTGAAGGGCCGCACGCAGCTGCCCGGCATGGTCGAGGACGCGATGAAGGGCGAGATCGAACTGGCGCCGTTCGTGACCCACACGCGCACGCTGGACGCGATCAACGAAGCCTTCGACCTGATGCACGAAGGCAAGTCCATCCGCACCGTGATCCATTACTGAGCGCCGCCATGCAACGCATCGAACATCGCGCCTGCTTCGGTGGCTGGCAGCACGTCTATCGCCACACCTCGGCTACGCTCGACGGCGAGGCGACGTTCGCCGTATACCTGCCGCCGCAGGCCGAACAGCGCGCGTGCCCGGTGCTGTACTGGCTCTCGGGCCTCACCTGCACCGAGCAGAACTTCATCACCAAGGCCGGCGCGCAGCGTTACGCCGCCGAGCACGGCGTCATCCTCGTCGCACCGGACACCAGCCCGCGCGGGCCCGGCGTCGCCGATGCGGACGCGTACGACCTCGGCCAGGGCGCGGGCTTCTACGTCGATGCCACGCAGGCGCCGTGGGCGTCGCACTACCGCATGTTCGATTACGTGTCGAACGAACTCCCGGCGCTGATCGAGGCGCAGTTCCCGGCGACGCGGGCGCGTGCGATCAGCGGGCATTCGATGGGCGGCCACGGCGCGCTCGTCGTCGCGTTGAAGAATCCCGGTCGCTACCGCAGCGTGTCGGCGTTCTCGCCGATCGTCGCGCCGTCGGAAGTGCCGTGGGGACAGAAGGCGTTCGCCGCGTACCTTGGCGAGGATCGCGAGGCCTGGAAGGCGTGGGACGCGAGCGCACTGGTCGCGAACGCGACGGAACGCTTGCCGCTGCTGGTCGATCAGGGCGAGGCGGACGAATTCCTGTCCACGCAGCTGCGTCCCGATCGCCTGCGCGAAGCCTGCGAGGCCGCCGGTCATCCGCTCGACCTGCGCCTGCGTCCCGGTTACGACCACAGCTACTACTTCATCGCCAGTTTCATCGGTGAGCACATCGCCCACCACGCGGCGGCGTTGAAGGGCTGAGCGAACCTACGCCTTCGTCACGTCGCGCAGTTCCCACGCGCTGCCGGCGAGCCAGCGCAGGCGCTGGCGAAGCAGCTCGCCGGACAGGGATGTCGTCGCGACCAGGTCGATGTGCAGATCGGCCTGTTCGCCGTGCACGGCGGCGCCGGGATCCGTTGCGCCGAGTGCGGGGTCGATCGCGTCGGGATCGTCCTGCTTCGCCTTCCAGCGTTCGAACAGCGCCGGCGTGCGCAGTGCCGCCTCCAGCTGTTCGGCGAAGCCTTCCGCGCTAACCGCGGTGAACGACAGCGAGGCGTCGCTGCCGCGCGCGCGTTGGGCGTCGGGAAGGCGGATGTAGTAACGGGCGGCGGGCATGGTGTGTCTCCGGGCGAGTCGACACGAGTCTAGTGATGGCGTGTTGTCGCCACCGTGAACACCGCCTGCGGAGGACGACGCGGCATGCAGGGTCTGCATGCCGCGTGCACGATCAACCGGTGAACTTCTGCCCTTCGGCCGCGAAGCCGATCACCACCGCGCCCTTGCCGACATTGACCATGCCGGTGAGGCTCATCACGCTCTCGAACATCTCGACGTTGTTGGCGGCGCACGCATCGCGCAGGCGTTCATAGCCGGGCAGGGCGCGCAGGTGTTCCAGCTCGCCGCCGTAGCTCAGGCACATCGTCGGGGTGAGCAGTTCGTTGCGCTCGACGCGATGGGCGACGTGCTCGAACAGCTTGGCCACCGCCGGCTCGAAACCCTTGATCTTCGCCACCGGGCCGGTTTCGCCGCGATTGGCGTGCAGTATCGGCTTGATGTCGAGCGCGCTGCCAAGCGCAGCGCTGAGCAGGCCGACACTGCGGTCGCCCTTGGCGCGTGCACGGTTGCGCAGGTAGTAGAGATCCGGCGGCACCATGTAGCCCTGCGTGTGCAGCGCCAGGTGTTCCAGGCGCGCGCGGATCTTCGGCGCGCCCTCACCGGCCGCGCGCAGGCGCACCGCTTCCACCGCGCTGACGCCCTGTGCGGCGAACAGGTTCTGCGTGTCGATCACGCGCAGCGCGAACGGTGTCGCGTTGCCCGCGCCGGCGCGCACGGTCTTGTAGTCGTTGAGGATCGCGAAGCTCGCCTGCTGCGCGTTGTCGAAGATCGGACTGCGCGTCTTCGTGATCGTCATGCAGAAGACGTAGTCGTAGTCGATCACCAGCCGGTTGAGGAACAGATCGTGGATCTGTTGCACCGAGTACGGCATGGTCTCGGCCTCGTGGCCGCGTTCGGCCACGTGGGCGTGCAGGAACTCGAGCGTGGCTTGCTCGTCCCGGTGGTCCGCCAGCACGGCTTCGCCGATGCGGACGGTGATCGGCAACACGGTGACCTCGTGTTGCTGCAGGTAATGCAAAGGCAGGTCGCAGGCGGAATCGACAACGAGTCCGATGCGCATGGTTCCCCTCCCGGAATGAGCGCTGGCTTTCGAAGTGTGACGGCCAGCATACCCGTTTCGCGTCCGAGGTCGCGTATTGCTTTCGTCAGGGGTCAGCGCCGGCGCTGCAGTCCGACCGGCAGCGCGCCGAGCCGCTGCATTTCCGGATCGTCCAGGACGGCCGGGTCGCGTAGCGCGGCCAGGGCGAAGCCGAGGGCATCGTTGCCCCAGAACAGGTCCGACCCGATCGCCAGCGTGGGCACGCCGTAGACGCCCGCGGCGATGGCCTGGTCGGTGTTCGTGCGCAGCGCGGCCTTGGTTTCCGGGGCGTCCAGCGCCTCTGCGGGGACATCGAGTGCGGCCATCAGCGGCACCAGCGCTTCGACGCTGTCGCCTGCACGGCCCTGCACCCACAGCCAGTCGAACACCGAATCCACCGCTTCGCGCGTGTCGCCGGCGGCGATGCTCAGGCGCAGCGCCGGCAGCGGATTGAACGGATGCGCCGGCGGGAAGCGCAGCGGCACGCCGACCTCGCGCGCCAGGTACAGGACGTGCCGGTAGGTGAATTCGCGCTTGCCGGGGATCTCGGCCGGGCCCTTCTGGCCGCAGGCATCGAGCACCGCGGCGAACACGATCGGCACCAGCCGCACCGGCGCGCCGGCGATCTCGCGATCGCGCAGCAGCGGCTTCATCCGCTGCCACTGCAGATACGAGAACGGCGAGATGAAGTCGAAATACCAGGTCAGCGGGACGCGATCCATGCGCGATCTCCTCAGTGCCAGGCGCCCAGGATCAGGCCGTACAGGCTGAACTGCACGATGTGGTAGCCGGCGTCGATCATCCACAGCTTCAGGCTGCGCTGGGCGAAGGCGTAGTTGATGCCGAAGCTCATCGCCACGAAGAACAGGCCGACCACGAATCCGGCGCCGAAGCCGTTGGCGGCGCTGGCGTCATGGCCGAGGAACACCGCGAAGATCAACGCGGACAACAGGCTGCAGACGAAGGCGGTGGCGAAGATGCGCGCCGGATGCGAGGGGGCGCTGTCCGGGTCGATCCCGGCTTCGCGGCACCACGCACGCTTGAACAGCGGCCCGTACCACAGGCCGCCAAGGACGAAAGCCGATGCGGCGGCGGCGATCACCGCGAGCCAGTTGAGATCGATCTGCGGCATGTTCATTGGAGGCCCCCCGAGCCGAAGGGCGCAGCAAGCGCGCCCGATGCCGGCAGGATACGCCGCGGCGGGGAGAAGCGCGGCGCGATCCGATACGTCCCTCTCCCTTGCGGGAGAGGGACAGGCCGCGCAGCGGCCAGGGAGAGGGGCGATCAGCGCGCCGCGGGCTGCGGATACGCGCGCGGCAGGCCACCCTGTTCGGCCGGCGTGGCGGTGCGCAGGTAGCGGTCGCGCAGTTCGGTCTGGCGGCTGCGCATCTCGATCGCGCGTCCGTCCATCCACACCTGCAGCGCAACGGCGTTGACCTCGAGCGGATCGCCGCTCCACAGCACCAGGTCGGCGCGCTTGCCCGGCGCGATGGTGCCGAGGCGGTCGGCGACGCCGAAGGTATCCGCCGGCACCCGGGTCAGGCCGGCGAGGCCGTCTTCCCACGGCAGACCGTTGGCGACGGCGTTGCCCGCGAGCTGGCGGATCTTGCGCGCGTTGTGCGAGGCGTCGCCGGCCTGCGAGAAGCCGACCTGCACGCCTGCCGCGCGCAGTCGCGCGGCGTTCTCCATCGTCGCGCCGATCTGGTCGAAGTCCGACGGCAGGTTGCCGAGTGGATTGACGAACACCGGCACTTTCGCCGAAGCCAGCGACGGCGCCACGCGCCACGCTTCGGCGCCGCCGGCGATGGCGATGCGCACGTTGTGGCGCGCGGACCAGCGCAGCAACTGGCGGATGTCGGCGGCACGATCGACCGCGACGACCACGCGGCCGCCCCCGTTCAGGTATTTCGCCAGTGCGGTGCGTCCGGCCGGCGTGAGCAGCGCGGCGTTCGCGTCCGGCGGAATGCGCCCGCGGACTTCGTCGATGAGCTGGTCGAGGATCATCCACTGCGCCGCACGCGAGTTGCCCGACAGCCCGGCCGCGTCGCCGCCGATGCGCAGGAACAGTTCGCGCGGACCGATCGGATCGGCACTGCCGTCCAGGCGGACCACGCCGCCCTGTCCGGCGACGATCGAACCGCCACTCGCGGTACCCGCACCGAGCAGCGTCCAGCCGATGCCTTCGATGCGCGTCACCGGGATCAGGATCGAGTCCGGGTTGAACGCCAGCGTGACGTCGAACTCCGGCCGCACCGTCATCTGCTTGGTGTCGGCGCCCAGCGCGAGCGTGTCGTCGACGGTCGCCTTCTCGCCGGAAACTTCCTCCAGCCCAATCTCGGTGATGCCGCCGAACAGCGTCGGCGTGAGCGGACGTCCCTGCGCGTCGATCACCTGCGCGCCGGCCGGCGGCGCGAGGCCGGTGCCGATCGCGCGGATGGTGCCGCCGCTGACCAGCACGTCGGCGCCCTTGAGCGTGCCCTGCGCGGTGGCGGTGTGCACGGTCGCGTTGCGGATCAGCAGTTCCTGCGCGCCGGCGGTCATCGACGCCAGCAGCAGGCCGAGCAGCAGGAAGCTGCGACCGGTGCCGCGCACGTAGGACCAGCGCATGTCGCGTTCGCAGCAGGCCAGTTCGAAGGTATCGGTCGGCCGGTTGTGCCGCGAGCGACGGAATTCGATGAAGCGCCTCACAGTCCACCTCCCTGCGCCGCGGCGCCCTGGCCGAGCATGAAATCCGAGACCGGCTGGCGGCTGCGGTCGTTGCGATCGAACACGCGCGCGCCGTCGATGTAGACCTGCTCGGCGTGTGCGTAGACGCTGAAGGGATTGCCGTTCCAGACCACCACGTCGGCCATCTTGCCGGCCTCCAGCGTGCCGGTGCGATCGAGGATGCCCAGCGCCTTCGCAGGGTTCTCGGTCAGCCAGCGGATCGCGCGCTCCGGCGCGATGTCCATGCCGGCCAGGCGCGCGTGCGCCATCACCTTGGCCGCCTCCTGGTTGAGGCGCTGGATGCCTTCCTCCGAATCCGAATGCACGATCGCGCAGCTGTTGGCGGGACGATCGACCAGCGCGAGGTTCTCCTGGATGCCGTCGAAGGCCTCCATCTTGAAGCCCCACCAGTCGGCCCACAGCGCGCCGCACACGCCCTCGTTGGCGAGGCGGTCGGCGAGCTTGTACGCCTCCACGCCGTGGTGGAACGCGGCGACCTTGAAGCCGAATTCCTTGGCCAGGTCGAGCATCACCGCCATTTCGTCGGCGCGGTAGCAGTGGATGTGCACGCGGATGTCGCCGTTGATCGCACCGGCGAGCGTGTCGAGCTTGAGGTCGCGCTTGCCGCCGGTGTCCTTCTCGCTGTCGGCGCCGTTGCCGTTGCTCGACTGCCACCAGCGCTTCTTCTGCGCTTCCTGCTGCTGCTTCTTGCCGCCGTTCTTGCGCAGGTATTCGCTGGCGTCGATGAACGCCGCGCGGTAGCCGGCGACGTTGCCCATGCGCGTGGCCGGACCGCTCTTCTGGCCGTAGACGCGCTTGGGATTCTCGCCGCAGGCCATCTTCACGCCCCACGGCGCGCCGGGGAACTTCATCGCCTGGTAGCTCGTCGCCGCCACGTTCTTGAGCGTGACGCCACGCCCGCCGACGAGGTTCGCCGAGCCCGGCAGCACCTGCAGCGAGGTGATGCCGCCGGCCAGCGCGGCCGCGAAGCCCGGGTCTTGCGGCCAGATCGAATGCTCGGCCCAGACGTTGGACGTGACGGCGCCGGTCATTTCGTTACCGTCGCTGTGCGCGCTCACGCCGGGGCTGGGATACACGCCCAGGTGCGAGTGCACGTCGATGATGCCCGGCGTCACCCACTTGCCCGTCGCGTCCACGCGGGTCGCGCCGGCGGGTGCTTGCAGGCCGCTGCCGACCGCGACGACCTGGCCGTCCTGCAGCAGCACCGAGGCATCGTCCAGGCGCTGGCCGGTACCGGTCAGCACGGTGGCGTGTTCGATCAGCACGGGCGTCGCGGCGATGCGCTGGTACGTGCTGGGATACGGGTCCTCGACGAAGCGGGACTTGGCGGACGTCGTCGCGGGCGGGGCCGCGTGCGCGGCGCCGACGGACAGTACCGCGACGAGCGCGGCGGTCAGAGGTCGAAGCATGGTTTTCCCCGGGGATGTGCGGCACACAACCCCCGCACCGTAGCGGCTGCGGCCGCGCGCTGCCAACCCTGACGATGGTCATAAGGGCGTGACAGAATGCCCGGTTAGACGGCCCGGAGAGGCCGTCGCACTACAACTACAAGAGGAGACACTCCCGATGAAAGACAAGGAACAGATCGTCGACAACTGGCTGCCACGCTACACCGGCGTGCCGCTGGACGCTTTCGGCGAACACATCCTGCTGACCAACTTCGGCGGCTACCTGCACACCTTCGCACGGCTCACCGGCGCGGAAGTGGTCGGCATGGACCGGCCGATGCCCAGCGCCACCGCCGACGGCATCACCATGATCAACTTCGGCATGGGCAGCCCGAACGCGGCGACGATGATGGACCTGCTCAGCGCGACCATGCCCAAGGCGGTGCTCTTCCTGGGCAAGTGCGGCGGGCTGAAGAAGAAGAACCAGCTGGGCGACCTGGTCCTGCCGATCGCGGCGATCCGCGGCGAAGGCACCAGCGACGACTACCTGCCGCCGCAGGTGCCGGCGCTCCCGGCGTTCGCGCTGCAGCGCGCGGTGTCGACGATGATCCGCGACCTCGGCCACGACTACTGGACCGGCACGGTCTACACGACCAATCGCCGTGTCTGGGAACACGACGAGGGGTTCAAGGAGCGCCTGCGTGCGATGCGCTGCATGGCCATCGACATGGAAACCGCGACGATCTTCGCCGCCGGCTTCGCCAACCGCATTCCGTGCGGCGCGCTGTTGCTGGTGTCGGACCAGCCGATGATTCCCGAAGGCGTGAAGACCGAAGCGTCCGACGCGCGCGTCAGCGCCGACTACGTGGACAACCACATCAACGTCGGCATCGAAGCGCTCAAGCTGATCCGCCGCAACGGCAAGTCGGTGCGGCACCTGCGCTTCGACGAGTGAGCGCAGCGCTGGCAGCGTGATGAAAACAACAGGGCCGGCGAAAGCCGGCGCCAAGTGAGATGGAGAAACAACAGGGCCGGCGAAAGCCGGCGCCAAGTGAGATGGAGAAACAACAGGGCCGGCGAAAGCCGGCCCTGTGCGTTACTGCCCGATGTCGCGACTTCAGTCGCAGACCATCTGCCACTCGTAGGACTGGGTGTCCTCGTTGAAGGTCGACTGCGCCTGGCAGGCCGACTGCGGCGTGGTGGCCGCTGCCTGCGACGGCGCCGTCAGCGCGGAGGTCTCCGTGGCCGCGCCCATCTGGTACGGCTTGCAGATGTTGACGATCGGCGGCAACGGCGAGCCGGCGGGCACGCAATACACACGCGGCGGATTGCAGACCAGCACGCACTGGTACTGCTGCGCCATGCCTGCCCCGGAGCCAAGCAGGCCCGCGAGCAACAGGACCGCGACGACGAACTGCTTCATGGTGTATCCCTCAGAAGTGATGCAGGAAGACGGTCCGGGACACGGGCCCGGAAATCGAGGTTAGCGAAGGGCCCTGCGACCTTCCATGCCCTCGCCGGTTCAGTGTTGTGCACGTCGCGTCAAGACTGCGTCTACGCGTCCCGGGAGGCGTGATTCACGGGGCCGCGAACCCGATCGGGAGTTCGAGGTCGCAGCGTCTGCGACCTCGTGCAGGCACACTGTGCGCCAGATCGGGGAGCCAATAGGGGAAGGAGGAATACGGCATGGAGAAGTTCATCTACCTGTTCATCGGCGCCGCGCTGACCTGGATGTTCTATTTCGTCCAGCGTCGCGTCGAACGCCGCAGTGCGGTCGAGACGATCGAGCGCAACCAGAAACTGCTGGACCTCAAGCAGGGACTGGACCACGCCAACACCAACCTCGACGACCTGCGCCGCTTCGAGCAGCGTCTGATCGGCAAGGCCGAATCGGCCGCGCGCATCGCCGACAACTACTTCACCAAGGCCGAGGAAGTCGCGCGGCAGAGCGACGATGCCGCGGTCACGCAGGGCGACATGAACGATCAGGCACTCGCGCAGTTCCAGCGCGCCGACGCCCGCCTGGGCACGGTGGTGGCGCACCTGCGCCGCCAGCTCGATGACGAAACGCTGGCGGTGTTCGACGATGCGCATCGCAGCTGGCTGCAGTTCCGCGATCGCTACGCGCGCTTCGTCTCGCAGTCGTATTCCGGCGGCTCGATTCGCCCGCTGATCCACGCGGTCACGCTGGAAAGCATCACCGAGCTGTGGACCAACGAGCTGGAAACGCAGCTCGGCGACGAGTCGGTGTGATGCGCAAGCCCCACCACGACAAGAAGAAACGATGAACGACATAACTCCCGGCAGCGTCCTCGCCTTCTGGCGCGAGGCAGGCTACGAACGCTGGTTCGCGCGCGACGAGGCCTTCGACGAGCGCTGTCGCATCGATCTGCTGCACGCGCACCACGCCGCCGCGCAACGCGAGCTCGAACACTGGATGGATACGCCCGAGGGCGCGCTTGCGCTGGTGATCCTGCTCGACCAGATCCCGCGCAACGTGTTCCGCGACAGTGGCCACGCCTTCGCCACAGATCCGCTGGCGCGACACTACGCCGCGCGCGCGATCGAACGCGGCGACGACCGCGCAGTCGATCCCTTGCTGCGTGCGTTCTTCTGCATGCCCTTCGAACACTCCGAATCGATGGCCGACCAGGATCGCTCGGTGCAACTGGCTGCGGCGCTGGACGGCGATTACCTCGAGTACGCACGCAAGCATCGCGACGTGATCGAACGGTTCGGTCGCTTCCCGCATCGCAATCGCGCGCTGGGACGCGACAACACCGCCGAGGAACAGGCCTGGCTCGACGCCGGCGGCGGATTCTGAAAAAAGCGCTGTAGCCTGGATCGCACCGCGGACCGGACGTGCCGGAACCGGCCGTGGGGCGACCCGGGCTACAGACTTGGGGGAACCGGAAATCCGCGCACTGGCGAGTAATCGGTGGGCACGAGCGTGCGATCCTCGATTTCGCCGACCATCGGCCCCTGCGCGCGCGTCTCGCGCTTGATGCGGGCCCATTCCTCGTCGGCCATGAAACCGGCCCAGCGCTCGCGCAGCGTGGCCTCATCGGGCCATTGCAGCAGGTAGACGAACTCGATCCGGCCGTCGTGGCGGCTTTCCCACGTCGCGACGATGTCGAAGCCGTGGCGGCGCATGATCCGCATCGCGTGGTCGCGGAAGCGCGCATGGAATGCGCCGCGCGTGTCGTCGAATATCTCGTAGATGCGCAGCTGCTGGATCGGTGCGCCTGCTGCGGGCGCGGACTGCGTCGCCTGCGCGGCGCCCGGCATCCACGCGCACGCGAACAGCGATGCGGATGCAAGCAGGCACAGCAGCGGAGACGTGCGCGACATGGCCGATCCCGTCGGCCTGATGGCCGGTCGGATTGAGGCTATTCGCGCGAACGGCGGATTCGGCGTTAGACGCGCCGAAGCGTGGCGGGACTGCGACGAAGCGATGGCTCCGTCGCAGCCGCCCGCAGGATCAGTACTTCGGGATGCCCGCGTCGAAGTCGGCCCACGCGTCGATCCCGCCGATCACGTTGTAGACCTCGCGGAAACCGAGGTTGCGGAAATGCTCCGCGGCCTGCTGGCTGCGTCCGCCGTGGTGGCACAGGAACGCCAGTGCGGTGTCCTTCGGCAGCGCTTCCAGCGCGTCCGTGCCGTGATCGAACGAATCGAACGCGACCGGCGCGGCAGCGAGCGCGCGCTCGTCGGTGGGGCGCACGTCGACCAGGCGCAGTGCACCGGCGCGCACGCGCGCGTCGGTCTCGGCCGGGGTGATCGTCTTCACGGCCGGCGGCGCGTGCGGGTTGTGCACGACCAGGCCGCGACCGCGTTCGTCGTCGACCCAGTCGATGGTGATGCCGTCGGCGCGACGCGCCTGCAGCCAGTCGGTCTGCACGCGCACGCCGTCCACTTCGACTGCGACTGCATTGGCGTCGGTCGGCGCCAGCTGCAGGCGCGCGTTGTGGCGCCCGTCGATGTCGAGCTGCACGGCGTAGCCGCCGCCGGCGTTGGCGATCGCGCCGCGCAGCATTTCCACCGCGGCCGGAGTGATGGTTAGCTGCGGCGGGCTGCGGTCCGGCGCCGGCAGGCCGAGCACGCCGTGCAGTTCGCCACTGCCGGCCAGCTGCTCGACGATGTCGCTGCCGCCGACCAGCTCGCCGTCGATGTACAGCTGCGGGATCGTCGGCCAGTTGCCGTACTGCTTGATGCCTTCGCGGATTTCCGCGTCGGCGAGCACGTTCACGTGGGCGTAGCCCTGCGGCAGCAGTGCGTTCAGCACGCCGACGGCCTTGGCCGAGAAGCCGCACTGCGGTGCGTCGGGCGCGCCCTTCATGAACAGGACGACGCGGTTGGACTGCAGCAGGGTTTCGATGCGCGAACGCAGCGCGGGGTCGAGGGACATGGCGTGCTACCGGGTGGGAATGCGCTGCACATGGGGGCGGGAAGTGGAATCCGCAAGGTGCTGGCGGCCGGAGCCGGGCATTCCCGTACCATCGCTGCGATGCCGACCCTTCCGCTCCACCGTCCGCCGCGCCGACCCCACGCCTGGGCCTGGGGGTTCGCGGCTTCGCAGCTGGCGGTAATCGCGATCTGGTGGCAATGGGGCTGGAAGCCCGGCCTGGTCGCCCTCGCCGCCACCCACCTCGCGATGGTCTGGGCGACCCTGCGGCCGCGCTCCGCGGTGTTCAGCCCGGTGCTGAGCCGCCTGCCCACCGGCGAGCGCGTGGCGTGGCTGACCATCGACGACGGCCCGTCCGAAGACACGGCCGCGATGCTCGACCTGCTCGATGCCCACCGCGCGCGGGCGACGTTCTTCCTGGTGGGCGAGCGCGCGCAGGCGCGGCCGGCGCTGGTCGCGGAGATCGTGCGACGCGGCCACGGCATCGGACAGCACAGCCATACTCATCCGCAGGCCTGGTTCTGGGCGCTGCCGCCGCGCGCGATGCAGGCGCAGATCGATGCCGCGCAGGCGACGCTGGCCGGACTCGCGGGCGCGCCGCCGCGCTGGTTCCGCGCGGTGGTCGGCATGGCCAATCCCTTCGTCGCCGCCGCGCTCAAGCGGCACGGACTGGCGCGCGTGGCGTGGTCGGCGCGCGCCTACGACGCGGTGTTGGCCGATCCGCAACGTGCGGCCGCGCGGATCGAACGCGATCTCGCCCCCGGCGCGATCGTGCTGCTTCACGAAGGCGCAGCGCATGGACGCAACGTCGAGACGCTGGCCGCGGTGCTGTCGATGCTGGATGCGCGCGGTTATCGAACGGTGTTGCCGGAAGAACTGGAAGGCGTGGTCGAAGCGGTGCCCGTGGCGCAGCCGTCGCGCTAGCCATTGTCGTCATGACAGCCATGTAGCCCGGGTAAGCGCAGCGCACCCGGGAAGCCGACGTGAAAACCCGGGTGCGGCCTTCGGCCTTACCCGGGCTACGGAGAAAGCCAATGACGGGCGAGCGGGGCTATGGATTCCGCTACGTCTTCGTCGCGACGATCCGCCAGTTGTTGAACGGCGTGTGGCCGTGCAGCGGCACGAACTCGCCCTGCAGTCCGGCCGCTGCAAAGCGCGCGCGCAGCATGTCGAGCTCGGGGTAGTGCACCGGCAGCGCGTTCATCCAGCCCACGGCGCGTGCGAACACATCCACCATCCGCGTCACCTGCGCGCGCGAACTGCCGTCGGCCACGCCGGTGCGGATCACCAGTTTCGCGCCGGGCGTGAGCATGCCGATCAGCGCGTCGATGGCGCGTACCTGCGCGTCGGCGGGGATGAACTGCATCACGTCGAGCAGCGCGACGCTGCCTTCGTGCGTGGGCAACTGCGCGCCGAGATCCGCATGGCCGAACTCGACGTCGTCGAGCCGGCAGCGCTGCGCGGCAGCGATGGCGCGACGGATCTTGCCGGCGTCGTTGTCGTAGCCGCGATACGGCATCGACTGGCCATCGCCGCGCAGCGCATGCGCGAGCAGGCCGAGTCCGCAGCCCAGGTCGAGCAGCGGCGCGCGCGTGTCGCGCAGCACGTCGCACACCGCCGGATACAGCGGGTCGGTGCTGAGCTTGGCGCACGCGTAGTAGTAGTCGTTGCGCACGTACCAGCGACCCGGCGCGAGGAACGCGCGGGCGATGCCGGTCGCACGATCCAGCCGGTAGGGCGCGGTGGCGAGCGGTGCGGGCGTGCTCATGGCGCCAGCAGTCCGCGCGCGACGGGCAGGGCCAGCGCGGTCCACTGCGTGTACATCGAGGCCGACGGATGCAGACCGTCGTCGGCGAGCATCTCCACTTCGCCGCCGCGTTCGCGAGAGACCGGCGTGATGTCGACGAAGGCCACGCCGCGCGCCTCGCACACGACCTGCGCAGCGGCGTTGTACGCGTCCAGCTCGACCGCGATCTGCTCCGGCTGCTGCGTCGTGGTCTTCACGAACGGGGTCACGCCCCAGTCGGGAATCGACAGCACCAGCACGCGATCCGCACGGCCGCGCGCGAAACCGATCGCGCGCTGCAGCAGCGTGTCGAACTCGCCGCGGTAATCGACCGCGCTGCGGGCGCGGTACTGGTTGTTCACGCCGATCAGCAGCGTGACGAAATCCCATTCGCCCAGCGGTTCCGCGCCGTCGATGCCCCAGGCGAGCTCGTCGGTGGTCCAGCCGGTGGTGGCGATGATGCGCGGGTCGGCGAGCGGAATCCCCTCCGCGCGCAACGCGGCAGCGAGCTGCACCGGCCAGCGTCCGCTTTCCGCGACGCCTTCGCCGATGGTGTAGCTGTCGCCCAGGGCGAGGTACGACAGCGCGGGAGCCGGCGCGGCCGTCACGGGTCAGGCCACGGCGGCCTGCGCGCCGCTTTCGCTCTGCGCGTAGCGGTCGAGCAGGCGTTCGATGCGGCGGAACACCTCGCGCAGGTCGTCCGGCTGCGGCAGCAGGGTGACGCGGAAGTGGTTGCGGTAGGGCACGTTGAAGCTCGAACCCGGCACCACCAGCACGTCTTCGGTTTCCAGCAGCTCCAGCGCGAAGCGGTGGTCGTCGAAACCGTTCGCCGCCGCACCCGTCACCGCCGGGAACGCATACAGCGCGCCAGCCGGCGCGACCAGCTGCAGGTGGCTGCTCTGCGCGACCGATTCGATCACCGCGCGGCGTGCCTCGAACAAGCGGCCGCCCGGCGCGCACAGCGGTGCGATGGTGTCCTCGCCGTGCAGCGCCGCTTCGATCGCGAACTGACCCGGCACGTTGGCGCACAGGCGCAGCGCGCCGAGCAGGTCCATCGCGTGATGCAGGTTGCCGCTGGCGACGGGGTCGCCCGACAGCACCGCCCAGCCCACGCGCCAGCCGCAGGCGCGATGCACCTTGCTCAGGCCACCGAACGACAGGCACGGCAGGTCGCCGGCGATCGGTGCGATCGGCGTGAACTGCGCGTCGCCGTACAGGATGGAGTCGTAGATCTCGTCGCACATCAGCAGCAGCTTGTGGCGCTGGGCGATGGCGACGATCTTCTCCAACAGCTCGCGCGGATACGCGGCGCCGGTCGGATTGTTCGGGTTGATCAGGACGATCGCGCGAGTGCGGCTGGAGATCAGCGAAGCGATCTCGTCCGGATCCGGCAGGAAGCCGTTCTCCGGCAGGCAGCGGTAATAGACCGGGCGACCGTCGTTGAGGATGGTCGCCGCCGACCACAGCGGGTAGTCGGGCGAGGGCAGCAGCACTTCGTCGCCCGGATTCAGCAACGCGCGCAGCGACAGGTCGATGAGCTCGCTCACGCCGTTGCCGACGAACACGCGTTCCGGACTCGCGTTCGGAGTGCCGCGCTGCTTGTGGAACGCAGCAATGGCCTCGCGCGCCGCCGGCAGGCCCTGCTGGTGGGTGTACGGATCGGTGTCGGAGATGCGGTCGGCGATCGCGCGCTGCAGGTGCTCCGGCGCGCGGAAACCGAATGCGCCCGGATTGCCGATGTTGAGCTTGATCAGCCTGCGCCCCTGGGCCTCCAGCTCGCGAGCTCGCCGGGCCAGTTCTCCGCGGATTTCGTAACGGACTTCGGAGAGGCGTTCGCGGGTCTTCACGGGAGGCAGGGACATCGCAGCAGGACAGGTAGGGGATGGAACCCCAGACTAGCCGAAACTTTGGCCGTTAACAGCGAAAATGGCCGCACTGGCGTGCATCTTCTTCGAAACATCGCGACCGGTTCCGATATCGGGAGCGGACGCGAACCGCCCCATGTGCGGCGGCCCGCACTAGAATCCGGGCATGACCTCGACCGCCCTCCGCCCTTGATCTCCGCGTTCGACGCGCTCCGCGCGATCGGCTGGCCGCTGGGCGCGGACGAGCCGGCGCCTTCCGGCGCGCACCCCGAAGACGCGATCTGGCGCGAGCTGATGGCCGCACATCCGCAGGCCCGTCCGGCGCGGGTGGTCGAACAGCACCGCAGCGGCTACGTCGTCGCCGACGGTCCGGAGCATTCCTACCGGGTCGAATCGCTGCCCGAATGGCAGCGCCCGCCGGGTTTCCGCAAGGGCACTGTGGGCATCGACCAGCGCCCCGGCGTGGGCGATTGGCTGCTGGTCGAAGGTCGCAAGGCCGTGGCGCTCCTGCCGCGTCGCACTACGATCAAGCGCGGCGCGGCCGGCGAGCACTACCAGCAGCAGCTGATCGCAGCCAACGTCGACACCGTGTTCGTGGTGTGCGGGCTGGACGCCGACTTCAACCCGCGCCGGATCGAGCGCTACCTGCTGCTGGTCCGCGGCGGCGGCGTGGAGCCGGTGATCGTGCTGACCAAGGCCGACCAGACCGCCGCGATCGACGCCGATGGCGCGATGGCCGCGCTGGTCGAGCTGGCCGCGCAGGGCGTGGCCGTGCGCGCGGTCAACGCCAAGGATCCGGACAGCGTGGCCACGCTGGACGAATGGCTCGGCCCGGGCCGCACCGCGGTGCTGATCGGCAGCTCCGGCGCCGGCAAGTCCACGCTGACCAACACCCTGCTCGGCATCGAGAGGATGAAGACCGGCGAGGTGCGCGAGCACGACTCGCGTGGTCGCCATACCACCACCCACCGCGCGCTGATCCCGCTGCCGACCGGCGCCTGCCTGATCGACACGCCCGGCATGCGCGAGCTCAAGCCGACCGGCGAGGAAGACGTCGCCGAGAACTTCAGCGACATCGAGGTCCTGGCCGAGCAGTGCCGCTTCCGCGACTGCAAGCACGCCAAGGAGCCCGGCTGCGCCGTGCGCGCGGCGATCGAAGGCGGAAAGCTCGATCCGCAGCGCTTCGCCAACTACCTGAAGTTGAGCGACGAAGTGGCCGGCGCGGCGAACCGCCTCGCCCACCGCCGCGCGCAGAAGGCGGAAGAGAAGGTGCTCGGCAAGGCGCTCAACAAGCGCCTGGACGAGAAGTATGGAAAGCATTGACGCCAAAGTGCCGCGCGTTTTTCCCTCCCCCCTCGTGGGGGAGGACAGATCGCCGGAGGCGGTCGGGCACGTCGCCCCCTCTTCCGGCGCTTCGCGCCACCTTCTCCCGCGAGGGGAGAAGGGAATCGCAACAGCAACAGCTGCAGCAATGGCAACGACGACCAGCGTCAATGCGCTTCCCCTCTCCCCTTGCGGGAGAGGGACAGGCCGCCGCAGGCGGCCAGGGAGAGGGGTGGGGCGCAGCAACGGTACGTCGCTGCGGATCGCCCCCTCATCCGGCGCTTCGCGCCACCTTCTCCCGCGAGGGGAGAAGGAGTAGCGACATGACCGACCTCGCGCCCGACATCGCCCATCACGCCGCGCTCGATGCGCGCATGGTCGAGGCGGCGCGCGAGATCCGCCTGCTCGCGCGGGTGAGCTGGCCGGCGGGGCAGGAACAGCATTTCCTCGCCGATTACGCGCGCGGCGTGGTCAAGCTGCCGCAGCCGGAGTATCCCAAGCTCGACAACAGCGCGACGCGCGCCGAACTCGACGCCATCGCCGCGCAGGCCGATCCGCAGCATCCGCTCGGCCAGTACCTGATCGAATCCGCGCGCAGCTGGTCGATCGCCGCCGCGCTGTGCGAGCGTTTGGGCACGCCGGAGGTCTGCGAGCAGTCGGTGATCCTGTTCGGTCGTCCCGACGAATGCCTGCCCGGCGACGGCCCGACCACGCGCGACGCCGCGCGGCACTTCATTTCCATCGCCGACGAACTCGACCACGAGCTGATGGCGCCGGCCGAGCACGTCACCATCTCGGCCACCGCGCTGCAGCTGCAATTGCAGCGTGAGCTGGACGATTACTTCGACGGACGCATGATCGAAGTGGTGCTGGACCCGGACCTGATCGCCAAGGCCGCGGCCGGCGCGACCCGGATCCGCCTGCGCCACGGCGCCGCGTTCAGCGACTACGACCGCCACCAGCTGCTGCAGCACGAGGCGTTCGTGCATTCGCTGACCGCGTTGAACGGCCGCGAACAGCCTGTCCTGGCGAGCATGGCCCTGTCCTCGCCGCGCATCACCGCGACGCAGGAAGGGCTGGCGACCTTCGCCGAGCAGATCACCGGCGCCATCGACATCGGCCGCATGAAGCGCATCAGCCTGCGCATCGAGGCGGTGGCGATGGCGTTGGGCGGGGCGGATTTCATCGAGGTCTTCCGCTACTTCCTCGGTGCCGGGCAGACCCCGGAGGACAGCTTCGCCTCGGCGCAGCGCGTGTTCCGCGGCGTCCCGACCACCGGCGGCCACGCTTTCACCAAGGACACCGTCTACCTGCGCGGGCTGGTCGGCGTGCACACCTTCTTCCGCTGGGCCCTGCGCGAACAGAAGCTGCAACTGTGCCGCTGGCTGTTCGCCGGCAAGATGACCCTGGCCGACGTGCAGCGCTTCGAGCCGCTGTTCGCGGCCGGCGTGCTCAAGCCCGCGCGCTGGCTGCCGCAGTGGGTCGCCCGCGCCAACGGCCTGGCCGGGATGCTGGCGTTCTCGCTGTTCGCCAACCGGATCCGCCTGGACCGGATCGTGGCCGACGGCCACGTACCGGATCTGTGACCGCGCGAACCCGCCCCGTAGCCCGGGTAAGCGAAGCGCACCCGGGAAACCACGAGCGAGGGCAAGCCCCGGGTGCGCTTCGCTTACCCGGGCTACTTCGTCCTGGTTTGCGAAAAACGGGCACTGCGGCCCAGCTTCGCCATACCCCTGCGTCCTCGCCGTTCACTCGAAGCAAGCCCCGGGTGCGCTTCGCTTACCCGGGCTACTTCGTCCTGGTTTGCGAAAAACGGGCACTGCGGCCCAGCTTCGCCATACCCCTGCGTCCTCGCCGTTCACTCGAAGCCGCTAGAATCGGCGGCCCGTCCGTGGTTTCCGCCCTGATGTCCGAACAGTCGCCGTCCGCCGCCAACGAGCTCAAGCAAGCCGCGCTCGATTACCACCGCCTCTCGCCTCCGGGCAAGATCAAGGTCACCGCGACCAAGCCGATGGTGACCCAGCGCGACCTCGCCCTGGCGTACTCGCCCGGCGTGGCCTTCGCCTGCGAGGCGATCGTGGAGGACCCCAACCGCGCCAGCGAGCTGACCGCGCGCGGCAACCTGGTGGCGGTCATCAGCAACGGCACCGCCGTGCTCGGCCTGGGCGACATCGGCCCGCTCGCCGGCAAGCCGGTGATGGAAGGCAAGGGCGTGCTGTTCCAGAAGTTCGCCGGCATCGACGTGTTCGACATCGAGATCGACGAGCGCGACCCGGACAAGCTCGTCGACATCATCGCCAGCCTCGAGCCCACCTTCGGCGGCATCAACCTCGAGGACATCAAGGCGCCGGAATGCTTCATCGTCGAGCGCAAGCTGCGCGAGCGGATGAAGATCCCGGTCTTCCACGACGACCAGCACGGCACCGCGATCATCGTCGGCGCCGCGGTGCTCAACGCACTGGCGGTGGTCGGCAAGGACATTGGCACGGTGAAGGTGGCCACCACCGGCGCGGGCGCGGCGGGCATCGCCTGCCTCGACATGCTGGTCGCGCTGGGAGTGAAGAAGGAACACATCACCGCGTTCGACCGCGACGGCGTGATCTACGCCGGCCGCGATCATCTGGACCCGGACAAGGCCCGTTACGCGCGCGATACGAACGCGCGTTCGCTGGCCGAGATCGTGGCCGGCGCGGACATCTTCCTGGGCCTGTCGGCCGGCGGCATCCTCAAGCCGGAGATGGTCGCGACGATGGCGGACAAGCCGGTCATCCTCGCGCTGGCCAATCCGTATCCGGAGATCCTGCCGGAGGACGCGAAGAAGGTCCGCCCGGACTGCATCATCGCGACCGGCCGTTCGGACTACCCGAACCAGGTCAACAACGCGCTGTGCTTCCCCTACATCTTCCGTGGCGCGCTCGACGTCGGCGCGACCGGCATCAACGAAGCGATGAAGCTCGCCTGCGTGCACGCCATCGCACAGCTCGCGCGCGAGGAATCGGCCGACCTCGGCGCGGCCTACGGCGGTGAAGCGCCGGAGTTCGGCGCCGAGTACCTGATCCCGCGTCCGTTCGATCCGCGCCTGCTGGTCAAGCTCGCGCCGGCGGTTGCGCGCGCGGCGATGGAGTCGGGCGTGGCGAAGCGCCCGATCGAGGACATGGTCGTCTACGAGGAAAAGCTCGGCCAGTTCATCTACCGCACCGGCCTGGTGATGAAGCCGGTCTACGACCGCGCGCGCAGCGATCGCAAGCGCGTGGTCTATGCCGAGGGCGAGGAAGAGACCGTGCTGCGCGCCGTGCAGACCGTGATCGACGAGAAGCTCGCCGATCCGATCCTGATCGGCCGCCCGGACGTGATCGACACGCGCATCAAGCGCCTCGGCCTGCGCATGCGCGCGGGCGTGGATTTCGAACTCACCAACATCAACGACGATCCGCGCTTCAACGACTACTGGCAGCAGTACCACGCGCTGACCGAACGTCGCGGCGTGTCGCCGGCCGCGGCGAAGAACCTGCTGCGCTCGCGTCCGACGCTGATCGCCGCGCTGATGGTCGAGCGCGGCGAAGCCGACGCGATGATCTGCGGCCTGGTCGGCCGCTTCCACAAGAAGCTGGGCTACCTGCGCAGCGTGTTCGACTTCGACCGCGGCGTCACCGGCACCGCGGCGATGACCGGCGTCATCAACGACCAGGGCGTGTGGTTCTTCCTCGACACGCACGTGCAGTGCGAGCCCACCGCCGAACAGATCGCCGAGGCGACGCTGCAGGCCTCGTTCCGCCTGAAGCTGTTCGGCATCGAGCCCAAGGTCGCGCTGCTCTCGCACAGCAACTTCGGCAGCCACGACAACGCGTCGGCGGCGAAGATGCGCAAGGTGTTCCAGCTGATCAAGCAGCGTTATCCGAAGCTGGAAGTCGACGGCGAAATGCAGGCCGACACCGCGTGGGACGAGGAGCTGCGCCACCGCATCTTCCCGAACACGCTGCTCAAGGGTCGCGCCAACCTCTTCGTGATGCCCAACCTCGACGCCGCCAACATCACCTACAACATGGTGCGGGTGATGACCGAGGGCGTGGCGATCGGCCCGATCCTGATGGGCCTGGACAAGCCGGCGCACATCCTGACGCCGGCTTCCACCCCGCGTCGCGTGGTCAACATGACCGCGATCGCGGCCGTCGACGCGCAGATCCGCGCGTCGCTGGCGCATACGCCGTAAGGCCAGCAGGCCGTGCGGCGACCGCGCCGCACGGCCACGACCTCCCGTCGGATCGACGGCCGGGAACGCCCGTTTCCCGCCGGCGACGGCTTATGCTCCGGCCAGCGCTTTCCACAAGGAGGTTGGCCATGAAGCTGCGAACGATCCCGGCCCTGCTGCTGTTGCTCGTCCTCACCGCCTGCGCCACCGACATGTCGCGCACGGCGAGCGTGTCGTCGGCCGCGCCTTCCGCGCAGGATGCCGCCGCAACTGCCGAAGCCCGCCAGCAGGCGCGCAAGCAATTCCAGGCGAGCCCCATCGTGCATCCGCCCACCATTCCTGTAGGCGATAAGTAAGGTCGTATCGCGAAATCGCGTTCGCGCTGACAGTTTTGCTCGCCATCCCCGCGAAGGTGGGGATCCACGCTTGCGCGCATCACGCTCCAGCCAGACCTGACGCATCGGACAGTTGGATTCCCGCCTTCGCGGGAATGACGAGCAAGGGCAAAAGGTCGCCGTAGCCCGGGTAAGCGCAGCGCACCCGGGGTCCGTTTCTAGAAGCCAAAGAACAGCGGCACCAGTGCGACCGTCACCACCATGACGAGCACCGCGAGCGGTGTGCCGATGCGGATGAAATCGATGAAGCGATAGCCGCCGGGACCGACGACGAGTGCGTTCACCGGCGACGACACCGGCGTCATGAACGCGGTCGATGCGGCCAGCGCAACGGTCATCGCGAACGCCTGCGGCGATGCGCCCATGTGGTCGGCCAACGCCAGCGCGACGGGCGCCATCAGCACTGCGACGGCGGTGTTGGAGATGAACATCCCCAGCACGGCGGTGACGAAGAACAGCGCTGCGAGCACCACGCGCGGACTGGCCTCGCCGACGGCGCCGAGCAGCACGGAAGCCGCAAGGTCGACGCCGCCCGTGCGCTGCAGCGCGATCGAGAACGGCAGCACGCCGACGATCAGTACCAGGCTCGGCCAGTGAATCGCGCGATACGCACTGCGCAGGTCGACGCAGCCGAACGCGCCCATCAGCAGGCAACCGATCAGTGCCGCGTGCACGTTGGGCACGATGCCGGTCACCATCATCGCGATGGTCGCCAGCAGGATCAGCAGCGCGAACGGCGCGCGCGCCGCGGCCGGTGCGACGTCGTCGAACTCCGCCGGAAGCCCGAGCAGGATCAATCGGCTCGGACCCGATCCAAGCGCGCGGATCACCGCCCACGGTCCGGCGACCAGTAGCGTGTCGCCGATCTCGAAGCGCTCGTCGCCGACGTTGCGCACTTCCGCGTTGCGTCCGTGCTTGAGGCCGATCACCGCCAGCTCATGGCGCGCACGCAGCCGTGCCTGCCGCGCGGTCGCGCCGACCAGCGGCGAATTCGCGGGGATCATCATCTCCGCCATGCCGATGTCGTTGGTGTATCCGGAAAAATAGCTGCCCGACAGCGGCAACGGTTCCACCCGCAGGCCACGGAACAGCATCACCGAGTCCACGCGCGGATCCTGGATGTCGAGCAGCAATGCATCGCCCGCGCTCACCCGCGCGCCCATCGGCGAGGACAGCAGCGTGCGCCCGAACCGTCCCGGCTGTTCCACCGCCAGAACCAGCAGACCCTTGAGCTCGTCGTCTTCCAGTTCCGAAGCCGCACGCCCGACCAGCGGCGAATCCTCGCGCACGCGCACCCGGTACGCGCGCGCGGCGAGGGCGTAGTCGTGGATCCAGTCGGCAAGACGCGGCTGGCTGGAGGGGCCGTGCGTCGTCGCACCGGTCGCGAGCCAACGCCGCGCGATCAGCATGTAGCCGATGGCGACGATCAGCACGATCACGCCGAACGGCGTGAAGTCGAAGAACTGGAAGCCCTGGTGCGCGTCGCGGATCAGTTCGGCATTGACGACGAGGTTGGGCGCGGTCGCGACGAGCGTCATCATGCCGCTCACCAGCGCCGCCGCGCTGAGCGGCATCATCAATCGTCCCGGCGCGATCCCGCTGCTGCGGCAGATGCGCAGCACCACCGGGATGAAGATCGCGATCACGCCGGTGGAACTCATCACCGATCCGACGATCGCCACTACCGTCATCAGTGCGACGATCAGCCGCGTTTCGCTGTCTCCGGCATGGCGGACGATGAGTTCGCCCAGCCGCTGCGCGACGCCGGTGCGCACCAGCCCTTCGCCGATCACGAACAGCAACGCGATCAGCACGATGTTCGGATCGGAGAACCCGGCGATCGCATCGCCGATGTCGATCGCGCCGGTGAACGGCAGCACCGCCATCATCATCAGCGCGACCACGTCCGTGCGCGGCCGTCCCAGCGAGAACATCACGATCGCGCCCGCCAGCAGGAACAGGACCAGCTGCAGTTCGGTGGACATCGTCGGGCCCGTGCCTCGACCGGTCGGGGCGTCCGCACAATGTAGGCGCGACCGCCATCACCATCCTTCACGCGCCCTTGGCAAGCGCCGGAGTTGACTGCTGGCCCGAACGGCCGCCGCCGTGGTGGTCCGTACAAGGAGCGTCGCCATGCGTATGCGTCTCGCCGCGAGTGCAGTGGTCCTGGCCCTCGTTTCCACTGCATGCGGGCCGCGCGATGCACCTCAACCCACGGGCGATGCCGCGCAACCGGCACCCGTGCCGACACCCGCGGCCACACCGCCGGAGCCCGCTGCGACGCCTGCACCGGTGCCGGGCGCGATTCCGGTCACGGTCGACAACTTCGTGCGTGCCGAGTCCGACAGCTACATCGGCTCGATGGTCAAGGACGCTGGTGGGCTGGGCAAGCTGCTGCACCGGCGCGAACCGGCGCCGCTCGACAAACAGACCGTCATCCGCCTCAACCGCGACACGCTGTACAGCTCGGCGGTGTTCGACCTGGACGCCGGTCCCGCGACGATCACGCTGCCTGATGCCAAGGGGCGCTTCCAGTCGCTCCAGTTCATCAACCAGGATCAATACGCGTGGACCGAGTACGGCGCCGGTCCGCACACCGTCGACAGGAAGAAGGTGGGCACTCGCTACGTCGTGGCCGGCATCCGCACGCTGGTCGATCCCGGCGATCCGAAGGATGTCGAGGCCGTGCATGCGCTGCAGGATGCGATCACCGTGAGCCAGCCAGGCGGGCCGGGGTCGTTCGAGGCGCCGAAGTGGGATGCGGTCAGTCAGAAGAAGGTGCGCGACGCGCTCCTCGCGTTGGGTTCGACCTTGCCCGATTTCCGGCACGCCTTCGGTTCCAAGGAGCAGGTCGATCCAGTGCGCCGCCTGATCGGCGCCGGCGCGGCATGGGGCGGCAATCCCGACAAGGACGCGGTCTACCTCAACATCACGCCGACCGGAAACGACGGCAAGACGGTCTACACGCTGGACGTGAGGGACGTGCCGGTCGAGGCGTTCTGGTCGGTCAGCGTCTACAACGCGCAGGGCTATTACGAGCAGAACGCGTACAACGCCTACACCATCAACAACCTCACCGCGAAGAAGGAAGCCGACGGTTCGGTGCGGATCCAGTTCGGCGGCTGCGATGGCAAGATCGCCAACTGCCTGCCGATCGTGCCGGGCTGGAACTACACCGTGCGCCTGTATCGTCCGAAGGCGGCGATCCTCGACGGCAGCTGGAAATTCCCGGAACCCAAACCCGTCGGCTGACGGGTTTCATCCGTCCCAGCCGAGTCCGAGCGTGAAGCCGCGGCCAAGGCCCGGTTCGAAGTAGCGTGCGTTGCCTTCGTTGACGATCACCGAGCCGACGTAGTCGCGGTCGAACAGGTTGTCCGCGCGCGCGAACGCATGCCAGCCGGTGTTCGCCGCACGCCACTGCAGGCGCAGTGCGAACGTCGCGTAACCGGGCGTGGCATCGGTGTTGCGGTCGTCGGTGGGCATACCGTCGCTGGCGCGCATCTCCAGTGCGGCGACGGTGCGCGCATCACGCGAGTTCCAGGCCAGTTCCGCGTAGCCGTCCGCGCGCGGAATGCCGGGAATGCGATTGCCTGCGTCCACCACCTGCAGCTGTTCGACGCCGCCGCTCAGCACGCGATAGCGGAACGCTTCGGTGAAACGCGCGCGCAGCCAGTTGAAGGTGAGCGCGTACGACCACTGCGGATGCAGGCGGCCATCGAAGCCCGCCTCGATGCCCTCGCGTCGAGTGCGGCCGGCGTTGGCGAAACTTGCGCGGCCGCCGCGGTTGTCGGCAGGCACGATCTCGTCTTCGCCGTCGATGCGGTAGATCGCGAGGCTCGCGTTGTGCGCGTCGAAACGCCAGCGCGCACCGAGCTCCGCGCTGTCGAAATGCGCCGGTTGCAGCGCCGTGTTGAATCCGGCGCCACCGTCGGGGCGGTACGCGAGTTCCGTCACCGTCGGCGTTTCGAAGCCGCGGCCGAGGCTCGCGTACACCTCGCCGTGCGTGAAGCCGCGCGACACGCCCAGCGCGGTGGCCGTCTCGCTGTAATCGAGATCGCCGCTGTCGTCGCCGTTGCCGGGCGCGATGTAATGATCGTCGGAGGAGAAATCGAGTCGTGCGTGCCGCACCGCGCCCAGCGCGGTCCATTGCGGCGCGATGCGCCATTCTCCCAGCGCGAACGCCTCGTTGCTGCGGATGCGGTTGTCCTCGTCGCGACGCAGGCGGCCGCGCACACCGAGCTGATCGCCGACGAAGTTCTCGTAACCGCGACGCTGTTCGTCGAGCCATCCGCTCTCGACGCCGAGCGTCATTGCGCCGGCATCGCCGCTCCAGCGATGGCCCGCATCGACGCCCGTCGAACGACGGCCGAGGTCGATCACGCCGCCCGCGCTGCTCGGCGCGCGCTGCGCGACGACGGGAATCGCGAGGAACTGCACCACGTCGCGCGCGACGGCATAACCGCCGATCCAGTACTCGCGACCCGGCGCGTACGCGTCTTCCCAGCGTGCGCCGAGCTGCGCGTTGTCGATCTTCTTGCGCGTGTCGAACTGCTCCGCGACCGGATCGGTCCCGTGCGGATCGCGCTGCCACTGCGCGCGCGTGAGGCCGAGCGGGTCGTCGGTGTACGGCTGGCTCAATCCGCCGCCGACAAGGCGCAGACGCGAATCCGCGTCCGGCGACCACTGCGCCACCGCATCGAGCTGCGCGCGCTGCGCCGAACTGTGCGGGCGCTCGCCGCCGGTGGTGAACGCGCTGCCGAGCGCGCGCCATCGCCATGTGTCGCTCGCGTTCGCGCCTTCGATGCCGGCGGCGAGGCGCGCGCTGGCGCGGGAACCGATCCAGCCGTTTGCCTCGATCGCGTGTTCGCCATCGAGCGCGGTCTCACCGACGATCGCACCACCGGCCGCGTTGCCGTACTGCAACGCGAGCGGCCCGCGCAGCACCTGGATGCGGTCGAGCGCGCTCAGCGGGAAACTCGCCGCCTGGCCCTGGCCGTCGAGTGCGGACGATGGCACGCCATCGACGATCAACTTGATTCCGCGAATGCCGAAGGTGGAGCGCGCGCCGAAGCCGCGGCTCTGCACCTGCAGGTCCTGCGCGTAGTTCTGGCGATCGAGCACGGTCACGCCGGGCGCGCGCACCAGCGACTCCGCCAGCGATACCTGTCGCTGTCCCGCACGCAGCGCGTCGCCGTCGATCACGCTGACGGAACCGGGGAAACGGGTGAGCGGCTGGCGTGCGCCGAGCACTTCCACCGTGTCCAGCGTGGTCGCCGCGTCCTGCGCCCGGGCGGGCGTCGCACAGGCCAGCGTCACCGCAAGCGCCAGCACGGATGCGGCCGGTCGGGCCTCCACGCCACGTGAAGGTTTGCAGGCAGCCGCCCCGATAGGGTGTCGGCCGAAGTCTTTCTGATGAGGTGGGGTCATGAAAGTCGCAATCCGTGCCGTGCTTGTCCTGGCCATTGTCGCCGTCCCCATCACGATCTGGGCGCAGACCACGCCCACCACGCCCGCGCCGCCCGTTGCGGCAACACCGCCGGCGCCGGCGATGCCGCCGCCCGGCCCGCAGGAGCTGCGTCCCGACCCGCTGCCGATGGACCTGGACGGCGACGGCGTGGTCACCGCCGCCGAGCACGCGGCCGGCGCGCGCGCTCTGTTCGAGCACATGGACGCGAACCATGACGAGCGCGTGACCCGCGAAGAGATGATTACGTTCCAGCGCCAGGTGCTGGGCGCGCCGCTGCCGCCGCCGGGCCGCTGAACCCCTCTCCCTGGCCGCCTTCGGCGGCCTGTCCCTCTCAGCTCTGCACTCCCTGCGGTCGCCGCAAGGGGAGAGGGAAACGCGAAGCGTCAGGCCTCTGCTTTGTCCTTCTGCTCTGGCGGGAAAAGGTGGAAGAGGGGGTACGTGCCACGCCTTTGCTTTTCCTTCTCCCCTCGCGGGAGAAGGTGCCCGAAGGGCGGAAGAGGGGGCGCTTGTCGCACGCACCCCTCCCTGGGCTGCGCGGCCTGTCCCTCTCAGCTCTGCACTCCCTGCGGTCGCCGCAAGGGGAGAGGGAGAAGCACCACCAGCCATCCGCCAGCGTAGGGAAACCGCGCCCGCAATCCGCCTTTCGTCGCAACGCTGAAGCCCACCGCATGCGGCCCGGCGGGCCGGACAGCCCTGTTAGAATCGATGCTCTAACCCCGCCCCACACGAGGCGCGGCCATAGGGGCCGCGATACGCATGACGTCTCTCCACGCTGTCATCAACGACCTGCTCCAGAACGACCCGGATCCGACCGAGACCCGCGAGTGGATCGAGTCCGTCCAGGCCGTCATCGAGCGCGACGGTGCCGAACGCGCGCACCAGCTGCTCGAAGGCATGGTCGAAGTCACCCGTCGCGCCGGCGCACACCTGCCGTTCTCGCCGACCACCGAATACATCAACACCATTCCCGCGCACCTGGAGGCCAAGAGCCCCGGCGACCACGCGATGGAATGGCGAATCCGTTCGATCATCCGCTGGAACGCGCTGGCGATGGTCGTGCGCGCGAACCGCAAGCCGGGCGACCTCGGCGGCCACATCGCCTCGTTCGCGTCCGCCGCGACGCTCTACGACGTCGGCTTCAACCACTTCTGGCGCGGTCCGGACGGCGACCACCCGGGCGACGTCATCGGCGTGCAGGGCCACAGCTCGCCGGGCATCTACGCGCGCTCGTTCCTGGAAGGCCGCATCAGCGAATCGCAGCTCGACAACTTCCGCATGGAAGTCGACGGCCGCGGCATCAGCTCGTACCCGCATCCGTGGCTGATGCCGGACTACTGGCAGGTCCCGACCGTGTCGATGGGCCTGGGCCCGCTGGCCGCCATCTACCAGGCGCGCAACTGGAAATACCTGGAAGGCCGCGGCCTGCTGCCCAAGTCCGACCGCAAGGTGTGGGCGTTCCTCGGCGACGGTGAGACGGACGAACCCGAATCGCTCGGCGCCATCTCGGTCGCCGGCCGCGAAGGCCTGGACAACCTGGTCTTCGTCATCAACTGCAACCTGCAGCGCCTGGACGGCCCGGTGCGCGGCAACGGCAAGATCATCCAGGAACTGGAAGGCCAGTTCCGCGGCGCCGGCTGGAACGTCATCAAGACCGTCTGGGGCAGCTACTGGGATCCGTTGCTGGCGCGCGACACCGCCGGCAAGCTGCGCCAGCTGATGATGGAAACCGTCGACGGCGAATACCAGAACTGCAAGGCGTTCGGCGGCAAGTACACGCGCGAGAACTTCTTCAACAAGTATCCGGAAACCGCGCAGCTCGTCGCCAACCTGTCCGACGACGACATCTGGCGCCTCAACCGCGGTGGCCACGACCCGCACAAGGTCTACGCCGCGTACCACGAAGCGGTGAACACCAAGGGCATGCCCACCGTGATCCTGGCCAAGACGGTCAAGGGCTACGGCATGGGCGCGGCCGGTGAGTCGCTCAACCCGACCCACCAGACCAAGAAGCTCGACGACGAAGCCGTGCGCCTGTTCCGCGACCGCTTCAACATCCCGGTGACCGACGCGCAGCTGGCCGACGGCAAGGTGCCGTTCTTCCACCCGGGCGAGAAGTCGCCGGAAGTGGAATACATGATCGAGCGCCGCAAGTCGCTGGGCGGCTTCCTGCCGCAGCGTCGCCGCAAGAGCAGCCAGTCGCTGGAAGTGCCCAAGCTCGACGCCTTCGACCGCCTGCTCAAGAGCACCGGCGAGCGCGAGATCAGCACCACGATGTCGTTCGTGCAGGCGCTCAACATCGTCCTGCGCGACAAGCAGGTCGGCCCGCGCTGCGTGCCGATCGTCGCGGATGAGGCGCGCACCTTCGGCATGGAAGGCCTGTTCCGCCAGATCGGCATCTACGCCCCGCACGGCCAGAAGTACAAGCCGGTGGATCGCGACCAGCTCATGTACTACCGCGAAGACGCGGCGGGCCAGGTGCTGGAAGAAGGCATCACCGAAGCCGGTGCGTTCACCAGCTGGATGGCGGCAGCGACGAGCTACAGCACCAACGATCTGCAGATGCTGCCGTTCTACATCTACTACTCGATGTTCGGCTTCCAGCGCATCGGCGACAGCGCGTGGCAGGCGGCGGACATGCGCGCGCGCGGCTTCCTGCTGGGCGCCACCGCGGGCCGCACCACGCTCAACGGCGAAGGCCTGCAGCACGAAGACGGTCACAGCCACCTGTTGGCCAGCGCCATCCCGAACTGCCGCAGCTACGACCCGACCTTCGGCTTCGAAGTCGCGGTGATCCTGCAGCACGGCATGCAGCGCATGCTCACCGAGCAGCAGGACGAGTACTACTACCTCACCCTGATGAACGAGAACTACGCCCACCCGGACATGCCGGAAGGCGCGGCCGACGGCATCATCAAGGGCATGTACCTGCTGAAGGACGCCGGTAAGCCGAAGAAGGGCGAACTGCGCGTGCAGCTCATGGGCAGCGGCACCATCCTGCGCGAAGCCATCGCCGCGGCCGAGCTGCTGGACAAGGACTTCGGCGTCACCGCCGACATCTGGTCCTGCCCCAGCTTCACCGAACTGGCCCGCGACGGCGAAGACGCCATCCGCACCAACCGCATGAACCCGGAAGGCACGCAGCGCAAGCCGTACGTCACCACGCTGCTGGAAGGCCGCCAGGGTCCCGCCATCGCCGCGACGGATTACGTGCGCGCGTACTCCAACCAGATCCGCGAGTTCGTGCCGATGAAGTACACGGTGCTGGGCACCGACGGCTTCGGCCGAAGCGACACCCGCGCCAACCTGCGCCGTCATTTCGAAGTGGACCGCCACTACATCGCCCACGCCGCCATCGCTGCGCTTGCAGCCGAAGGCAAAATGACCGGCAAGGACGTCGCCCGCGCGATCAAGCAGTACAAGATCGACGGGGAGAAGCCGAATCCTCTGGGGGTTTGATCACATTGCGATGAACACCCTCTCCCCTCGTGGCGACCGCAGGGAGTGCAGAGCTGAGAGGGTCGGTTGCCGAAAGCAACCGGGGAGAGGGGCGACCGAAAGGTCGCCCTTTTTCGTTGGCGGTCGCCTAACGAAAACCAAGCAATCGACGCCGCGACCCCCGCTACCCTTGCCGCCGGGGTTCCCATCACAACGCCACATCCCTTCCTCACGCACGGAGCGCTGGATGAAGTCGATCACGCTGTCCACCCTCGTCGCACTTGCCGCGATGCACGCAACCGTCCATGCCGCGCCGGACGCACCGCAACAGACACCCGATGACTACGCCAAGCCGGCCCAGCGCATCGCCATCGCACCCGGCCGCTCACTCAACCTGCGTTGCACCGGCAACGGCCCGCGGACTGTCCTGCTCGAAGCCGGCGCCAATGCCGACGCCACGACCTGGTTTCGCGTGCAGTCGCTGCTTTCGCAGACATCGCGCGTTTGTTCCTATGATCGCGCCGGCTACGGCTTCAGCGACGAAGGCCCGATGCCGCGCAACCTCGACGCCGATGTCGCCGACCTCAGCACGTTGATCGACACCGCCAAGTTGAAGACGCCGCTTGTGCTCGTCGGCCACTCGCTCGGCAGCAACATCGTGCGCCGCTACGCGCAACTGCATCCGAAGAAGGTCGCAGCGCTCGTGCTGGTCGATCCACCCGAGCAAGGCGCCGACGCCTTGCTGCCCGAAGCCTGGAAACGCCAGGGCGAAGCCGGGCGCATGCAACGCAACGCCTTCCTCGATGCCTGCCTGAAAGCCGCCGAAGCCGGCACCCTCGACAAAGCCGAAGGCCCGCTCGCGTCCTGCTTGCGTGCACCGCCACCGTGGCAGAGCGCCGCCGTCGCCGCCACGGTCCGTGCCAACAAACTCAAGCCCGCCTACTGGCGCACCCTGCGTTCCGAACTCGACGCCAACACCGCGATCTTCGCCAACCCCGTACCGGTAGACGAATCGCATGGCGACATCCCCGTCACCGTCATCGCCGCCGGCTTCCAAACGCCGGGCGTACCGGATGACGTGCGGAAGGTGATGCAGGATGCGCGCGAGCAGACACAGACGCGGCTTATCGCATCTTCAAGCAAAGGCCGACGCATCGATGTGCCGGAGGCTTCGCACGAGGTGCAGTTGGATGCACCGGAGGCGGTGGTGGCAAACATAAGCGGCGGGGCAAACGGTATTGATGACGTTCGCTGACCCTGCCATCTCGACGAGTGTGCGGCTTGGGGCGATGGGTTTCGCACGTTCAAGCCTCCCTGCGGCTGCTACTTCTTCGCGTTGAAGGGATCGGTGCTCGCACGCAATCTCGATGACCAAGGAGCGTCGAATCTCCGAAAGCTAGCGGAACCCACCTCCGTTATTCCGGTGGGTTTTTTATGCCCGACATCTGGGCGTTCCGGCGCAAGAAGCTCCGCGTCGGGAGGGCGGCGAAATACAACACCTCGCAAGAGGAAATACGCCCGACCGGCTAGCTTCGGTTTCGAACCTCCCGACACCTTGCGTCCGCATTCCGCGGCGCAAGCCGGATGGATCTGTTGGAGATACCGCAATGCAAAAGGACGTTTGCTTCTCCCCCGACGCGCCCCGCGCCTACCTGTTACCCCTCCAGGCGCATGGCTCCCTCAAGCAGGCGCGCGATCAGTTGCGTCTGTACGCGCAGATGGTCGATCCGTGTAGCGACACGCCGGACGAGATCCTGGTCAACTCGATGGCGCTGGCCGATCTGTTCGACCGCATCGCCGTTGATCTGGACAACGTGATAGGCACGTTGAGCCCGACGTCCAACTAGGCCTCCGCGCTACTTCGCCGAGAACAACTTTCGGTGATGGTCCAGGTAAACGGCTTGTTCCTTCTGGAACTTGCCGACCTGCAAGACGCGAGGGATGGACCAACGCTCAAGTACGTCCGCGGGAAGTGAGGGGTGCAGCAGCATGCGCCCCTCGTCCTCGAACGAAATGAGGTGGTCGTCGAACAGCGCATCGACGTGCGGCGAAAGCATGATGCCGTTGAAGCCATCAATGCGCTCGGCGTTGGTCGAGTAACGCCAAGGCTTGATGTGGCTGGCGATCAGCAGGTGAGGCGCGGTCACACCCGTCACCCGGCAGTGAGGGTCCACCAGCATGACGCGCTTGCGGAACAAGCCTTGTCCGATTCGCGCCTTTGAAAGCTGCAGCCGCTGCGTTTCCGACAGGCTGGTGTCACCTTCGATGGCATGAAGATCGTGCAGCACCTCGGAGCCGATTTCGGGCTCCTTGATAAAGTGCTTCGCGGTGAACGCCTCTGGCGACTCGACGCCCAGCATGCCGAGTAGCAGGTTGCCCAGTGCGTCCGAGATGGCGGCCAAGTAGCAACCTTGGTTGCCGTCCCCGTTGGGCTGGATCGGCGAGTACTTGGCGGGCAAGCGCGGCCCAATGACGTCCATGCGCGTCTTAGGACGAAGCGGAATCGGCGCTGGATTGAAGTAGACGCTGACCAGCCATCCCTCATTCGACCAGTAGCTGCCGACGTTCCCAAACTCGGTCGGCTTTGGGCTGATCGACGCGGCTTCGCTGACGTGCCCAATGTCGCCGATGAAACCGTCCGCGTAGGAGAAGACGATGTCGCCCGGACGCACGAGTCGCATGTTCTCGTACGTCTGATTGAACTTGCCGTCAGCATTGCGCAAGGGCGACCACATATAGCCGCCTTGGACTTCCTGCTCTCGGGTCTGCTTGTGGTTAACCCACCAGAACGCCATGCCATGTCCCCCTTGCGTCCAGCGTACCTAGGTCGGGGCTGAGCGTCAGCCTTTCTCCCACTGCCGCGTCAGAAGTTCGGCCAGCCCCAGCGGGTGAGGCGGCAAGTGCGCGTCCCTACTCACACCCCACGCCATCCCCATCCCGATCCAGGTGCGGCCCGTAGCCCGGGTCGCCCCGGCGGACCGGTGCGGCCCCGGCGGCGCGAGCGTGGGTGCAGTTGCGGAAGGAGGTGCCCGACGGCCCGCTGGGTTGCAGGCCCTGGGCGTACGGCGAGACGACGCGGGGCGCGTAGTCGTTGGCGGGCGCGGCCGATGGCGAACGGTGGCAGTGGTAGCCGCCGTTCTTGCGGTCGTTATGGCAACCGTCCTTGTTGAGCCCGCCGCCGTGCGCCCCGGCGTTGCCGCCGCAGGCAAGCGCAAGCGCCGCGATGATCCACTTCCGCATGGCCGTTCCCCCGTTCGGCTGGCGGAGAGGGTAACGGATGCCGCCCAGCAAGTGGGACAGGTCCCGGCCGCGCGACGCGATCACTCCAGATACAGATCCCACTGCTCGACGCGGCCCACCTGGTCGATCGCCGTGCGCACGTCGTCGCGGGCGAGGAGGGTGGCGCGGCCGGAGGCTGTTACCGCATCGCCCGGCAGCTGCGGCGGACTCAGGCCCTGCTGCACCCACATCAGTACGCTGGTGCGGCTTTCCGGCGACGCCAGCATGTCGCGGACCTGGCTCGCGGCTTCGTCGATCCGGCCATCGCGCAGCAGGGCCCGCAGGAAAGCTTCCGGGTTCTCGCTGCGATGGGTGCGCAGGTAGGCCAGCGCCTTCGTCGCGACGCGCTTGTTGCCCGTCTGCACCGCCGCGCAGTGCGTCACGAAGTTGCGGACGGTCTGCCCGAAGGGGCTCATGTTGTCCTTGACCGTTGCGATCGCGCGCAACGCGTCGTCGGGCCGTTGCAGGCTGCAGTAAAGCCCACCGAGGTTGAGCGCCTGGTTGACGTTCGGCTGGCCGCGATAGGGCATCGACGCGGCGCGCGTGAGTTCGGCGACCGCCTCATCGGTGCGCCCCATGCGCAGCAGCGCGGTGGAGCGGCTGTTCATCAGCCAGATCGCTTCGTCAGCGCCGCTGAGAGCGGGTGCATCGGCCGGCGCGGATGCAATCTCCGCCTGCGTGTCGTCGACCAGCTTGAGCAACGCCTCGTGCTCGCCGGTCAGCAACAGTGCGCGGGTCAGGTGCACGCGGACTTCCATGTCGTCGGGCGACAGCTGCATCTGTTGGCGCAGCGCCTCGACTTCACGGCGCGCGGCGTTGCCCGGGTCGAAGGTCCACGTTCCGCCCTGCACGACCGAGTCGAAGCGCTTGTCGCTGAGCAGGCCGATCAGCAGCTTCGCGGACTTGATGCGGCGGATCGCCGACGCGGCGCGCACGAGGTCCTTCTGTTCGGCGCGCGCGAGGGCAAGTGCGAACCACGCGTCGTCGTCGGAGCCCACCTTGCTCGACCAGTTCGCGTCGAACAACGCCTGCAACAGGGCGATGCGCTCGGGCGACGACCATTTCGGCCGCCACACCAGCGCGTCGAGCAGGCGGTCCGGCGTCTTCGCCAGCAGTTGCGGCCAGCGTTCGACGATCTCGGTGAAGGCGGCGGCAGCGGCTTCGGGATGACCGGTGTCCAGTTCCACCGTCGTCAGTCGATACCAGCTGCCGGGCTGCGAATCGTCGGCACGCACGGCGCGGCGGTAGAGATCGAGCGCGCGGTCGACGTCGTCCGCCAGTACCAGGTCGCCGGCGGTGGTCAATGCGACGGCCTGCTCGCGCGGCGGCAACGATGCGAACAGTGGTGCATCGATCAGCTTCGACAGCCGTCGGGCCGCTTCGGCGTGCTTGTCGGCCGCCATCAGTTCGTACGCGTCGTCGAGCTCGTCGCGAAGACGTTGCTGTTGCGGGTTCGGTGTTTCCTCGGCCGTGGCGGCCGTCGTTTCCTCCGCGCCTGCCACGCCGCTCATTCCGAAGCACATGGCACATCCGATGGCCAACGCCAGCGTCCGATATCGCCGCATGCGATCCCCGTCCCGTCCCCGTTCGCCGCAGTGTGTCAGAGCGCGCTGGGCCGCACCAGCGCGGTCACGGTCCTTCGTCGTCCGCACCGAAGCGGTAACGCACCAGCAGTTCCGCGAACCCAGTCGAGCCCGCATCGACGTCGAGACGCGTGCCGAGGTCGTCCTCGAAATCGTGGTGTCGATCGAACTCGCTGCCGAGCTGTGCGCCGATCGACCAACCTTCGGCGAACGCCCAATGCGCGGTGAGCGCGGCGCGCCACGCTTCGACGGTGTAGTCGAATTCGGCGCCATCGCGTTCGTCGCTGACGACATGCCATTGCCCGCCGGCGGGTTCGACATTGACGCCGAGCCACACGCGCTCGTGCGTGCGCCAGTCGAAACGCGTGTGCGGCCAGCCCAGTTGCAGCGACGTGCGTTCGCCGCGATGCAGTGCCATCAGCACCGGATACGCCTGCGGGTCGCCGAAGCGGTCGTCGTAGCCCGCGCCGGCGCGCCAGCCCCAGCCGGTGTCGGGGATGCGTTCGGCGACGGCTTCGCCGTAGAGGTTCACGTCCTCACCGGTGCCGCGCTTGAACAGGTCTTTCATCACGTTGGACGACGTGGCGACCGTCGGCGTGAGGGTCGCGCGGAAGACCGTCGTGTCGCCCGTGTGCCAGTGCAGCGGAACGGCAAGGCGGTGCAGGTCGCGATCGCGTGAGGCGACGTCGGTGTAGGCGTAATGCGTGTAGACGTAATCCGCGCCGATGGCGAAGCGGCCGCCGAGTACATCGAATGTCGGCGATTGCAGGCTCAACCCGGTCTCACGCCCGTCCATGTGCGCATCGTCGCCGAGGCTCGCGTCTTCCAGGTGGACGTAGTGCGCGCGGATGAAGGCGGCATCGCTGGCGTGCAGCATTCCCGTCGGCGCGCAGCCGAACAGGACGACGGGCAGCAGGAGCCTGGGGCGGACCATGTGCGGTTGAGCGATCGATGCACGCCGAGCATAGCGCCGCTTCCGGCGCGTCGCGGATTCACCTTCGCGAAGGGCGACGTCGCGGCGGCACCACGAACCAAAGCACCAGCACGAACGCGGCGAAGGCGGTATACGCGGCGACGAAGGCCCACCACGGCGCGTCGAAGAAGATCAGCCGCGACAGCCAGTGCTCGATGAAGGATTCCGCGTAGACCGATTCGCCCGCGCGGCGGCGTAGCGCCTGTTCCCACACGGTCAGCGGGCACAACGCGCCCAGCCACGCCTGCAACGCGATGAACACCATCAACAGCACGTGCGCGAGCCGCCAGCGGAAACCGTGCACCCACGCCCAGCGCAACGCGCCGCCGAGTGCGATGGCGAGTGCGCCGAGAATCACGAAGGCGACGATGCCCACGTGCAGCACGAGGATGGCGTCGGCGAGCAAGGCGGCGAGCGCGGGCGTCATGCCGCGACTCTAGCGCGCGGCGAGGATCGGCCAGGGATGGCGCAGCACGATGAACCAGACGATGGCCGCCGCGAGGGCGACGGCGGACACGACGGCGGCGACCACACCGCACCGTGACCATCGCGCCTGCGCGCGCAGGAACTGGTCACGGCTGTCCCAGCGCCGATTGCGCCACGCCCATTCGCGGCCTTTTGCGGCCAGCACCACCGCGACGACGAGGTTCACGCCGGGGATCAGGCACAGCAGCCCGATCCACACGCCGTTGCCGAGCGCCCACACCCAGTTGAGGAGCAGTGCGCCCCAGCTCCAGCCGGCCACACCGGGCGGAAGCGCGGCGATGCGACCCATGCCCGAGGTGTTGTAGTAGCCGCTGATGAGCGACGGCGGGTTTTCCATTGCGATGACTCCGGGAGTGCGGCCGGCCCGGCTTCGCGGGCGCCGGACGCAGCGGGATTCGGGGCCGCACGTCGTCCAGGGCATGCGAGGTGCGCCTCGCGGGGAGGCGGCAGGCGCACAGGTTCGATTTGCCGGGTCGGGCGAACTATCAGAGGAATCCCAAAGCGCGCCGCTTCGCCCTGAACGCCAATGGCGGCGGGCTCGGCGCCGGGGTCGCGTTAGATGCTGCAATGCAACATAATGTCCCTATGGCTGCCTCACCCAATCTCGGCGTGCCCGTCGCGCCGCCGGTCCTGTCGCCCCGACAGGTCGCGCTGATCCTGTTCGCCCTCGCGATGGGTGGCTTCGCCATCGGCACCAGCGAATTCGTGGTGATGGGGCTGATCAGCGAGATCGCGCGCGGGCTCGGTGTGACCGAGCCGCAGGTCGGTCACGTCATCAGTGCTTATGCGCTGGGCGTGGTGGTCGGCGCGCCGCTGCTCGCGATCCTCGGCGCGAAGCTGCCGCGCCGGACCCTGCTGCTGGCGCTGATGGGGTTCTACGCGCTGGGCAATGTCGCCAGCGCACTCGCACCGGGCTATCACTCGCTGATGCTGGCGCGCTTCGTCGCCGGTTTGCCGCACGGCGCGTACTTCGGCATCGCCGCACTGGTCGCCGCGCGCATCAGCCCGCCCGAACAGCGCGGCGCGGCGGTGGGTCGGGTGATGCTGGGCCTGTCGATCTCGCTGCTGGTCGGCAATCCGCTGGCGACCTGGCTCGGACAGAACTTCGGCTGGCGCTGGTCGTTCGCGGTGGTGTCGGTGATCGCGTTGGCGACGGTTGCGATGACCATGCGCGTGCTGCCGCCGGGCATGCATGCGCCGCGCCCCGATGCGCTGCGCGAACTGCGCGACTTCAATCGCAAGCCGGTGTGGCTGGCGCTGGGCATCGGCGCGATTGGTTTCGCCGGCATGTTCTGCGTTTTCAGCTACCTCACGCCGACGCTGGTGCACGTGACCGGCGTGCGCGAGTCGTTCGTGCCGTTCGGCCTGATCGCATTCGGCATCGGCGGCATCATCGGCACGCTCGCGGGCGGCTGGCTGTTCGACCGCCTGCAGTTCCGCGCCGCCGCGGTGGTACTCGTGTGGTCGGTGATCGTGCTGCTGCTGTTCCCGCTCGCGGCGAAGTCGCCGTGGACGGTGCTGCCGGTGGTGCTGGCCGTGGGCACGATGGGCGCGCTGGCGACGGTGCTGCAGGCCCACCTGATGGACGTCGCCGCCGAAGCGCAGACGCTCGCCGCCGCATCCAACCATTCCGCGTTCAACGCCGCCAACGCGCTCGGCCCCTGGCTGGGCGGCATGGCGATCACCGCCGGCTACGGCTGGACGTCGACCGGTTTCGTCGGCGCGGCGACTGCTGTCGCAGGCCTGCTGGTCTTCGCCTGGGCATGGCGCGAGCAGCGTCCCTCGCGACTGGCGCTGCGCGAGTGCGAGTGACGATCAGTCGTTGACGGCCTCGCCGCGCGCGAGGTCTTCCTCCACCGCGGTGAACGCCGAATCCTCACCACGCGGCGCATCGGGCACGCCGGTGGCGAAGTACGCCACGCCGGTACCCGCCTTGCGATCCACCCAGACGCCCGACAGCAGGCCGTACGCCGCGCCCGCGTGGCCGACGCGCGCGACGCCATCGCCGAAGGGATCGTCGCGGCAACCATCGCGCGGCGTCGCCAGCGTCTGCACCGCCAGCCCGTACCGACAATAGAAGCCGCGCTGCGACTGGCTGCTGTCGTCTTCCTCGACGGTCACGCCATTGCCGGGCGCATACGTCCACGCCGGTTGCACGAGTTCGCGCACCGACGCGCGCGAAAGGACGCGCACGCCATCGACCTTGCCATCGCCCAGCAGCAGGCGGCCGATCTTCGCCAGCCCGTTCGCGGAAATGCGCAGGCCGCCCTGCGGCGAGAACAGCGCGCCGTTGCGTCCCGCCTGCCAGTGCGAAAAATCGCAGTCGTCGCGCGTGGAACGGTTCACCGAGCATGCGGGCTTGCTGCCGCGATTGTCATCGCGCACCGCCTCGCCTCTGTCGTCGTACAGCACGACCGCACGCGCCGCCGTCGCGTCGTCGCACGAATCCCAGTTGAAGCAGGCGTCGATGCGCAATGGACGTAGCACAGTCCGCTGCATCAACTGATCGAAGCGCTCGCCGGTCGCGCGTTCCATCAGCGTGGCGACCAGCGGAAAGTTGACGTTCGCGTAGCGGAAGTAGGTGCCCGGCGTGTGTTGCGGATCCCACGCGCGCGCATCGTTGGTAACGTCGCGGAAGGCACCGTCGAGCGGAACCGCGTAATAACCCGCCGCATCGGTGAGTCCGGCGCGATGGGAGAGCAGCATGCGCAGGGTGATCGGCGTGTCGGGGAACGCGGGATGGCGCAGGCGCCAGCCGAGTTGCGTCGAGACGTCTTCATCGAGATCCAGCTTGCCTTCCTCGACCAGTCGCATCGCGCCAATCGCAGTCACCAGCTTGGAGATCGAGGCGATACGCACCGGGTCGTCCGCGGTGGCGCGCCGTTGCGCGGCGACATCGGCGAATCCTTCCGCGTCCGTGGACACGACGCCGTCGCGATCGAACGCGACGCGTACCGAAGCGACCGGCCCAGCGTGCGCGACGTGCATGGCGAACAGCAGCGGAATCAGGGCGATGCCGGAACCTGCGAAGCGCATGGGCGGAACCGTTCGGGGACCGGCCGACAGCCTAGCCGGGTCGGCGTCGTGTTGCAGGAGTGAAACGTCGGCCGGGATGGGCTGGATCGCGACACGAGGCCTTCACGCGCGGGTTCCACCGGCCGCGCGCAGACTGGTCCAACTGTCCGCGGGAGCGTGGCGATGTCCATCGAGGCATGTCATCCAGCGGTCGACGATCAGGTCATCCGCGACATGCTCTGGGCATTCGCGGTGCGTTCGCCCGAGCACGCGATCCTGCTGCTCGACTCCAGTGGCGAGATCACCTGGAACAACACCGGCGCGGAAGTCATCCTCGGCGCGGGCAAGGGCGAACTGCTCGGTCTGAGCACCTCGCGCCTGTTCACCCGGCGCGATGCGGCGGCCGGCATTCCCGAACACGAACGCCTGGAGGCGCGTGCGCGCGGCACCACCTCCGACGACCGCTGGCTCGTACGCCTGAACCGCTCGCGGTTCTGGGCGTCGGGCGTGCTGGTGCACCTGGGCGAGGAAGCCGACTGCTGCAGCTACCTGAAGCTGTTCCGCGATCTTACTGAAGTGAAGATGCAGCTGGAATCCAACCGCGCGCGCTGCCGCGCCGCGAGCGAGGCCAGCGAGGCGAAGAGCGCGGCGATCGCACTGCTCGCGCATGAACTGCGTAACCCGTTGGCCGGCATAAGCCTCGCCGCGTCGCTCATGCATCAGCGCAGCGGCGAGGACCCGGCGCTGGACGAGCCGGTCAAGGTGGTCACGCGCAATGTCGCGCTGGCGACGCGCCTGATCGAGGACCTGATGCAGCACACGCGCATCAGCTGCGGCGCACTGAGCCTGGAGCGCAGCACCAACTGCCTGCGCGAGCTGATCGAATCGTCGGTCTCGATCGCCAAGCACCAGATGCACCAGGAAGAGCGCAACGTGCGCATACTCGTGCCGGCGATGGAGATCGAGGTGCACGTCGATCGCATGCGCATGCAGCAGGTCATCGTGAACATGGTGACCAACGCGCTGCGTTATACGCCCGAACCCGGCCGCATCTGGGTGAGCGGCACGCTGGAGGGCGCCGAAGCCATCGTGCGCGTGTCCGACGAAGGCGATGGCATCCACCCGGACCACCTCGTCACGCTGTTCGAGATGTTCACGCTGCCGCGCCTCAAGGGCTCGCGGCTCGGCCTGGGGCTTGGGCTGGCGCTGGTCAAGCAGATCGTCGAGCTGCACGGCGGCAGCGTGCAGGCGCGCAGCGAAGGGCTCGGCAAGGGCAGCCAGTTCGTTGCGCGCTTTCCTGCGCGCAACGGCAACAACGTCTGAGTCGCGCGGTTACATCGCGCCGGTGCGAACGTGGAAACCGAGCGCGCCGGCGACCATGCGCACGGCTTCGTCGTCGCGCTGCAGGGCGATCCAGCCGGCGCAGGTTTCCTCGCCGGTTTCCCAGGTCCACACCGTGTAGTGGTGCTCGCGCAGCCGATCGAAGGCGATGTTGACCAGCACCGGCACTTCCGCCTCGGCGAGGAACTCGTCGTCGAACGCATCCTCCACGCCCCAGTCGATGCGCAGGTTGAAGCGCGCAGCGAGCTCGTCCATCACTTCGATCAGCCCGGTCGCGTCGTCATCGGCGATGTGGAAGCCGGCCTTCCAGTCGATCGCGTCGCGCAGCGCCGGCACCGGATCGGCGCCGTCGGCGATGGCGTCGCGGCACGCGGCAAACTGTTGCATCGCAGCGTCCTCGTCGCCCGGATTGACCAGCAGCAGGAACTGCCAGACCAGCGTCTCGAGCGCGGCTTGCTCGTCGACGTCGGATTCCGGATGGAACGTGCGGGCGAAGTTGTCGTCGGGGTCGTACTCGGTGTGCATGGTCGTGGCGCGCGCGAAACGGGGCGACAGGATACGGCGCGCAGGCGCGGTCGCGGAGGACGCCCAGCGGCTGCGTCGCGGCGGACGCAGGCGCTAAGCTTCGCCGCCTCAGGGGGAGGAAACGATGAAGACGAAGGGATATCCGGGCGCAGGCTGGCGTCGCGACGCGGTCGCGGTCGCGGGCGGCGCGTCGGCGCCGCTGCTGGGCGCGGCCCTGCAGCCGCTGCCGTTCATCGACGACGAGACCTGGCTGTTCTGCTGGTACGTACTGCCCCCGCGCTGAGGCGGGGGCAGTGTCGTGGTGTCAGATCGGCGCGACCGCACCCTGTGGGTAGGTGAAGGTGCGTGGCACCGCGCGCTCCGGTTCCGGTGCCGGCGGCTGTGCCGGACGCAGGTCGGCGACCTTGTAGCCCGCGGTCTGCATGGTATGCAGCAGCGGATGGTCGAACGGCCGGTCGATGGTCTTGCGCAGGTTGTAGAGATGGCTGCGCAGGGTGTCCGAATCCGGCGCCTCGCCCTTCCAGATCTCGCGTTCGATCTCCTGCCGCGATACCACGCGCGGCGATTCGCGCATCAGGATGTGCAACAGCTGGAAACCGGTCGGCGACAAGCGCAGTTCCTGACCGGCGCGGTGCACCGTCATCGCTTCCGGGTCGAGCACCAGATCGGCCACGCGCAGCGTGCCGCCGCCCATCGCCTTGCGATCGCGGCGGATCAGCGCACGCACGCGCGCTTCGAGTTCCTGGATCGCGAACGGCTTGGTGAGGTAATCGTCGGCGCCGGCTTCCAGTCCGGTGACCTTGTCGTCGAGCGTGTCGCGCGCGGTCAGCATCAGGATCGGCGTCGAGCAGCGCTGGTCCTTGCGGATGCGCCGGCACACGTCGAGGCCGTCCAGCCGCGGCAGTGAGCGATCGAGGATGATCGCGTCGTAGTTGGTTTCGTGGGTGAGCCGCAGGGCGTCCGTTCCGTCGCGGGCGAAGTCCACTTCGTAGCCAAGGGACTCCAGGTATTCGCCGACCATCTCCGCAATGGCCAGATGGTCTTCAACGATGAGAATCAAGCCGCCGGTGTTCTTCATGCACTGCGCCTCCCGTAAGTGCGTGAAGGCTGCGAAGACCGCCGTGAAAAGCAGGTGAGCGCCTGCATGAATCCGGTGCGTCGTCACACTCGCGTGACGCTGAACCGACAAATCGTGCAAAGAAGCGGCGCGCGCGCTAGGTGCGATGCGCAAAAAAAAGCTGCCGCGACGGTCGCGGCAGCTCGTGGGGGAAAGAGAGGCGTCCCTGCGACACCCCGGCCGGACTCGCATTCGGCCGCAGTCAGAATCGTTGTCCCACGCTGGTCGACCCATCGGACGAATCCGAAAGCGCGCGGACCGTTGGTCGGGAAGCGTGCGCGCGCACTGTCGTGCGCATCGCGATGCACGCAGGCTGGGCTCGGCTCGCGTCGACGGGAGGCCGCATGGCATCGATCCAGCAGGACATCGAGGTGGACGCGCCGCTTGCGCAGGTGTGGGACGCGCTCGCCGACGTCGGCCGCATCCACGAACGGCTCGTTCCGGGCTTCGTCGCCGAGTGCCGGATGGAAGGCCGCGTGCGCGTGGTGACGTTCGGCGACGGCACGGTCATTCACGAACCCATCCTCGACATCGACGCGTCGCGCCATCGCGTCGCGTGGTCGGCTGGCGAGCCGTTCCAGCACTACAACGCCTCGGTGCAGGCGCTGGATGTCGGGCCGGATCGCACGCGCATCGTCTGGATCGCCGACCTGCTGCCCGACGAACTGGGCGGGCGGGTCGCGGAGATGATCGGCCAGGGCCTCGCGGTGATGAAGCGGACGCTGGAGCGTGCGACGAGAGGGTGACGCCGCGCGCGCTACCCTGCGGCCTTCGCAAGCGAGCGGAGCCGGCATGGGCAGCGACGAACAGCAGATCCGCGACCTGGTGCGCACGTGGATGCAGGCCACGCGCGAAGGCGACGTCGCGATGGTGCTTGGCCTGATGACAGACGACGTCGTCTTCCTCGTGGCCGGGCAGGCGCCGTTCGGCAAGGCCGAGTTCGCGCAGGCCATGCGCCAGCAGGCGAGCGCGGCGATGAGCTTCGACGGCGAGAGCGACGTCGAGGAAGTCCAGGTCCACGGCGACTGGGCGTTCATGCGCGCGCACCTGACCGTACGCGTGAACCGTCCGGGTGCCGCGCCAATCACGCGCACCGGCCGCACGCTCACCGTGCTGCGGCGCGAGGACGGTCGCTGGCGCATCGCCCGCGACGCCAACCTGCTGGTCGCCGCCGGATGAGGCGCCGACGCGCGGCATAATCCCGCGACCTTTCCTGGCACGGCGGCGCATGGCCTTCTGGAGTCTCGTCTTCGCGATCGCCGCGGCGCAGGCCGTGCTGCTCGCGCTCGCGCTGTGGCGGCGTCCGGTCAACGCGGGCAGCAATCGCGTGCTGGCGGTGTGGATCGGGTTGATCGGCTTCGACCTGGCGGTCAAGGCCGCGTGGTTCCACGGACCGTCCGCGACCCTGTTCCGGCCGTACCGCTTGGCGCAGCTGTTCCCGTTCTTCTACGGCAGCTTCTTCTACCTCTACGTGCGCACGCTGACGCAGGCGCGCGGTTTCGTGCGGCGCGACGCGCTGCACCTGCTGCCGTTCGCGCTGGTACTGCTGCTCAACCTCGAGGTGTTGCTGATGCCGCGCGCGGAGGTGGAAGCGCTGCTGGCGCGACTCGCCGCGGGCGGGCGCTGGCCGCAGTCGCCGCGGTTGGACATCGCGCTGTACATGGCGGGCGTGTCGTACGTGGTGGCGGGGCTGGTCGTGGTGCGCGGCTATCGCCGGCGACTGCTGCAACGGCGATCGGACGCGGACCGCATGTCGCTGCACTGGATCGACGTGATGGCGGCGTCGCAGATCGTGATCTGGTGCATCGCCCTGGCGCAGTGGCAGTTCCGCATCCCGTGGATCGACTTTCCGCTGATCTACGGCGCGGTGGCGGCGTGGGTGTTCGCGGTCGGTTACCTGAGCCTGGCGCAGGCGCCCGTGCTGGCGAACGAGCCGGCGCAGGCCGTGCGTGACGTGATGGTGGACGATGCGCCGGGCACGGAAGACCCGCGCTTCCCCGAAGTCGAGGCGCGGCTCGCGCAGCTGATGGCGCGCGAACGCCTGCATCGCGAACCGGCGCTGACGATCGGCGAGGTCGCGCGGCGCAGCGGTTATCCCGAATACCTCGTCTCGGCGGTGATCAACCGGCGTTTCGAGGGCAACTTCTGGGCGTACGTGAACCGCCATCGCATCGAGGACGCACGCGCCTGCCTGGCCGATCCCGGCGACGCGCGCACCGTGCTCGACATCGCCTACGCCTGCGGATTCACCTCCAAGTCCACGTTCAACGCCGCGTTCAAGCGGGAGACCGGCGAAACGCCGACGGCATACCGCGCGCGCTGCGCGACTGCCGATGCAGCAGCAGCTCGCACACCGCCAGGTTGATCGTCCAGCAGCTCCACGCGGCGAACACATAGACCGACAGCGGCGGCAAGTGCAGGGCGCCGATGCCGACGCCCATCGTCAGCCGCAGGGTGATCGCCGAGGCGGTCAGCGCGACGCTGCGCCACATCCAGCGGCGATGCGCCTCGTGCCGGCGTGCGATCGCGTGGGCGATGCCGATGGTCGTCACCGTCAGCCAGGTCACCGCGAGCAGGGTGAACGCGACGCGGCTCGGCCATCCGCCCTGCGCGTGCTGGGCCAGCGACAGCCCGGCCAGCCCGCCGACCAGCACGCATGCCGTGTACAGCCCGCCGCCGATGCGATGCAGTCGCGGCCAGCGTCGCCGCAGCGACGTGCTCAGCTGCATCGGCGACAGCAGCAGGGCAACGCCGCCGCCGAACAGGTGCGCGGGGACGTCCAGCCCGGAGCGGGCGAACTGCTCGGCAAAGCGGTTGCCCGCTTCGAAATCGCGGAACAGGTACACGAACGCCCAGCCCGCCACGCCCGCGCACAGGACCGAAAACACCAGGTTCGACGACCAGACCGCCGACGAACGCAACGACACCGCCATGACGCTCTCCCTCACTGATGAGGGGTGCAGGCTCGTCGCTGTGGGGTATCGCGTCGTCCGAGCCGGCGGAGTCGTACGCCATCAGGCCGTTTCGGACGCCATCGGCGGGAACTCGGGGTGGTGCGGCAGAGCATCCGACGTCGCCATCCACGGCAGCCGCTGCGAGGTCCAGTAATGGAACTGCGGCGCGATCCGTTCCGGCTCGTCGAAGCTGCCCAGGGTCAGGTCGACCATGTCCGGCAGGTAGTCGGCGGTAAAGCTCAGCGAGGTCCCGCAGTGCGGGCAGAAGCCGCGCCGCACGCCGGGGGAGGGCGTGTGTTCGGCTGGTGTCGAGCCGGTGAACGCCACCTGCGACGACGCGAACAGCGCCCACGCCACCGCCGGCGCGCCGGTCGAGCGCCGGCAGTCCCGGCAATGGCACAGCGCGCTCATCAGCGCCTCGCCGCGAGCGCGGTACCGCACGGCGCCGCAGCGGCAGCCGCCTTCCAGAATGTCCGACATGCCCGAGGCCTCGACGATGGGGGCCTTCAGGCTGGCAGCGATGGCTTGATCGGGATTGCTGAATCGGCATCGCCGGACCCTTGAAGCCGACCGTTGCCGTCGTTATATGATCAGCATCATATAAAGCACCGGCCGATGCGATACGACCCCGACCACAAGCAGCAGACCCGCGATCGCGTGCTCCGCGCCGCCGCGCGCGCGATCCGCGACGACGGCCCGCACCGCGTCGCCGTCGCCGGCGTGATGCGCGAGGCCGGGCTTACCCACGGCGGCTTCTACGCGCACTTCCGTTCCAAGGGCGAGCTGGTCGCGGCGGCGATCACGCGCATGTTCGACGACGCGTTCCGCACCTGGCAGCGCTGCAGCGAACAGCCCGATGCGCGCGCGCTGGCCGACTACATCGGCCTGTACCTGTCGATGGCGCACCGCGACGCACCGGGCAAGGGCTGCCCGATCGCTGCGCTGTCGAGCGACCTGCCGCGACTCGAACCCGAATCGCGCGACGCCTTCGCCGCCGGTGCACGCCGGCTCGCCGACGCGCTCGCGCAGCCACTGGGCCGCCTCGGCCATGAAGACGCCGATGTGCTGGCGAGTTCGGTGCTGGCGGAGCTGGTCGGCGCGATCACGCTCGCGCGCTGCGAACCGTCGCGCACGCGCGCCATCGCGCACCTGGATGCATCGCGGATGCAGCTGTTGCGCCGCCTCGATCTGAACGACCTTCCGGAGAACCCCGCATGAGCCTGGTCAATGAAGTCGCCGCCGGCGCCGATGGACTGTCGCAGTTGCGCGCGCTGATCGCGTCGGGCCGCAAGCCCGGCATCCTGAAAGCGCTGGACTTCGACTTCATCGAGGTCGAGCCCGGCCACGCGGTATTCGTGGGCACGCCTGGCGACCACGCCTACAACCCGATCGGCACCGTGCACGGCGGTTACGCAGCGACGTTGCTCGATTCGGCCTGCGGCTGCGCGGTCCATTCGCGCCTGGACGCGACGCAGGCGTACACCACGCTCGAACTCAAGGTCGCGTACCACAAGGCCATCACCCGCGACAGCGGACCGCTGCGCGCGGAAGGCCGCGTGCTGTCGATGGGCCGTCGTGCCGCATTCGCCGAAGCGCGCCTGATCGATGCCGAGGGCCGCCTGTACGCCTCGGCCACTTCCACCCTGCTCGTGTTCGAACGTCCCGCGAACTGAGTTCCCGCACGCATCTGCGTGCATTGCTTACGTGAGTCCCCCATGACTGCCCACGACCCCATCGTCATCGTGTCCGCCGTGCGCACGCCGCTCGGCCGTTTCCTCGGCGACCTCTCGCCCGTCACCGCGCCGCAGCTGGGTTCGCAGGTCATCCGTGCCGCGCTCGAACGCGCCGCGCTGCCGCCCGAACGCGTCGACGAAGTCCTGATGGGCTGCGTCCTCCCGGCGGGACAGGGCCAGGCGCCCGCGCGTCAGGCGATGCGCGGCGCGGGCCTGCCCGATGCGGTCGGCGCGACCACGATCAACAAGGTCTGCGGTTCAGGCATGAAGGCCACGATGCTCGGCCACGACCTGCTGCGCGCCGGTTCGGCCGACATCGTCGTCGCCGGCGGCATGGAGTCGATGTCGAACGCGCCCTATCTGTTGGCGAAGGCGCGTGGCGGCTATCGCGTCGGCCACGACCGCATCTTCGACCACATGATGCTCGACGGACTGGAGGACGCGTACGAACCCGGTCGCGCGATGGGCGAATTCGGCGAGGCCGCCGCGCAACGCTACGGCTTCGATCGCGAGGCGCAGGACGCCTATGCGATGGAAACCCTGCGCCGCGCGCGCCACGCGATCGAGAGCGGGGAATTCGTGGATGAGATCGTCCCGATCGCGGTGCCGGGCAAGGGCGGCGACCGCGTCGTGGACGCCGACGAGCACGCGATGAAAGTGTCGCCGGAAAAGATCCCGCAGCTCAAGCCGGCGTTCGCGAAGGACGGCACGATCACCGCCGCCAGCGCATCGGCCAACGCCGACGGTGCCGCGGCCCTGGTGCTGACGCGGCGTTCGGTCGCCCTGCGCGACGGCCTGCCGATCCTCGCCGAGATCCGCGGACACGCCACCCACAGCCAGGAGCCGGCCTGGTACACCACCGCGCCGATCCCGGCCATCGACAAGCTGCTCGGTCGCGTCGGCTGGACGGTCGCGGACGTGGACCTGTTCGAGATCAACGAGGCGTTCGCCGTGGTCGCGATGGCCGCCGCGCGCGAGCTGGGCATCCCGGCCGAGCGCCTCAACGTGAACGGGGGCGCATGTGCGCTCGGACATCCTATCGGCGCAACCGGTGCGCGGCTCATCGTCACGTTGTTGCACGCGCTGCGCAGGCGGGGCCTTCGCCGCGGCGTCGCCGCACTGTGCATCGGCGGCGGCGAGGCGACCGCGATCGCCATCGAACTCCCTGCCTGACCCGCCGACGACCCAACTTCCGCGAACGAGGTGACGCATGGACATCCGCAATGCCGTGGTCCTGGTGACCGGCGCCAATCGCGGCCTCGGCCGCGCGCTGGTCGATGCTTTCCGCAGTGCCGGCGCGAAGAAGATCTATGCCGCCGCACGTGATCCTTCGAGCATCGATGCCGGCGGCGGCGTGGTGCCGCTGGCGCTGGACGTGACGTCGCCCGACAGCATCGCGGTCGCCGCGCGCACGTGCTGCGACGTCAACGTGCTGGTCAACAACGCCGGCATCGCGCAGGGCGGCCAGTTGTTCTCCGACGAAGGCGAAGACAAGGCGCGCGCGGAGATGGAGGTCAACCTGTTCGGCCCGTGGCGCACGACGCGCGCCTTCGCCGCGACGCTCGAAGCCAACGGCGGCGGTGCGGTGGTCAACGTGCTCTCGGTGCTGAGCTGGCTCAGCATGCCGGGCAGCGCGACCTACTGCCTGTCGAAATCCGCCGCCTGGTCGCTGACCAACGGCCTGCGCAACGACCTCGCCGGGCAGGGCACGCAGGTCACCGCGGTCCACGTCGGCCTGATGGATACCGACATGGCCGCGGGCTTCGACGCGCCCAAGATCTCGCCGCGCGAGGTTGCCGAACAGGTCGTGCGCGCGGTCCAGGACGGGTCGCCGGAAGTGCTGGCCGATAACACCTCTCGCATGGTCAAGTCGAGCCTGTCCGGCGCGCAGGCGGCCTATCTGGCGCCTCCCGGGCGCGAGTAGCGTCGCGCCCCGGCGCGCGACGCCGCTGTCTGCATAATGGGATCCCACGTCGCCTCGGGATCCCACCATGACCCTCCTCGTGACCGGCAGCGCCGGCCATCTGGGCGAAGCGTTGATGCGCGAACTGCGCGCCGCCGGCCGCGATGCGGTCGGCATCGACATCAAGCCGTCCGCCTTCACCGACCACGTCGGCTCCATCGTCGATCGCGACTTCGTGCGCCGCTGCATGCGCGGCGTGCGCGCTGTGGTGCACGCGGCCACGCTGCACAAGCCGCACGTCGCCACGCATCCGCACCAGGAATTCATCGACACCAACGTCACCGGCACGCTGGCGCTGCTGGAGGAAGCGGTCGCCAACGGCGTGCAGTCGTTCGTGTTCACCAGCACCACCAGCACCTTCGGCGCGGCACTGACGCCGGCACCGGGCGAACCGGCGGCGTGGATCGATGAGGACGTCGTGCCGATCCCGAAGAACATCTATGGCGTGACCAAACTTTCGGCCGAACAGCTGTGCGAGCTGTTCTACCGCAAGCGCCGCCTGCCGGTGCTGGTGCTGCGCACGTCGCGTTTCTTCCCCGAGCCCGACGACAGCATCGACGTGCGCAACGGGTTCTCCACTGCCAACGCGCAGGCCAACGAGCTGCTGTACCGCCGCGTCGACATCGAGGACGCGGTGAGCGCGCACCTGCTGGCGATCGATCGTGCGAAGGACATCGGGTTCGGCCGCTACATCATCTCGGCGACCACGCCATTCGAGCCGTCAGACCTGCCGGAACTGCGCCGCGACGCGGCGACGGTGGTGGCGCGGCGGTTCCCGGAAGCGGCCGCGCTGTACGCGTCGCGCGGCTGGCGATTGTTCCCGCACATCGACCGCGTCTACGTGAACGCACGTGCGCGCGAGGCGCTGGGCTGGAAGCCGCGCTACGACTTCGCGCGCGCGCTCGACGCACTGCGCAGCGGCGCGGATTTCCGCAGCCCGCTCGCGGAGGCCGTCGGCAGCAAGGGCTACCACGCGCAGGTGTTCGAGCAAGGGCCGTACCCGGTCGCGTCCTGACCCATCGACCCGGAATCTGTACGTGGCGTATCGGACAGATGGATTCCCGCCTTCGCGGGAATGACGAACGTGGAAGGGCGGCCAACAGGCCGCCCTTTGCGCACGAGGGACGCGCGACTCAGCGCCCCTTCGGACGCACTTCCACCGCCGCCGCCTCGGTGAAGGCGATGCGCAGCATGTCGCCGACCTTGAGCTGCGGCAGGCGCGCGCGATGTTCGGGTTTGACCACGTCCAGCGTGACCACGTTGCCGCGCGGCCCCTCGACGGTGACCGTGTGGTTGGCGAGGTCGATGGCGCGGATCGGCGCGAGCACGGTCACCACTTCCGACGCGCCGGCGCGCGGCTTCTCGCCGGTCTTGGCCACGTCCTGGTCCTGCTTGATGTACGCGCCCGGTTCGGCGCTGCCGGCCGGCTGGATGTCCACCGTCACCGCGCGCAGGTAAGTCAGGTTGACCACGTCGCCGACGCGGATCTGGTCGAAATTGCGCACCGAGTCGTCGGCGTGCACTTCCACTTCCCGCCCGTCCGGGCCGCGCACGGTGAACAGGCGCGAGGGAGTGTCGAGCTTGGTGATCTCGCCGTCCACGCTGAGCTCCACCGCGGCGGTCTCCCGCGGTCCGGTATCGGCGGGCGTGGTCGAACAACCGGCGCCGAGCGCCAGGGCGAAGGCGAGGGCAAGAGGGGCGAGCCGGAAGGACGTCATCACTGATCTTCTCCATGAGCCGTGAGGGTGGGCGACGCCCCGAGGGCGGTCCGGTTCAGTGTGTGCAGCATTCCGTGAAGACCGGGTGTGGCGTGCGGCGACCCCGCGGGCAAAAAAAAAGCCCCCGCGAGGCGGGGGCTTCCGTGGAACCGTGATGCGCTCAGTGGTGCAGCAGCACGTCGGCGATGATGCCGGTGGCAACGGCGATCAGCACGTAGCGACCGTCGTCGCTGCGGACCCAGCGGTGGCCGCGCGGCGGCTCGTGCAGGTGGTAGCGCGGGTAGTCGTCGACGTACACGCGGCGCTCCACGTAGACCACGCCGCGGCGGTAGTCCTTGTGGTGCCCGCGATGGCGGCCGCGATCATGATCATGATCGTCGTCGTGATCGTGGTGGTCGTGGCGATCGTGATCGTGGTGGTGCTTGCCCTTCGCGGTGGCGGCCACCGGGGAGAGCAGCAGGAAACCGATCGCGAGGGCCGACAGCAGGTGCTTCATGGGATCCCCTGGACGCATATGAATGGGTGCGACTGCAAGGCGATCCTGACCGCACGTCGTGCGCTGGCAAGTGGGGACGTCACCGAACCATGACGCAGTTCGCGGTTCGCGCCCGATTCGCTTCATGCCGCCTTTAGGTAAGCGGTTTCAGGACGCGTTGCGCGCGTTCGATGGCGCAAAAGCGCCGGAGCGACGCGCGGGGCCCAGTCCGCGCGCCGCTCCGGGATCTCCCTGACGAGGAGGCGGCCAGTGTCGCGGCCGGCCGTCGCAGGGAACGAGACGGAAGGACTCAGGCGCCCACGCGCACGCGGACGGCATCCATGTCGCGCACGGGGCGCACTTCGATGGAACCGGTCCGCGACCACGGGAACGAATGCGCGATGCGTACCGCTTCCTCGATGTCGGCCGCCTCGATCAGGTTGAATCCGGCGAACACTTCCTTGGCCTCGGCGAACGGCCCGTCGAGCACCGCGGTCGAGCCGTTGCGGGTGCGCAGCGACCGTGCGGCCGTAGGTTCCTCGAGCTGCTGCGAATCGAGCAGCACGCCCGCGGCACGCAGTTCGTCGGCCTTCTGCAGACAGCCGCGCATCAGGCGTTCGAACTCGCCTTCGGGCAGCGCGTCCATCAGGACCGGATCGGTGTAGACCATCAGCAGGAATTTCATGGCGCTCCAGCGGTGGGGTCGTCGGGACCGGCATTGTGGCCCACGCGCGGGACGCGGCCGTGTCCCGAAAGGCACCCTTCGGCGCATTCGCCCGCTGGCGGGACGATTCTTCCCCCGAATGCCGGCTTATCGCGCGCGCCGCCGCTGCCTAACCTGTCGCCTCCCCCGAACACGCAAGGATCGCCGCCATGCTCACGCCGAAACAGGCGCAGTTCGCTTTCGTCCCGCTCGTGGTCACGCTGATGTCGGGCGTGATGAGCTTCGCGATGACCGCGCTGCATCATGGAGTGCGCCCCGGACTGGTGAGCGCATGGCTGCACGGCTGGCCGGTGGCGTTCGTCGTCGCGCTGCCGACCGCGTGGCTGGTGCTGCCGGGCGTGCGCGCGCTGCTCGCGCGAGCCACCGTCGACTCCGTGCCGGCGCGCGAACGCGTCGGCCGCCTGGGCTGATCCGCGCGCAGCGCAGGCACGTGCACGAGAACCGCACCGCGCTCCGGTACGATGCGGCGGATTCACCGCAGGAAAAGGAACGCGGCATGCCGTCGGCCGTCGATACGCCCGCCCACGACCCCGCCATCGACGCCATCATCGATGTGCGGGGCCTGACCAAGACCTACGCATCGGGCTTCCAGGCGCTCAAGGGCGTCGATCTGTCGATCCGCCGCGGCGAGATCTTCGCGCTGCTCGGTCCCAACGGTGCGGGCAAGACCACGCTGATCAGCATCGTCTGCGGCATCGTCAACGCTTCCTCCGGCACGGTCAGCGCCGACGGCCACGACATCGTCCGCGACTACCGCGCTGCGCGCAGCAAGATCGGGCTGGTGCCGCAGGAACTGTCCACCGACGCCTTCGAGAGCGTCTGGGCCACGGTGCGCTTCTCACGCGGGCTGTTCGGCAAGCCGCGCGACGACGCGTACCTGGAGAAGGTGCTGCGCGACCTGTCGTTGTGGGACAAGAAGGACAGCAAGATCATGGCGCTGTCGGGCGGCATGAAGCGGCGCGTGCTGATCGCCAAGGCGCTCGCGCACGAGCCGCAGATCCTGTTCCTCGACGAGCCCACCGCCGGTGTCGACGTCGAACTGCGCCACGACATGTGGGAGATGGTGCGGCGCCTGCGCGAGAACGGCACGACCATCATCCTGACCACGCACTACATTGAGGAAGCCGAGGACATGGCCGATCGCATCGGCGTGATCAACCGCGGCGAGCTGATCGTGGTCGAGGACAAGGCCACGCTGATGCGCAAGCTCGGCAAGAAGCAGCTGGCGCTGCAGTTGCAGGCGCCGCTGGAGCAGGTTCCCGACGCGCTGGCCTCGTACCCGCTGGAGCTCAGCGCGGACGGACAGACGCTGGTCTACACCTTCGACGCGCAGGCGCAGGAAACCGGCATCGCCGCGCTGCTGCGCCGCCTGCACGACCACGGCATCGACTTCAAGGACCTGCATTCGAGCGAGAGTTCGCTGGAGGAGATCTTCGTGAGCCTGGTGCGCAAGGGCCGGGAGGTGCGCGCATGAACCTGCACGCGATCCGCGCGATCTACCGCTTCGAGATGGCGCGCACGTTCCGCACGATCATGGAGAGCATCTTCTCGCCGGTGCTGTCCACGTCGCTGTACTTCGTGGTGTTCGGCGCGGCGATCGGTGGGCGCATGGGGGATGTCGACGGTGTCAGCTACGGCGCCTTCATCATCCCCGGCCTGATCATGCTGTCGCTGCTGAGCGAGAGCATCTCCAACGCGTCCTTCGGCATCTACATGCCCAAGTGGGCTGGCACGATCTACGAACTGCTGTCGGCGCCGGTGTCGGCGTTCGAGATCGTGATCGGCTATGTCGGCGCGGCGGCGACCAAGTCGCTGATGCTCGGCGCGCTGATCCTGATCACCGCGCGCTTCTTCGTGCCGTACCACATCGAGCATCCGTTCTGGATGCTGTGTTTCCTGGTGCTGACCGCGCTGACCTTCAGCCTGTTCGGTTTCATCATCGGCTTGTGGGCCGACAGCTTCCAGCGCCTGCAGCTGGTGCCGCTGATGATCGTGACGCCGCTGACGTTCCTGGGCGGTGCGTTCTACTCGATCAGCATGCTGCCGCCGGTCTGGCAGAAGATCGCGCTGTTCAATCCGGTCGTGTACCTGATCAGCGGATTCCGCTGGAGCTTCTACGGCGTGGCCGACGTCAACGTCGGCATCAGCGCGGCGGCGATCCTCGCGTTCCTGCTCGCGTGCCTGACCGTGGTGTGGTGGATCTTCCGCACCGGCTGGAAGCTCAAGGCCTGATCGTGATCAGGCGTCGGGTGCGGTGAGTTCCTCGCGCACCCAGTCGTCGATCATGCGTTTCTCGAAGCGCAGCGGATCGCTGTTGGACGGCGAGTCGTTCATCAGGAACGCGGAGTCGCGCAGCTTGCGCTCGCCTTGCGCGAGCACGCGACCGTCGGCGCCGGTGAGCGTGACGTTGAGCGTCATCCGCGGCGGATAGAGGTCGCGGATGATGCGCGTGGCGTACAGGTCCGGGCCGTGCCAGGGTTCGTAGGAACCCGCGCGGCGGATGTCGAGGATGTCCACGTCCAGGCGCTGGCCTTCGGGCAGCTGCTTCGCAGCGCGGTCGCGCAGGTACACCGCGAGTTCCTCGACCCAGTTGCCGCGCGCGGCTTCGTAGCGGTTACCGCTGTAGCGCAGGTCGCTGAACTTCGACGGGTCTTCCCAGCGCACGCTGACCGGACCGGCGTCCGGCAGGCTGCGCGGCGCATCCTTGTCGGTGACGTGGCGCGCGCCCGCCATCGCGGCCGTGGTGGACAGCAACAGCGCCAGGGACATCACGAACAGTCGCGGCTTCATGACGGGGCTCCGGTCCGGGGACTGGTTGGATTTTCGCACCGCGCGGGCACGCCGCGCCGCCGCGGGCGCTGCTCGTACAGCGTGCGTTTCCATGCGCGTGGCGGGTGCGAATCTGAACGTCGTCCGCATCGGGCAATGGACTGAATGGGCGTGCGCTCCTACCGCGAGTTTTTTCGGACAGTTCCCATGTGGTTCGCCGCACCCGTCAGGAGAATCCGCCGCGCGCCCCGCAGGGCGTGTCGTGATCGGAGTTCCCATGTTTCCCGCAGTTCGCACCACCCGCGCGCCCGGCGGCAGCACACCTCGCAGCAGCTTGATCGCCAGTCTGCAGGCGCTGGCCGCGCTCATTCTCCTGGCATTCGCCGCGCAGGCCGGATCTGCCTGGATCCCCAGCCGTGATGCCCCACGCGTAAAGGTCGCCGCAGCGCGGGGCGGACCCTATGTCCCGCTGGGATCCGCGGCAAGCACGCAGGCGTCGATCGACGAGCTCGATGCGCCGGATCTGACGGTGCCCGCCCAGTACAGCCTGCCCGACGCTGCGTTCGATCTGTGGTCGTCGCCGCTGCTCGACCGCGAAAGCCTGCCGCAGCTGCTGCCGGTGACGCCGGTGCGCATCACCTCGGGCTTCGGTCGCCGCCACGATCCGTTCGGCCACGGCGATGCCTTCCACAGCGGCATCGATTTCGCCGGCGTCGTGGGTACGCCGATCCATGCCTCGGGCGACGGCGTGGTCATGCAGGCCCGCTACAGCCGCGACTACGGCAACGTGGTGATGATCGACCACGGCCAGGGCGTGGTGACCCTGTACGCGCACAACAGCCGCCTGGAAGTGCATCCGGGCGAAGCGGTGATCGCGGGACAGGAGATCGCGCGGATGGGGTCGACCGGTCGTTCGACCGGCCCGCACCTGCATTTCGAAGTGCGCCAGTACGGCCAGCGCATGAACCCGGGGCACTGGATCGCCGGGCTGTGACGCGCCGCCGTCGCGGCGGCGCGCTGGGTGTTACTCGGCCTGTTCCTCGCGGTACCAGGCTTCGACCTTGCCCTTGGCCTTCATCGTCATCGGATTGCCGCGACGGTCGAGCGACTTGCCGACCGGCAGGCGCACCCAGCCTTCGCTGATGCAGTATTCCTCGACGTTGGTACGTTCCACGCCGTTGAAGCGGATGCCGATGCCGCGTTCGAGCACGGTCTCGTCGTAGAACGGGCTGCGCGGATCATTGGAGAGGCGGTCGGGAGGCGTGTCGGTCATGGCATGGTCCATCGGGTCGTCGGTGCGCCGCCGGGCGAGCCAGCGGGCGCACAGGATACGCGACCGCTACTTGAGCACGTAGCCGCTCAGGCGCCAGGTGCCGTCTTCGTCCTGGCGCAGCGAGACCAGTTCGAGCCCCGTGCGGTTGCCGGCGAAGCGGGTCTCGAACTCCACGTTCGCGTACGTGCCCTGCGGCAGCTGCTGGTTGCCGGCCGTGGAATGGCGACTGACCGAGGTCCACCGCCGCGCCGACACGGCGCCCAGCGGCTTGCGCTGCGCGGCGATGGTGTCGACGAACTTCTTGCGGTCCACGCTGCGCTTGGCGACGGCGGAGGCGCCGTCCCAGAGCTCGCCCGCGCGGCCGCCGTCGACCAGCGCCAGGGCCTGCAGGGCGGCGTTGGCCAGCGTGTTGGGGTCGATGTCGCGGGCTGCGGCCGGGGCGGCTGGCTGGGCCTGCTGAGCCTGCTGAGCCGACGCCGGCGTCAGGCCGAGGCAGAGCAGGACGCTCAACAGGGCAATGGGGGCGAGGTTCTTCATGGCCGGCTCCGGGCCGTGGGGGAGTGCCGAGTATCCCGCCATCGCCGTGTCAGGGATGCTCACCGCGTCCCTGGGCCTTGGCAATGCGTATCACCGCGCGGACCCGTTCGCGGTCCTGGTGGCGGGAGATGGGCACCGCGCCCAGCGCGATCGCCCGCTCGCGCAGCTCCGAGGGGACGTCGTAGTGCGCGCCGGAGGTCTTGTTCTGGAAGGCCCGGCGGGGGATTTCCAGCCGCTCGGCCATGCCGTGCAGCTCGTCGAGGGTGTCCGCCATGAGGTGGGCCCAGCGCCGGCCGCGCCACAAATGGACGGCATCGTCGACGTAAACCGTCATGGGGCGGGGGTCGGGATCAAAGGGTCTGAACCTGAATGGAGGGGGTGAATATGAACCGGAGAGGCCCCCGGCATTGCATCGGCGGCTTTAAGCATCTAAGGTGCGCGCTGCTGCGTTAGCCAAGGGTCACTGTGATCGTGGCCCGATGTGGAACAGTTTCTTCATCGTTGCTCCTCGCTTTCTCCTTGCAACCAGCCTCATCGCCGCTCAAGCGGCTTCACCTACGTTCCAAGGAGCAAAGAAATGTCGAACCGTGAAACCGGTACCGTCAAGTGGTTCAACGATGCCAAGGGCTTCGGCTTCATCAGCCGCGAGAACGGCGAGGACGTTTTCGTCCACTTCCGTTCGATCCAGGGCAATGGCTTCAAGAGCCTGCAGGAAGGCCAGAAGGTCACCTTCACCGTCGTCCAGGGCCAGAAGGGCCTGCAGGCCGACGCCGTGCAGGCGCTCTGAGCCAACCACGCGTTGATTGAAAAAGCCCGGCTTCGGCCGGGCTTTTTCTTTTGGGGCATCCGTCCACGTGAATCGCTGACGTGCGGACGACTTGTTGGAACTCGTGAGCGATTGGCTGGGCCCGCGCGGGGACTGAGCCTCAGCCGCGCGGCACGCGCACCATGCGGTCCATCAGGTGCTCGATCGAATCGCCCGTGTGGGTGCAGCGTCCCAGGTGCACCGGCGAGGTCTGGATGATCGAACTGCGCTTGGCCGTGAGCCAGTGGAAACGCGCGCGCTGCGGCAGCAGGCCGATCGGGCCGCTGCCCGGTCCGCCGCGGCAGACCGCTTCCATCGCCGCGAGGTGGCGGCGCACGGTGTCGAGGTCGATGTCCGGCGCGAGCGCGCGCAGGCGCGCTTCGTCCACCTCGATGCGCGCTTCCAGGAACTTCGCCGCCGGGCACGACATCAGGATGCCGACGTTGACGAACTCCTCGCGCTCCACGCGCGGGACCACGCGGATCACCGCGTAGTCGTAGGTGTCGCGCGACGGGTCAGGGGCGTGCATGGACGGCCTCCTCGACGAAGCGCTGGCGCTGCGCCAGCCGTTGCATGAAGTGTTCGACATAGGCGGCGCGATGCTCGGCCGGATCGTGCGGCGTGTCGCTGCCGCCCAGCCACGATTCCGGCACCTGCGCGAGGATCTCCTCGAACGTCGCGCGTGACAGCTTCGGCGCCAGGCGCGCGTCCGCTCCGGCGATGTCCTCGGCCTGCGGCAACAGCACGTGTTCGCGGATCATCGGGAACGCACTGCCCGCATGCGACGGCGAACCGTCCCAGCCGTGGTGGAAATACAGCGCCGCACCGTGATCGATCAGCCACGTCGCGCGATGCCAGACCAGCAGGTTGGGATTGCGGAAACTGCGGTCGACGTTACTGACGAAGGCGTCGAACCAGACGATCTCCGACGCCAGCGCACCCGGCACCTGTTCGGCGACCGGATCGAAATTGATCGCGCCGGGCAGGTAGTCCAGTGCGAGATTCAGGCCTTCGCTGGCGCGGATGAGGTCCTGGATTTCGGGATCGGGCTCGGTGCGCGCGAGTTCGGGGTCGAGTTCGACGAACACCAGCTCGGGGATCGGCAGGCCGAGCGCACGCGCGATGCCACCAGCGACGAGCTCGGCGACCAGCGCCTTCGGACCTTGTCCGGCGCCACGGAACTTGAGCACGTACAGGCCGTCGTCGTCGCCTTCGATGACGGCAGGCAACGAGCCGCCCTCACGCAGCGGCGTGACGTAGCGGGCAACGTTGATGGTGCGCAGGGGCATGATCGCGGCGATCTGGAGAGGTAACCGAAAAGCCGCGACAGGTTACCCGCAGTCGCCGTCGCGCGCTGCGCATTCGATGAAAGTCGCCGCTTACCAGGTGTCTTCGAGCATGCGCGGACGGCTCGCAAGCCACCCGCCGTACGCCAATGCGAGCAGGCACAGCGCGAGGAAACCGAACGGCCACCACCAGCCATGCGTGGTTTCGTGCAGCCAGCCGAACAGCAGCGGGCCAAGGCAGCTCAGGCTGTAGCCCGTGCCCTGCACGAAGCCCGACAGGCGCGAAGAACCGCTCTGCGTGCGCGTGCGCAGGTTGATCAGCGTGAGCGACAACGGGAACGTACTCGGCCCCAGGCCCAGCAGCGCGACCCACAGCAGCGGCGCGGCCATCGGCGCGATCAGCAGTCCCGCGAACGCGCCCAGGTACGCGACCACGCAAGCGAGCACCAGCGGGAATGGATTGGCGATGCGCACCGCCAGCGCAGGCAATGCGATCGCGCTGAGCAGGCCCATCGTCGAGAACAGCGCGACCATGCTGCCGCCGAGCGCCGGGCTCGCGCCGGCTTCGACCATCAGCTTCGGCAGCCACGTGAACATCGAATACGTGGTGAGCGAGGTCATGCCGAACATCAGCGTCAGGCCCCACGCCACCGGCGAGCGCCAGACGCGACCGGTGTTGCGCGTGCAGGCGAGCTCGGGCGCTTCGTCGCCACACGCCACCGCGCGATCGTGCGTGTGCGCGAGCGCCTGCGCTTGTTGCGAATGGCCGAAGCGTTCCATCCACAACACCGCGATCCACGGCACCGCCGCCGCGGCCGCTACCAGCGACCACGCGCCCAGCGACACGCGCCAGCCCGCGCTCTGCGCCAGCGGCACTGCGAGCAGCGCGGGCAGGATCGTGCCCAGCTGCAGCACGGTGATGTACAGCGTGCTGACCGTGCCGACGCGATCGGCGAAGTAGCGCTTCACCAGCGGCGGCAGAACGACGTTGCCCATGCCCATGCCCGACAGTGCGATCGCCGAGGTGAGCAGCAGCATCGACGTGTCGCCGACGAAGGCGCGCGCGAACAACCCGAGCGTCGCCAGCACCATCGCCAGCAGCGCGGTGCGTTCCAGGCCGAGGCGGTGCGCGATCGACGGCGTCACCACGCCGAACAGCGCGAACGCCGCGGTCGGCACCATGCCAAGCACGCCGGTCATCGTCGCGCCGAAACCGAAGTCGCGGCCGAGGCTGTCGAGCAGCGGCGTCAGCGACGTCACCGCGGTGCGCAGGTTGAACGCCGCCATGACGATGCCCGCGAGCACCAGCGCACGGTCGCGCCACAACGGGCGGACGAGAGGCGGGGCGACGGCGGTTCTGGCGTCCATGTGGGGATTCGTTCCGGGTGTGGCGCGCCGCGGGCAAGCGCGACAATCGCCGGCTGCGCGGCGATGCGGGGGAGGAATGTGCATGGCAGTGTGCGTGACCGACGCGCGCGAAACCACCCGGCGCGCGGCAACACTGGGTTCCATTGCGGCGTCGGCGAGCCGGCCTTTCACCGTGTCCTCACCATCCTGAGTCCTGCGTGCACGCTGCGCAGCGGATTCACCGGGGATTCGCGGCGCTGGCACAAGACTCCAATCCACTTCCACACGAGGACTGGAGATGACGATCAAGAACACCAGGCACACCGTGATCCTGGGCGCGCTGATGCTCGCGGCCGGCGCCGCGTTCGCGCAGAGTGCGCCGCCGAAGGCGTCGTTGACCGAGGCGCAGGTGCGCGCGCGCCTCTCCGAGCAGGGCTACACCAAGGTCAACGACGTGAAGTTCGAGGACGGTGTATGGAAGGCCGATGCGCGCAGCGCCGAAGGCGAGCGCGTCGACCTGCGCCTGGATGCGAAGACCGGCGCGGTGTATCCGGACCAGCAGGTCGCCAACCTCAGCGAGGCCGACGTGCGCGCGCGCCTGTCGGCGGCCGGTTACACCAACGTCCACGATGTCGACTACGAGGACGGCATCTGGAACGCCGAAGCCGACGATCCGGCCGGCAAGGACGTCGAACTGAAGATCGATCCGGCGAACGGCAAGGTGATCGGCAAGGAAAAGGATTGATCGGACGCGACCGCCGGGTGCCCGAAACCACTCACGGCGCAAAGTCGCGCTCCCGCCCCTCCCCGTTCATCGGGGAGGGGTTTTCCCATCCGGCCACATGCATTTGGTTGGCTGGCGGCCCGGCGCCCGCGCCCCTACTATCGGCCGGCAATCCCGACCAGGCGTCCACCATGAAAGTACCGGCTGTATCGCTGCTCGCGCTGTCCCTCTCCGTCGCCCTGAATCCCGCGCTTGCCGCGAAGGGCCCCGACATCGACGCCAAGCGCCTCTCGCAGGACGTGAAGGTGCTGTCTTCCGATGAGTTCGAAGGTCGCGGCCCGGCCACGGCCGGCGAAACCAAGACCATCGACTACGTCGTCGCGCAGATGCGCACCGCCGGCCTGCAGCCGGGCGGCGATCTCAAGGACGGCAAGCGCGAGTGGACCCAGGCGGTGCCGCTGGCGCGTTCGGAGATCAAGGGCACGCCGGCGCTGTCGGTGAGCGTGAAGGGCAAGGCACAGCCGCTGATGCAGGGCGAGCAGGTCGCCGTGCGCGCGGCGCAGGACGGCACCACGGCGGTGAACATCGCCAACGCGCCGCTGGTGTTCGCCGGCTACGGCGTCAACGCGCCGGAGCGCAACTGGGACGACTTCAAGGGCGTGGACCTGAAGGGCAAGATCGCCGTGGTCCTGATCAACGATCCGGACTTCGAAGGCGGCGAAGGCGACTTCGGGGGCAAGGCGATGACCTACTACGGCCGCTGGACCTACAAGTACGAAGAGGCCGCGCGCCAGGGTGCGCTGGGCCTGCTGATCGTGCACGAGACCGAGCCGGCGTCGTACGGCTGGGCGACGGTCAAGAACTCCAACACCAACACGATGTTCGACGTCGTACGCGACAAGCCGGCCGCGGTGCATCCGATGATGGAAGGCTGGATCCAGCGCGATTTCGCGGTCGACCTGTTCAAGCGCGCGGGCCTGGATTTCGATGCGCTCAAGGCGCAGGCGAAGACGCGCACGTTCAAGCCGGTCGAACTCAAGGGCGCGACGCTGAGTGCGAAGTACGACGTCAACCGCGAGATCATCACCTCGCACAACATCGTCGGCCGCATCGACGGCGCCAAGCGTCCGGACGAAACCGTCGTCTACTCCGCGCATTGGGACCACCTCGGCGTCGGCCAGCCCGATGCGAAGGGCGACCGCATCTACAACGGCGCAGTCGACAACGCCACCGGCACCGCCGCGCTGATCGAACTCGGCCGCGCGTTCGCCAAGGCGCCCAAGCCCGACCGCTCGATCGTGTTCCTCGCCGTCACCGCTGAGGAGAAGGGCCTGCTGGGTTCGGAGTACTACGCGTCCAAGCCGCTGTATCCGCTGGGCAAGACCGTGGCCGTGCTCAACATGGACGCGCTCGACCCGCACGGGCCGGCGCGCAACTTCACCACGTCCGGCAGCGCGAAGCAGGAACTGCTCGACCAGCTCGTCGCGACGGCGAAGCAGTGGAACCTGGATTACGTGACCGATCCGAAGCCGGAAGCGGGCCACTTCTTCCGCTCCGACCACTTCCCGTTCGCCAAGCGCGGCGTGCCGGCGATTTCGTTCGGCTCGGGCAACGACCTGGTCGACGGCGGCCTCGAAGCCGGCAAGAAGATCGAGGACGCCTACGTCGCCGACCGCTACCACCAGCCGGCCGACCAGTGGGAAGCCGACTGGACCTTCACCGGCATGGCGCGCGACCTGCAGTTGCTCTACACCGTTGGCCACGACCTCGCCGATTCGGACAAGTGGCCCAACTGGGACGCGTCGTCGGAGTTCCGCGCGGCACGCGATGCGAGCGCGTCGGATCGCAAGTAAGCGTCGTCCGGTTACCGGTCGAACGAAACCCCCTCTCCGACCGGAGAGGGGTTTTGTTTTTCAGGCGGCTTTCGTCGACAGCGCGGCGACGACCTCGTCCGTATCCAGCACCGTCGCGAACTCCGTCCGCAGCGTCGCCAGATGCGCGCGCTGGATCGCGTCGGCCGGAATCACCGAGCCGTCCGCATCCTTGAGATCGAAACACGCGCAGGCATCGCCCACGACCACCGTGCGATAACCCAGGTTCGCCGCGACGCGCGCCGTGGTCGACACGCACATATCGGTGCTGATACCGAACAGCACCACTGTGTCGATGCCGAGCCGGCGCAGGCGCAGATCGAGGTCGGTGCCGATGAAGGCGGCGTTGACCGACTTGGTCACCAGCGCTTCGCCGTCGAGCGGCACGAATCCCGGACGATGCGCGTTACCTGGATGCCTCGGCGCGAGCACCGAACCTTCGACCACGGAATCGTGGCGCACATGGATCAGCGGCAATCCCGCGCGACGCCACGCGTCGAGCAGGCGCAGGCCGTTGGCTTCCATCGATGGATTGTTGCGCGGCGGCCAGGGCGGCAGATCGAAGCCCTGCTGCACGTCGATGGGGATGAGCACGCTGCGCGAATCGAACGTCATGGCGGTGTTCCGTGGCGGGAGACGACCACGATGCGCCCTCGCGCGCGCCGGTCTCAACCCGGCACAATGCCGGTCACGCCGGCACTCTTCGAGCGCATGAAGACCCTCGACGCCATCGATCGCCAGCTCATCGCGTTGCTGCAGGACAACGCGCGCCTGTCGACCGTCGCGCTGGCCAAGGCGGTGGGACTGGGTCGCAGCACCGTGCAGGAACGCCTGCAGCGGCTGGAAAACGCGGGCGTGATCGCCCAGTACACGGTGCGCTTGGGCAGCGGCGGCGATCCGCTGCAGGCCTGGCTGATGCTGCGTTACGCCGATGGCTTCAGTTGCGACGACGTGATGCCGCTGCTCGTCGAACTGCCGCAGGTACGGCTGTGCCACAGCGTCGCCGGCGAACTCGACCTGCTGGTGCTGGTGCAGGCCGATACGCCGGGCGAACTGGCCGACCTGCGCGAACGCGTGGCCGGCTTCAAGGGCGTGGACGACGTCACCACGGTGCCGGTCCTGCGTACCACGCTGGACCGGCGCTGAGGGCTCAGCCGAGCTTGCGCGACGCCGCGTAGGCGATCAGGTTGCCGGCGCCGGTCACGCCGAGCAGCACCGCGATCACGCCCGGGGTGACTTCGCGCCAGCCGAAGCTTTCGATCATGCCGAAGCCGATGCCCAGCGCGAGCAGCAGGATGCCCCAGCGCAGCGAGGCGTGGCGGCGCTGCTGCGATTCGGCCTGGACCAGCGCACGGATCAGCTCTTCGGAACCGTTGCCGGCGATCAGCTTGGCGCGGGTGCGGGCATCGACCACCGCCTTGATCGCGTAGGTGATGCAGATGAACAGGGTGATCGGGATCAGGATCTCGAAGGACATGGTGGCCTCTCGTGGACGTTCGGGTGGGTCTGCGGACCAGTGATACGGGCGCCGCGCGTCCGGTTGCAGCGCGGATGTGAAGACGCCGTTGCAACCATCGGGCCCCTCCACGTATCCACAAAGTCATGACCGGTGAATTCGCGTGACCGAGGACGACCGCAGGCGGGTCGAGGCCGTGCTGGGCAATGAGCCCGGCGCGTTCGAACGCCTCGTGCGCGAATACCAGGGTCTGTGCTGGCACATCATCGACCGCATGGTGCGGCACCCGGAAGACACCCGCGAGCTGTGCCAGGAGACCTTCCTGCGCGTGCACCAGTGCCTGCACCAGTACCGCGGCGAGAGCGCGCTGAAGTCGTGGATCGGGCAGGTGGCCTATTCGGTCGCCAAGCGCCATCTGGAGAAGCGCCGCATAGCGATCGTCGACGTCGGCGCCGACGCGGAGGACGACGGCCTGTCGCTGCTGGACCAGATCGGCGACGGCTTCGACCTGGAAGCGGCCTGTGCCGACGCGGAGATCGCAGCGGGCCTGCACGAGGAAATCGAAGCCCTGCCGCCGCTGCAGCGCACGCTGCTGACGCTGTATCACCTGGACGAGGTGCCGATCGTGGAGATCGCCCGCATCACCGGGCTCGCCGAGGGTACGATCAAGAGCCATCTGTTCCGGAGCCGGGCGCGCTTGCGCGAACGCCTGCAGGCCCGGATGGGAGAAATCGCATGAACACGCCGAACGACCGCAACGACGCTTCCGGCCCGAACCCGCGTTCGTGGCGCGGCCTGGACGCCCTCCGACTCGAAGCCGAATGGCAGGCGCAGGAACACGCGCGCGAGCAGGAGCGCCGCGGCGTGCCGCTGGATCCGGCCGACCCGCGTTTGGGCGAGTACCGCCTGATCGCCCGTGCCCTGCGCAATCCGGCGATGGAACCGGTGCCGGCCGACCTGACTGCGCAGATCGTCGCCCACGTGGAAGCCGCGCAGGGCTTCGGCGAGCGGCTGGAACACTGGCTGCTGCGCCTGCTTGGCATCGGCCTGGCGCTGATCGCGCTAGTCGCCATCGCGATCTACGGGCAGGACTGGACGCCCGCGTTCGCCGACCTGGTGCCGGACTGGTCCGCGCAGTCGGCCGACTGGAGCGGGCTCGTGATCGGCTGCCTGGCGTTGTCGCTGGCGTGGCAGGGCGTGGTCCGGTTCATGCGCACGGTGGAGCCGCTCCACCCGGCGTGATCGCTGCGGGCGGGGGATGACCGTCCGCGGCGGGGTCGTGCGTTGGTTCCAGCGCCCCGGCTTCGTGACCGGGGGCGAGCCCCCGCCATGAACCGTCGTCCCCTTGCGGCCGGACTGGCCGCCGCGTGTGCCTGCATCCTCTTCGCCGCGTGCCAGCGCCCGGCCGAAACCGACACCGCCACATCCACCGCACCGCCCCCGCCGGACGCCGCGCCCACGACCGGCACGGTCGAACCGGCCTCCACCGCGCCGCGCGCGACCACCGACCTGGAGCAACTGGCCGGACGGCTGGTGAACCAGTCCGCTGGCGTGAAGGAAGGCGAGATCGTCCTCATCACCGGTCGCACCCAGGACGCCGAACTGCTCGAGAACATCGCGGTCAACGTGCGCAAGGCCGGTGCGTTCCCGCTCGTCACCTACGGCAGCGACCGCCTGTCGCGGCGCCTGTTCTTCGACGTGCCCGACCAGTACGACTCGCAGACCGACGCGATGGTGATGAAGCTCGCCGGCATGGCCGACGTGGTGATCAGCCTGAGCAACAACACCGACGAGAACCTGTTCGAAGGTGCCGATCCCAAGCGTCTGGCCGCGCGCGCCAAGGCCGATGAACCGATCGGCCAGGCGTTCCTGAAGAACAACGTGCGCACGGTCGAAGTCGGCAACAACATGTACCCGACCGCGTGGCGCGCCGAGCGGTACGGCATGAGCGCCGACGACCTCGCCAAGGCATTCTGGAATGGCGTCAACCTCGACTACAGCGACCTGCAGGCGCGCGGCGAACAGGTGCGTACCGCGATCGCCGCCGGCAACGAAGTCCACGTCACCCATCCCAACGGCACCGACCTGAAACTGCGCGTGCAGGGTCGCAAGGTGCTGGTGAGCGACGGCATCATTTCCGAAGCCGACCGCAAGGCCGGCGGTCCCGCACTCGCCGCGTACCTGCCTGCGGGCGAGGTCTATACGACGCCGGTACCCGGCAGCGCCGAAGGCAAGCTGGTGCATACGCGCTCGTTCTACCAGGGCAAGCCGATCGACAACCTCACGCTCACCGTCAGCGGCGGCAAGGTCACCGCGATGACGGGCTCGGGCCCGGGTTACGACGACTTCAAGGCCGAGTACGACGCCGTCGGCGACGCGCGCAAGGACCTGATCGGCTTCATCGATTTCGGCATCAATCCGAACGTGACGCTGCCGACGAACAGCCAGGTCGGCAACTGGATGCCTGCCGGCGCGGTGACCGTCGGCACCGGCACCAACACCTGGGCCGGCGGCGACAACTCGGTGCCCTACGGCATCGTCGTATTCCTGCCTGGTGCGTCGGTGACGCTGGACGGGAAGCCTGTGGTGGAGAAGGGGGCTTTGAAGCTTTGAGGTTTTGAAGCGATGAGGTCTTGATGTATCACGGCGCGGTTTTCCCTCTCCCCTTGCGGGAGAGGGACAGGCCGCGAAGCGGCCAGGGAGAGGGGTTTGAGCGCTGCGAGCGCCCCCTCTTCCGCTCTTCGGGCACCTTCTCAGCTCTGCACTCCCTCCGGTCGCCGCGAGGGGAGAAGGAAGGGCAGACCCGACGAAGGCGTCATCCTTTAACGCACACCACCTGTCTTAGCGTGTGCACCACGTCCACCAGGTCGCGCTGCGCCGCCATCACCGCGTCGATGTCCTTGTACGCGGCCGGTGATTCGTCGATTACGCCTGCATCCTTGCGGCACTCGACGTGTGCGGTCGCCTCGCGGTGTTCCTTCAGCGTGATGCGGGCACGCGCAGCGGTGCGGCTCATCACCCGGCCCGCGCCGTGGCTGCAGCTGTGGAAGCTGTCTGCGTTGCCCTTGCCGCGCACGATGTAGCTGCGCGCGCCCATGCTGCCGGGGATGATGCCCAGCTCGCCCTCGCGCGCGCTGACCGCACCCTTGCGCGTGACCAGCAACGACTCGCCGAAGTGGTCCTCGCGCTGCACATAGTTGTGGTGGCAGTTCACCGCGGTCTTGTCCGTCTGGAACTTCGGCAGCCGGTGGCGCATCTCGTGCAGCACACGCGCCATCATCGCCTCACGGTTGGCACGCGCGTAGTCCTGCGCCCACGACACCGCCTGCACGTAGTCCTCGAACAGCTCCTCGCCCTCGAGGAAGAACGCGAGGTCGCGATCGGGCACGTGGAAGCCGAGCACGCGCTTCTCCAGCCCGCGACGCGCCAGCTCGATGAAGTACGTGCCGATCAGGTTGCCTGTGCCGCGCGATCCCGAATGCAGCATCACCCACACCGCATCGCTCTCGTCGAGGCAGATCTCGATGAAGTGGTTGCCGCCGCCGAGCGTGCCGATCTGCCGGTCGACCTTGTCCGGTCGGATCTTCGGATGCTTCTGGCGGATGATCTCCAGCCGTGCGATCAGGTCCGACTGCACCAGCTTCGTCTCGATGCTGTCCGGGATGCGCCGGTGCTCGCCGCCCGGGCCATTGCCGACCGGGATGCTGCGCTCGATCGAGCTACGCAGCAGTGCGAGGCTGTCCGGCAGGTCGTTCGCGCGCAGCGTCGTGCGCACCGCGGCCATGCCGCAGCCGATGTCGACGCCGACCGCGGCGGGGATGATCGCGCCCTTCGTGGGCACGACCGAACCGACGGTGGCACCGATGCCCAGGTGGACGTCGGGCATCGCCGCGACCCACGGCCCGACGAATGGCATCGCGGTGATGTTGCGCAGCTGCTGCCGCGCCTGCTCCTCGACGGGAACGCCGCGCACCCAGCCCTTGATCGGCGTGGTCGCGCCCTCGGCGTGGAGGAGCTCGTAGTTGCATTGCATGTTCATGGTTCCTTCCTGTGTGGATTCCATGCGATCCATTCCGTTGGACCGCATGGAGCTTACTGCTTCAGGCTCACCAGCTGCTTCAGCACGCCATCCAGGCCGCCGAACACGGTGAGCTTGTCGATCTTCTCGGTCACCTTCTCCAGAGCTTCCAGCTCCTTCAGGCGCATGAGCACCGGGCTCTCCTCGATCAGCTTCGCGGTGTTGAGCAGGGAACGCGTGGCGTTCGCCTCCTCGCGACGGCGGATGACGTTGGCCTGGGCCGACTTCTCCGCCTGCACGACGCCGTTGAGGATCTCCTTCATCTCGCCCGGCAGGATCACGTCCTTCACGCCGACGCCGAGAATCTCGACGCCGAGTTCGCCGACGCGACCGCGCACGTACGCGAAGATGTCCGCGTCGAGCGATGCCTTGTCGCCGAGCAGTTCGTCCAGCGTCTTGGCGGAGACCGCCTTGCGCAGGCCGAACTGCAGCTCGCGATACACGTAGTCGGCGTACTTGGCGACCTTCGTGCGCGCGGCCACCGGATCGGTAACGCGGATGCTCGCGGCGAGGTTCACGCGCAGGCTCACCTTGTCTCGGGTCAACAGCTCCTGGCCCGACACTTCCAGCGACTGCACGCGCAGCTCGATCATCTCCACGCCCACGTTCTTCTGGAAATTCCAGAAGGCGTACGCGCCGGGCGCGAGCGTGCGCGCCAGCTTGCCGTCGACGAACAACAGGCCGGCGGTCTCCTCGGGCACGATCAGCGATACGGTCAGGCGCTCGAGTGCGTTGAGCTGGCGCAGTCGCTTGACCACGTCCGCCTCGACTTCAAGACCGGCCGCGAGCGACACCGCGCGCACTTCGACGTTGGCGAGTCCCTTCCAGTACAGCCGGCGCGAACCCGGCGCGAGCACGTCCTCGAGCTTGCCGTCCTTGAACACCAGACCGACTTCGCCGGTGCCGAGGTTGGCGAGCAAGAAGTTCTCGTGCAGGCGCGCGCCCATCGCGGCGATCAGCACGTCCGTGTCGTTGCCTGCGTATTCCGTCTTCGCGATCGAGTGCACTACGACCTGCACACGGCCGAACGGGTCGTACCAGCGGTACACGCCCGGCGCGAGCGCGCCTTCGAATTGACGGTTGCGATACACCAGGCCGCGCTCGCCGTCGCCGATCACGACCCTCTTGGTCCAGAACATTTCACTTTCTCCTTTGTTGGCTCTGGTGGTCCGATCCGCTTGAGTGGGCTGGCGCGATGGATCGGTTGTCGCACTGCTTCGATGTTCGGGTCCCCACGCACGCGACACAGGGACAGAAGAAGGGGGAAACGCCCCTGACGTCGATGGCACGGAGCCGGCGCGCGCTTCGCGCGGCGATAGCGACCATCGTGCGCGCGGTCTTCCCTGCCGTACGCATCCAGGTCGCATCGGCGCACGTCGAGGACGTGGGCCCGGCGACATCGCCGCTGCGACGTTTCGTTCGACATCGCACGCATGGCGGGATGCCTGGCGAAACGCACACGAGGCGTTTCCAGGGTGGGACTTTCGTCCCGATGTCATGGCGTGACAGGCCATGTTCCGGAGCGGGATTTGAACCCGCGACTCTCAGGGTTTACCTGATGCTCTACCCAACTGAGCTATCCAGTGGTGGACGAACCGGATTCGAACCGGTGACTACGGCGCAAGCCGCTGCTCTACCAGGCTGAGCTATCGCCCCTTCGAGCGACACACTCGTCCGACCCCCGGCATGCGCCACGGCAGTGCCGCGCGCACCGGGCAGGTGAGGCTTTCGCCGCGAACCTGCGCCGCTGTGGGTCTTCCGTCGATGTGTCGCGCATTGACGCCTCCGGCCGCGAAGCCGGAAGCATCAATCCCTTGTGCGATTGCAGGCGCGCGCCATCCGCGCCGAAGCATCCAGGCGCAGCGCTGAGCGCTTCATGGCGTTCCCTTCATCGGACCAGCATGTCCGGATGCTTCGGGGCGCGATGCAATCGCGTTGTGATCGTGTGGATTCCCTTTGCGAACGCCGGAAACAAAACGCCCCCGGGTGGAGTACCCGAGGGCGTTCGCGTTCCTCGGGAGGTCGGGGTCGCCGACCTCCCACGTACAGGAGATCAGCCGATGCCGATGATGTCTTCGCGCAGTCGCGGCGCGAGCGCACGGCTGCCGCCTTTCGGCTGCAGTGCGTGTTGCGTGGCGATGTCGGCGACGAGGTTCATGGATGGCGTATCGAATCGAGTGTGGTGCAACGAAGGTCGCGCACGTTACGCAGTCGTCGAAACGAATGCAAGACCGTTCGTCGGGAAAAAATCGATGTGCGCGATCAACGCAGCAGCGGTTCCAGTTGCGTCCACACGTGATCGCGCAGCTTCGGTTGCGCGCTAGCGATCGGATGCAGGTTGTCGGACTGGAACGCATTGCGGTCGAGCGCGATGGGCTCGAGCAGGAACGGCAGCAGGGCCGTTGAGTGCTGTTTCGCCAGCGCGCTGTAGTTGTCGGCGAAACCCTGCGTGTACTCGCGACCCAGGTTCGGCGGCATGCGCATGCCGACCAGCAGAACCTTCGCGCCGGCGGCCTTCGACGCGCGGATCATGCGATCGAGGTTGCTGCGCGATTGCGCCAGAGGCAGGCCACGCAGGCCGTCGTTGGCGCCGAGTTCGATCACCACCACCGACGGCTTGTTGCGCTTGAGTTCGCCGTCGATGCGCGCCGCACCGCCAGCGGTGGTCTCGCCGCTGATGCTTGCGTTGACCACGCGCCAGCCCGGCTTCGTCTTCGCGATGCGGTCCGCGGTCAGTGCTACCCAGCCTTGCGAGGCCGCGAGCCCGTAACCGGCGGAGAGCGAGTCGCCCATCACCAGCACGGTGCGCGCTTGCGTCGGCGTCGCCGCGGCGCGGGCCGCGGTCTGCGCCCACGCGGGCAGGGCGGCCGCCAGCATCAGCCACGCGCCGAAGACCCAGCCGATGGCACATTGCATGCGAGCCCGCGAGGGCCCATATCGTCGTTTGGCCGGCCCTGGCGTGGCCGGGCTCGAATCGCTGTAAGACCAGTCTTTAAAGAACATTTAATCCCTGCTCCCGATGATCGAAGAACCCCGCACGGGCCCCACCAGCATAAGGACGATCATGGCCGATTCCATCGCGCCGCGTACCCGCGCTTCGACCGCGCTTCATGTAACCGACCTGGGCAAGCGCGTGACGTTGCCGTCGGGCGAGCTGACCATCCTCGACGGCGTCGCGTTCGACATCGCCCACGGCGACAGTGTGGCGATCGTGGGCGCCTCGGGTTCGGGCAAGAGCACGCTGCTCTCGCTGCTCGCCGGCCTGGACACGCCCAGCAGCGGTCGTGTCGCATTGGACGGCGAAGTCCTGTCGACGCTGGATGAAGACGGACGCGCGCGCGTGCGCGGCGAGAAGGTCGGCTTCGTGTTCCAGAACTTCCAGCTTCTGCCCTCGCTGACCGCGCTGGAGAACGTGATGCTGCCGCTGGAGTTGCGCGGCGATCGCGAGGTCGACGGTCCGGCGCGCGCGATCCTGGAGAAGGTCGGCCTCGGCCAGCGACTGGGCCACTATCCGCGCCAGCTGTCCGGCGGCGAGCAGCAGCGCGTCGCACTCGCGCGCGCGTTCGTCACGCGGCCGTCGCTGCTGTTCGCCGACGAGCCCACCGGCAATCTCGACACCCACACTGGCCAGGCCATCATCGAGCTGCTGTTCGAACTCAACGCGCACGCCGGCACCACGCTGGTGCTGGTCACGCACGACGAGCACCTCGCATCGCGCTGCGGCCGCCTGTTGCGTCTCGACAGCGGCCGACTGGTGGCGTCGTGAACGCGCTGCGCAACGGCTGGATCGCGCTGGCCTGGCGCCAGCTGCGGCGTGACCTCGTCGCGGGCGACGTGCGCATCCTGATCGCGGCGCTGGTGCTCGCGGTGCTCGCAGTGACCGCGGTCGGCTTCGTCACCGATCGCGCCGAACGCGCGCTTGCGATCGAAGCCAATCGCCTGCTCGGCGGCGACGCCGTCGTGCGCGCGGATACGCCCATCACCGGTGCGCTGCGCGAGGCCGCGAACGCGTCGGAACTGCAGCGCACCGAAACCATCGAGCTGCAGACCATGATCCGCGTCGGCGAGCGGTTGCAGCTCGGCGATCTGCGCGCGCTCGGCGAGGGTTTCCCGCTGCGCGGCAGTTTCCGTATCGCCGATACGCGTGGCACCGAACACGATGCTGGTAGCGTGCCCGCGCCCGGCACGATCTGGATGAGTCGCGCCGGCGCCGACACGCTCGGTGCGCGTCTGGGCGACGAGATCGCGCTCGGCGACGCGCGCTTCCGCCTCGCCGCACTGGTCGTGCAGGAACCCGACGCCGCGCTCGACTACTTCAACGTCGCGCCGAAGGTGTTCCTCAATCTCGCCGACGTACCCTCGACGGGGCTGGTGCAGGAAGGCAGCCGCATCCGCTATCGCCTCGTCGTCGCCGGTCCGGCTGCGGCGGTGGAGGGCTTCGTCGCGGCCGCGCGTCCTGCGCTCGGACGTGGCCAGCGGCTTGAAACCATTTCCGATGCGCGACCGGAGATCCGCTCCGCGCTCGACCGCGCCGGCCGCTTCCTCGGACTCGCCGCACTCGTGTCGGTGGTGCTGGCAGCGGTCGCCGTCGCGATGGCCGCGCGCCGCCACAGTGCGCGGCATCTCTCCGGCACAGCGGTGATGCGGTGCCTCGGCGCGAGCCAACGCACGCTGGTCGGCATCCAGGTCGGCGAACTGCTCATGCTTGGACTGATCGCCAGCACGATCGGCGTGCTGCTCGCGTTCGGGTTGCAGTGGGCGATCGGCGGCTGGCTGGCGCAGGCGCTCAAGCTGTCGATTCCGCCCGCAAGCTGGCTGCCCGCGTTGCAGGGCTACGGCGTGGGACTGGTCGTGCTGATGGCGTTCGGCGCGCCGCCGGTACTCGCGCTGCGTCGCGTGCCGGCGCTGCGCGTGCTGCGTCGCGATCTCGATCCGACCGAGCCGAGCGCGTGGCTCGTCGCCATCGCGGGCCTCGGCGGACTGGCCGCGTTGCTGTGGTGGAAGGCGGGATCGGCGGTGCTCGGCCTGTCGATGCTGATCGGCATCGTCGCCACGCTCGCGGTGCTCGCGTTGCTGGCATGGCTGCTGATCGTGGTGGTGCGGCGCGTGCGTTCGCGCCTGCGCGGCAGCCTGCGCTACGGCCTGGCCAACGTGGCGCGTCGCGCCGGCGCGAGCATCGCCCAGGTATCGGCGCTGGGCCTGGGCCTGATGGCGCTGCTGCTGCTGACCTTCGTGCGCACCGATCTGCTCGACCGCTGGCAACTGGCGTTGTCGGCCGACGCGCCGAACCGCTTCATCGTCAACGTGCAGGACGACCAGGTCGACGCCGTGCGCGCGTTCATCGCCGAACAGGGCGTGGCCGCGCCGACGCTCTACCCGATGATCCGCGGTCGTCTGGTCGCGTACAACGACAAGCCCGTCACCGGCAGCAACTACGCCGAGCAGGGCGAGCGCGCGCAGCGGCTGGCCGAGCGCGAGTTCAACCTGTCGGTTACCGACCACCTGCGCGACGACAATCGCGTCACGGCCGGCACGTTCTGGAACCAGCGCACGCCGGCGAAGCCGGAGGTCTCGGTGGAAGAGGACTTCGCGGAACGTCTTGGCTGGAAGATCGGCGACCGCGTGTCCTTCGACATCGCCGGTCAGCCGTTCAGCGCGACGATCACCAGCCTGCGCAGTGTGGACTGGGAAAGCTTCCGGCCGAACTTCTTCGTGATCGCCTCGCCGGGTTCGCTCGATGGATTCCCCGCCAGCCACATCACGGCGGTCAGCGTGCCCGCGCAGCGCCCGCGTTTCACCGCGGACCTCGTCGAGCGCTTCCCGAACCTGTCGGTGGTCGACATCGAGGCCGTGCTCAAGCAGGTGCGCAGCACCGCCGACCAGGTGTCGACGGTGGTCGAGGTGGTCTTCTACTTCTCGCTCGTCGCGGGTCTGCTGGTGTTGATGGCGGCGGTGAGCGCGAGCCAGGACGAACGCCTGCTCGAAGGCGGCGTGATGCGCGCGATCGGCGGCAGTCGTCGCCAGTTGCGTCTGGCGCAGGCGTCGGAGTTCGCGGCGATCGGCCTGTTGTCCGGCCTGACCGCTGCGATCGCAGCGTCGGTGCTCGCCGGCGTGATCGCCACGCGAGTGTTCGACCTGCCGTGGGAAGCCGACTGGCGACTGGCGGCATTCGGCGCCGCAGTCGGCGTGATCGCGGCTTTGCTGGCCGGCATGTTCGCCACGCGGCGCGTGCTCGACGCGCCGCCGTCGGTGACCCTGCGCGAGCTGCAGGGCTGACGCGTCCCGTCAGCTCGCGAACACCGACTTGGGATCCGCGCTGAAACGGCGCGGATAGTCGCGCTCGCGCGCGACGCGTTCGATCTCGTCGTCGGCCAGGTCCGGAGCCCCGTACACCGCGTAGGCGATCTCGCCGTCGCGCATGCCGATCTGGTGCAGGCGGTAACGCGAGCGGCCGCCGCCAGTGTTCTCCGGGTAGTGCAGCGGCGGATCGCCGCCATCGAGATCCAGTTCGCTGTTGTCGACCAGGCCGCCGACGAAGAGGGCGCGCATCGTGTTTCTCCTTCTTCGGATACGAGGCCATGTTGGACGGTGGCGTGTTGAATCGGCATGAAACCGCGCGTTCAGGGGTGCGTACGCCCGGTGCGGGCCGCGTAGAATCTGACGTCCATCACCCCGTGGATACCGGCATGCGCGCCGACGACGGCGACGTCGCACTGGAAACCCTGTTCCTGCCGTTCATCGACGGTCCGATTTCGTGGCCGTCGCAGGGCGGTGCGTTGTTCCTGCGCGCGCGCGACGGCTGGCCGCTGCACCAGCGCGCATGGCCGGGACTGGTCTGCGAGCAGAGCTTCCGTCCGGCTGCCGATGCGCTGGAGCGTTCCGGCTTCGCACTCGCGACGGCGCAGGAGGACACGCGCCATCCGCTGGTGCTGGTGTTGCCGCCGCGCCAGCGCGACGAGTCGCGGGCGCTGTTCGCGCGCGCCATCGCGCGTTGCGCGTCCGGCGGACGCGTGGTCGCTTGCCTGCCCAACGACGAAGGCGCGAAGTCCGGCGAATCCGACCTCGCGCGACTGGCCGGTCCGGTGTCGAGCCTGTCGAAGAACAAGTGCCGCGTGTTCTGGACCGCGCCGCTGGACGGTCCTGCCGACGTGACGCTCGCGGGCGAATGGGCCGATGCCGACGCCACGCGCGCGATCGCCGACGGTCGCTTCGTCAGCCGTCCCGGCGTGTTCGCGTGGGACCGCATCGATGCCGCGTCGCGACTGCTCGCCTCGCACCTGCCCGGCGATCTCGTGGGACGCGCGGCGGATCTCGGCGCGGGGTATGGCTACCTCTCGGTGGAGCTGCTCGAACGTTGTCCGCGCATCGCCTCGCTCGACCTCTACGAAGCCGAGCTGCGCGCGCTGGAGCTGGCGCGACGCAACCTCGCGCCGTTCGCGGGACGCGTGGCGCTCGATTTCCACTGGCGCGACGTCACCGGCGGCATCGACGCGCGCTACGACGTCATCGTCTGCAATCCGCCCTTCCATGCGCAGACGCGCGCGGACCGCCCCGACATCGGCCGTCGTTTCATCGCAGCCGCGGCGCAGGCGCTCACGCCGGGCGGCCGCTTGTGGCTGGTGGCCAACCGCCACCTGCCGTACGAAGCAGAGCTCGACGCGCGCTTCGGGCGAGCGCGGATCGTGGCGCAGCAGGATGGATTCAAAGTGATCGAAGCCGTGCGCGGCTCTGAAGGAAACCCCCGATGAAGCTGGTCAAGACCATCGCCAACCTCGGCTACGGCAGCCGCAAGGAAGTGACGATGATGTTCCGCGAAGGTCGCATCACCGACCCGCAGGGCGAGGTGCTGTACGCCGACGATGCGGTGACGCACGAAGTCGTTCGCATCGACGGCGAGCCGCTCGATCCGCCGGCCGGCATGACGCTGATGCTGCACAAGCCGCTGGGCTACACGTGCTCGACGAAGGATCACGGACGCCTGATCTACGACCTGCTGCCGTCGCGCTTCCGCCTGCGCTCGCCGCTGCTGTCGAGTGTCGGCCGGCTCGATCGCGACACCAGCGGCCTGCTGCTGATGACCGACGATGGTGCGCTGCTGCATCGCATCGTCTCGCCCAAGGCGAAACTGTCGAAGGTGTACGAGGCCACGCTCGCGCAGGACCTGCGCGGCGACGAGGGCGCACTCTTCGCCAGCGGCACGCTGATGCTGGAATCGGAAACAACGCCGCTCGCGCCGGCGGAACTCGAGGTCCACGATGCGCGCCATGCGGCGCTGATACTCACCGAAGGCCGCTACCACCAGGTGCGCCGCATGTTCGCGGCGACGGGCAACCACGTCGACGCGTTGCACCGCAGCCGCATCGGCGGCCTCTCGCTCGGCGACCTGCCGGCAGGCGCGTGGCGGCTGCTCGACGCGGGCGACCTGGATCGTTTGTTCGGAGGTGGCGCATGAGCCTGCTGGAACCGGTGGCGTTCGCGCCGGCCGCGGTGCTGTTCGACATGGACGGCCTGATGATCGAAAGCGAGCGCGCGCTGCTGGAGTGCTGGCGCGAGGCGTCGCGGGAGCTGGGCCTCGACGTGGACGATGCGCTGTGGCTGTCGTTCGTCGGCCTGTCGGACCGGGTCTGCCACGAGATGCTGCGAGAGCGCTTCGCCGAGGACCAATTGCAGGCGTTGCTGAGCGGGCTGCAGGTGCGCTACGACGCGCGCGTGGAAGCGGGCCTGCCGTTGAAGACGGGCGTACTCGAACTGCTCGCGCTGCTCAAGCAGCGCGGCATCCCGCGCGCGGTCGGCACATCGACGCGTCGTCCGCGCGCGCTGCAGAAACTGGAGTTGTGCGGGCTGTTGCCGCACTTCGATGCGGTCGTTACTGGCAGCGATGTCGCCCATTCCAAGCCGGCGCCGGACATCTACCTGCTCGCGGCCGAGCAGCTTGGTGTGGCGCCGGAGCACTGCATCGTGCTGGAGGATTCCGCTGCCGGCGTGCGCGCCGCGCTCGCCGCGGGGATGACGCCGATCCAGGTTCCGGACCTGGTCGCGCCCGACGAAGGCGTGCGCGCGCTGGGGCATCGCATCGTGGAATCGCTGGTGCAGGCGAGGGCGCTGATCGAGCCTGCGTTGCGGTAGCGCCCCTCTCCCTGGCCGCTTCGCGGCCTGTCCCTCTCCCGCAAGGGGAGAGGGGGTGCGCGCGACCTGCTCGCTGTTGCTGTAATTCCCTTCTCCCCTCGAGGGAGAAGGTGCCCGAAGGGCGGAAGAGGGGGCGCTCGCAGCGCCCGGGGAGCGCGCCTAGCGCGCCATCAACTTCGCCCAACCTTCCGCGCCGAGCTCCTCCAGCGTTTCGAGGTTGCGCTGCACGATCACATCCGGATCCGGGAACGCCGCGACCGCGCGATCGATGCTGGCTTCGCGCAGCAGGTGCAGGGTCGGGTACGGCGAGCGGTTGGTGTTGTTGCCGACATCGTCGTCGGCGGTGCCGGCGAAGCGGTAGTCGGGATGGAAGCTGGCGACCTGGATCTCGCCTTCCAGGCCCAGGTCCGCGACCGCGGCATCGGCGCGGTCCAGGAAGTCGTTGTAGTCGAGGAAATCCGTCAGCACCTTCGGGTGCACCAGGAGCGTGGTGTCGATCACTTCCGGATCGGTCGCGGCCAGGCGCGACAGCTCCGCGCCGAGCTCCTCCAGCAACTGTTCCGTTGTCGTCGCCTCGCTGAGCACGAAGCGCACCTGCTGCTTCACGTACACCGACTTGGCGAACGGGCACAGGTTGAGCCCGATCACCGCGCGCTCCAGCCAGCGACGCGTCGCGGCGATGGGATCCTCGCCGCGCGCGTCGTCGCCGGTACCGGCTTCAGTCACGGAAGTTCTCGAACTGCAGCGGCCGCTCGTACTCGGTGGCCCGGAGCAGCGCGATCGCCGCCTGCAGGTCGTCGCGCTTCTTGCCGGTCACGCGCAGCTTGTCGCCGTTGATCTGGCTGTCGACCTTGAGCTTGGCGTCCTTCATCGCGGCCTGGATCTTCTTGGCCAGTTCGCGCTCGATGCCCTGCTTGACCGTGATCTTCTGGCGCGCGCCGGCGAGGTTGGTCTCGATGTCGCCGAATTCCAGGCAACGCGCATCGATGCCGCGCGCTATCAGGCGTGCGCGCAGGATGTCGTTCATCTGCTTGAGCTGGAACTCGCTCGGCGCGGACTGGCTGATCACCTCGTCCTCGAGCGCGAACTTGGCATCCACGCCCTTGAAGTCGAAGCGGGTGGAGAGCTCGCGGTTGGCCTGGTCGACGGCGTTGGTGAGTTCGTGGCTATCGACTTCGGAGACGATGTCGAAGGAGGGCATGGCCGGCTCCGGGACAGGATTTCGGGGCGCAAAGGGTAGCGCAGCGGGCGTGTTGGCGCAGCCGCGGAACGCAGTGTCCGCCGCGTCCCGCACAGCGCGGGTACGTCGCGACGACTAGACTTCGGGACTTCGTCCTCCGCCGGAAGCCGCCATGATCAAGACGCCCGCCTACGCCGCGCCCAACGCGACCTCGCCGCTGGCCCCGTTCAACATCGAGCGGCGCGAACCCGGCCCGCGCGAGGTGCTGATCGACATCCTCTATTGCGGCGTGTGCCACTCCGACATCCACCAGGCCCGCGACGGCTGGGGCGGCTCGATCTTCCCGATGGTGCCGGGCCACGAGATCGTCGGCCGCATCGCCCGGGTCGGTTCGCAGGTCGAGCGCTTCAAGGTCGGCGAGGCGGTGGGCGTGGGTTGTTTCGTCGATTCGTGCCGGCAGTGTCCGTCCTGCCGTGCGGGCGACGAACAGTACTGCGACTTCGGCATGAGCGGCACGTACAACAGCTACGAGCGCAACCCCGAAGACCATCGCTTCGACAAGACGCGACCGACCTACGGCGGCTATTCCACCTGCATCACGGTCGATGCGGATTACGTGCTGCGCATCCCCGAGTCGATCCCGCTCGACCGCGCCGCGCCGCTGCTGTGCGCCGGCATCACCACGTACTCGCCGCTGAAGCATTTCGGTGTGAAGGCGGGCGACCGCGTGGCCGTGGTCGGACTGGGCGGATTGGGTCACATGGCGGTAAAGCTGGCGGCGGCGATGGGCGCGCACGTCACGGTGCTCAGCACGTCCGAATCCAAGCGCGACGACGCGCTCGCACTCGGTGCGCAGGCGTTCGCCGCCACGCGCGATGGCACCGTGTTCAAGGAACAGGCCAACCGCTTCGACTTCGTGGTCGACACCGTGTCCGCCGAGCACGACTACAACCTCTACCTCAACCTGCTCAAGCTCGACGGGACGATGATCCTCCTCGGCATTCCCGAACAGCCCGAAGCGGTGTCGGCCGGCGCGCTGATCCGCAAGCGCCGCCGCCTCGCCGGCTCGATGATCGGCGGCATCCGCGAAACGCAGGAGATGCTGGATTTCTGCGCCACGCACGGGGTGGCCTCGGACATCGAGCTGATCCGCATGGACCAGATCAACGAAGCCTACGAGCGCATGCTGCGTTCGGACGTGCGCTATCGCTTCGTCATCGACATCGCCACGCTGGAACGGCCTGCGTGAGGTCGTCGACGGCCGCATGACGGACGCCGGGCCCTTATAGTGCGCAACCCCTCGATGGTTCCCGCCATGTCCCCGACCCGCAGTGCCCGCCAGACGCGCGCGATGCTGACGATGCTCGCCGCCGTCGCGTTGTTCGCGATGATGGACGCCGGGCTCAAGCAGCTGTCCGCGCACTATCCGCCGTTCCAGGTGGCTTCGCTGCGTGGTGCGGCGTCGTTGCCGCTGGTGCTGGTGTGGGCGATCGCCACGGCCGGCGTGCGTCCGCTGCTGCGCGTGCGCTGGTCGCTGCACCTGCTGCGCGGCGTGCTCGGCGTGGCGATGATGGCGACGTTCGTCTACGCGGTGTCGAAGCTGCCGCTGTCGACGACGTACTCGGTCTTCTTCGTCGCACCGCTGTTGATCACCGCGCTGTCGGTGCCGTTCCTCGGCGAGCACGTCGGTCCGCGACGCTGGACCGCGATCGTGATCGGTCTGATCGGCGTGCTGGTGCTGTTGCGCCCGACCGGCGAGGGGCTGGTCAGCCTGGCCGCGCTGGCGGTGCTGGTCGCGGCGGTGATGTATGCGATCAGCGCGATCACCGTGCGCGTGCTCGCGCGCACCGACAGCACGCAGTCGATGATGGTGTGGCTGATGGCGATGATCGCGCTCGGCGCGGGCGCGCTGGCGTGGCCGCAGTGGGTGCCGATCCGCGGAGAAGACCTGTGGATCATCGCCGGCGTCGGCGTGGCCGGTGCGCTGGGCCAGTACGCGATCACCGAGGCGTTCCGCCTCGGCGAAGCCTCGCTGATCGCGCCGCTGGAATACACCGCGCTGGTGTGGGGCGTGATGTTCGACCTGGCCTTCTGGGGCGTGTTGCCCGATGCGATCACCTGGATCGGTGCCGCGATCATCGTCGTCAGCGGTCTGTACCTGATCCGCCGCGAGCGCGTGCACGTCGAGGCCGAACACCCGTGATGCGCGACGCGCGGCCAGAGTGGCCACGCATGCGCCGTGCAGCCTCGATCAGCGTTCCGTGCTGGCGGTCAGCGCTGCGTTGAGCGCGGCGTTGCCGTTGACCAGATCGGACCAGCGCAGCTCCTGGCCGTTGCGACGGCCTTTCTCGACAAGCTTGAGGCCGTCGGAGTCGATGGTCAGGGTGTAGGGACGCTCGTCGATCTGGATCTCGCGGCGCAGCGGCTTGTCGAGCTTGGTGGTCATGCGCACCTCCTGGTGTGGACACCGCGACCCTAACTGTGGAGGGTTATCGCGGCGTGAACGCGGCTGCGACGCGGTCGCCGCGATTGCAGCGACGCGCCGCAGGAAATGGATCAGAAATGGAACGGGCCCCTCGCGGGGCCCGTTCACGTCACCGCGATGGATCAGAAGCGTGCGCCGACGCCCACGCCCACGGTGACCGGGTTCAGTTCGGCCTTGCCGGCGTTCACGCCATCGACGGCGACGTTCGGCTGGCCCGTGGTGTCCTGCATGTAGCGCACATCGGCGCGTGCGAACCACGTCGGTGTGATGTTGAGGTCGACGCCCGCGGTCGCCATCGCGCCCTTGGCGGTCTCCACGCCGATGCGGCGGCCGGCGAGCGCGCCGGTCGGTTCGGCCTTCTCGCCGTCGGTGTTGGCTTCGTAGTAGCCCAGGCCGACGAACGGACGCACCGTGTTGGCGGGCGTGCCGAAGTGGTACTGGCCACTGAGCGCGTAGGGCTGGGTGTCGACGCTGGCGACCTTGCCGTTGGGCGTCTTCACGCGATTGCCGAACTTGTCGGCCGCGCCCCACGCTTCGATGGCGATGTTGTCGGTCACGTAGTAGCTGGCGCTGAGCGTGGCCGCGCCGTCGCCATCGAAATAGGTGCGGCTGCCGGCGATTTCCGGATTGCGGGTGGGTTCGGACAGCGCGTAGCCGCCGACGACGGCGAAGCGCTTGCCGGCGGAAGTCGTCGCGTCGGTGCCCGCATCCTGGGCGAACGCGGAGGGGGCAATGGCCAGGGTGGCCACGACGGCCAGGGTCAAATGACGAAAACGCATCATGGAGTGGACTCCTCGTTATTGGTGACGCCTTGGGGGAGGCTGCCTTTCGCGAAGGCGGGCCTACCGTAGCCAGCGCTGCATGAACCGTCCTTGCCCCCGAGGGGCGCCCTTCAGGAACTTCACGAAAACGCGGTGGTAGTGGGCGTGCGCGTGGCACAGGCGCGATGAACCTGCGCTGGCTCCGCATGCGATGACGGCGTGAGCGAGTTCCGTGTCGATGCGAGTCGATGCATGGCGAAGACAACGCGCACGGCGGCGAGGCAAGATAGGGACTCCATCCGACGGGGGTCGCCCATGCATCGCCTGCTCGTGTCCAGCGTGCTGTCGTCTGGTGTGTGGCTTGCGTTCGCAATCGGTGGCCATGCGCACGCCGCGGAAGTGAACATCGACGCGTCGTGCGACATGGAGAGCGACTACGACCTGAGCATCGACGAGCGCAGCGTGATCCTCACCCGCGCGAGCGGCGTGCCGCGCGCGATCGTGATGCGACAGGGGAAGCTGTTCGTCGACGATCGCTGGGTCGAACTCGGCGCGGCCGACCGCCAGCGCATCGTGGACTTCGAGCAGGGCGCGCGCGCGGCGATGCCCGAGGCGCAGGCGATCGGGCGCGACGCGGCGGACATCGCCTTCACCGTGCTGGGCGAAGTCGCGGAAGGGTTTGCCAGCGATCCGGCGGAGGTGCGGGCGAAGGTCGCCAAGGCCCGCACGCAGATCGACGCGCGGCTGGCGCGCTCGGTCACCGCCACGCGTTTCAACGGTCGCGATCTGGGCCAGGGCATCGGCGAAGCCGTGGCAGAGGTCATCCCGAGCCTGATCGGCGACATCGTCAGCGGTGCCATCGGCGCGGCCTTCAGCGGCGACACCAGCCGGCTCAAGCGCATGGAGGACCTGGACGCGCAGATCGATGCACGCGTGGAAGCGCGGGCCAAGTCGCTCGAACAGCGTGCCCAGGGCCTGTGCCGGCGCATGGTCGAACTGGACCGGATCGACGACGCCCTGGAATATCGCATGCCAGGCGGGCAGGCACTGGAGATGCTCGAGGCCCGTCCCGGCCCCGATGCCGAACCGGCCCGGAACCCCGCCGCGGAGGCGGCCGAAGCGGCGAAGGACGCCCCGGCCACGCACTGATTGGCCGATACCGTGACGTATGTCGGATGCGGTTGGCGCAGTCGCCTGCAAACCGCACAATAGGGTTTTCGCGTCTGCGGGACCCCCACAATGGCTGAGCTCAAAGAAGCACGCGTTCCCGACATCGGGGACTACGACGGCGTGCCGGTGATCGAACTGCTGGTCGCGGTCGGCGACACGGTGAAGCAGGACCAGGGACTGGTCACGCTTGAATCGGACAAGGCCACGATGGAGGTCCCCGCGCCGTTCGCCGGCGTGATCCGCGAGATCAAGGTGAAGATCGGCGACGAACTGGCCGAAGGCAGCGTGGTCGCGCTGATCGAGCCGACCGACGCCTCGCCCGCTGCCGAAGCACCGAAGGCCGCCGCGCCTGCCGCTCCGGCCAAGCCCGCCGAGCCGCCGCGCGCCGAACCGGCCGCGCCCTCGCAGCAGACCCGCAGCGCCGAAACCGGTGCGAAGGTCGAGCCGGTGGTCGTGCCGCAGGAAGCCGACCGCATCGCCCAGGCGTCCATCGACGCCTCGCGTCCGGGCACCGATCCGGAAGCGATGCCGCCGCGCAGCCCGCCGGTGACCTTCGATTCCAGCGAACTGATGCCCGACAAGGTGCCGTACGCCAGTCCCGCGGTGCGCCTGTTTGCGCGCGAACTCGGCGTCGACCTGTCGCAGGTGTCCGGCAGCGAACGCGGCGGACGCATCGGCAAGGAAGACGTACAGAAGTTCGTGAAGTCGGTGATGGAAGGCAGTGCGCCTGTCGCCGCGGGTGCCGCGCCGGTAGCCGGTGGCGGCGGCCTCAACCTGCTGCCGTGGCCGAAGGTCGACTTCGCCAAGTTCGGCGAGATCGAGAGCAAGCCGCTCTCGCGCATCCAGAAGCTGTCCGGTGCGAACCTCGCGCGCAACTGGGCGATGATCCCGCACGTCACGCAGCACGACGATGCCGACATCACCGAGCTGGAAGAACTGCGCGTCGCGCTCAACAAGGAAAACGAGAAGAGCGGCGTCAAGCTGACCATGCTCGCCTTCCTGATGAAGGCTTCGGTTTCTGCGATGCAGAAGTACCCGACCTTCAACGCCTCGCTCGACGCCACCGGCGAGAACCTGGTGCTGAAGAAGTACTTCCACATCGGCTTCGCCGCCGACACGCCCAACGGCCTGGTCGTGCCGGTCGTGCGCGATGTCGACAAGAAGGGCGTGATGCAGATCGCGCAGGAAACGTCGGAGCTCGCCAAGAAGGCGCGCGACGGCAAGCTCGGCCCGGCCGACATGAGCGGCGGCTGCTTCTCGATCAGCTCGCTCGGCGGCATCGGCGGCACCAAGTTCACCCCGATCGTCAACGCACCGGAAGTCGCGATCCTCGGCGTGTCGAAGTCGGCGATCCGGCCGGTGTGGGACGGCAAGCAGTTCGCGCCGCGCCTGATCCTGCCGCTGTCGCTGAGCTACGACCATCGCGTCATCGACGGCGCCGCGGCTGCGCGTTTCACCGCGTATCTCGCGCAGTTGCTGGCCGACATGCGGCGCGTGCTGCTGTGACGGGGCGCGCGCTGGGGTTGGCCGCGGCAGTGCTCGCGGCACAGCTGGTGGCGGCGCCCGCGGCGCGCGCCGACGACGCGGCTTGCAAGATCGACCTCGGTCGAGGCTGGCCGCCGGCGACGGAGAACTACGGCAGTGCGGTCGAGACCCTGCTCTTCTCAGGCGTGCGCCCGGCCCTCAGCCTGACCCGCCTGCCTGCGCGCAGCGCCGAAAGCGGCCTGCAGCTCATCGCCGGCGAAGGCGAGGGCGACTGGACGCTGCGCTACACCGAAGCCGACGAACGCGTGGACGTGTGGGTCGGCGGACGTCGCGAACTGCGCGTGGCCCAGCAGCCCAGCGTGGTCGAAGTGCCGATGCCGGCCTCGCTCGCGCGCCGCGTCGTCGCCGACTGGCAGCGTGCGCTCGAAAGCCAGGTGCCGGCGGATCGCACGGCCGAATTCCACGACGGCGAAGTGCTGCTGTTCGTGGTCAACGATGCGGCCTCGGGCCAGTCGCTGCGCATCAGCGGCCTGCAGCCCGGCTGCGGCCCGGCGACCGGGCTGATGGAACAAGTGGGCCTGATGATCGAGGCCACCGACGACAGCGACGAGAAGCGCTTCAAGCGCTGGCGCAAGCTCGAGGAATCGCTGGACCAACTGGAACAATCGCTCGCCGGCGCCACCGGCTGACGCGAAGGAGATCCCCCAATGGCGACCATTGAAGTCAAAGTGCCGGACATCGGCGATTACGACGGCGTGCCGGTGATCGAGCTGCTCGTCTCGGTCGGCGATACGGTGAAGAAGGACCAGGGCCTGGTCACGCTCGAATCGGACAAGGCGACGATGGAAGTGCCGTCGTCGGCCGACGGCGTGGTGAAGGAGATCAAGGTGAAGATCGGCGACAAGGTCGCCGAAGGCGCCGTGATCGCGATCCTCGAAGGCGCCGGCGAAGCCGCTGCGCCCGCCGCGCCGGCCAAGGCCGAAGCGCCCGCGCCCGCAGCACCCGCCGAAGCCAAGCCGCCGGTCGCGCCGTCGCCGGCCGCGCCCGCGAGCGAAGCACCCAAGCCCGCGCTCGGCACCGGTCGCAAGGCCGACATCGAATGCCGCCTCGTCGTGCTCGGTTCCGGTCCTGGCGGCTACACCGCTGCGTTCCGTGCCGCCGACCTCGGCCTCGATACCGTGCTGGTCGAACGTTACGCCACGCTTGGCGGCGTCTGCCTCAACGTTGGCTGCATTCCGTCGAAGGCGCTGCTGCACGCGGCCGCGCTGATCGAGGAAGCCGCGCATTCGGCCGACATCGGCATAGCCTTCGACAAGCCGAAGCTCGACCTCGACAAGCTGCGCGACTTCAAGCAGAACAAGGTGGTCGGACAGTTCACCAAGGGCCTGTCCGGCATGGCCAAGCAGCGCAAGGTGCGCACCGTGCAGGGCGTCGGCCGCTTCGTGTCGCCCAACGAGCTGGAGATCGTCGGCGACGACGGCAAGACGCAGCTGCTGCGTTTCGAGCAGTGCATCATCGCCGCCGGTTCGCAGGCGGTGAAGCTGCCGAACTTCCCGTGGGACGACCCGCGCATCATGGATTCGACCGACGCGCTGGAGCTGCAGGACATCCCGGCAAAGCTGCTGGTCGTCGGCGGCGGCATCATCGGTCTGGAAATGGCCACGGTGTACAAGGGACTGGGCAGCGAAGTCACGGTCGTGGAATTCATGGACCAGCTGATGCCGGGCGCCGACAAGGACCTGGTCAAGCCGCTGGCCGATCGCCTGAAGAAGCAGGGCGTGGCCGTGCACCTGAAGACCAAGGCCGCGAAGGTCGAGGCGTCGAAGAAGGGCATCGCCGTGTCGTTCGAAGCCGCCGAAGACGGTGGCACGCCGGGGATCGAATCGGGCACGTGGGATCGCGTGCTGGTCGCGGTCGGTCGTGCGCCCAACGGCAACAAGATCGACGCCGACAAGGCCGGCGTGCAGGTGACCGATCGCGGTTTCATTCCGGTCGATCGGCAGATGCGCACCAACGTGCCGCACATCTTCGCCATCGGTGACCTCGTCGGCCAGCCGATGCTCGCGCACAAGGCCACGCACGAAGGCAAGCTCGCCGCGGAAGTCGCGGCTGGCGAGAAGCGCGAGTGGGTCGCGCGCGTGGTGCCGTCGGTGGCTTACACCGATCCGGAAATCGCATGGGTCGGCGTCACCGAGACCGAAGCCAAGGCCAAGGGCCTGCACGTGGGCGTGGGCAAGTTCCCGTGGGCCGCGTCGGCGCGCGCCGTCGGCATCGGTCGCGGCGAAGGCTTCACCAAGCTGATCTTCGACGAGAAGACGCATCGCATCGTCGGCGGCGGCATCGTCGGCGTGCATGCGGGCGATCTGATCAGCGAGCTCGCGCTGGCGATCGAGATGGGCGCGGAAGCCGGCGACATCGGCGCCACGATCCATCCGCATCCGACACTGAGCGAAAGCATCGGGATGGCCGCGGAAGTGTACGAAGGCACCATCACCGATCTGTATATCCCGAAGAAGAAGTAACGGGAACGTCGGCGAGTCGAACGAAACAGGCGCGGATTCCGCGCCTGTTTTCGTTTGGGGCGCTAGACGCGGAAGGACTGCGACATCGCGCGATGCATGCGCGCGTCGCGACGACTGCGCTCACCCGATTCCACAAAAGGCGAAGCCCCGGGAACACCGGGGCTTCGGAGGGCCCACCGCAGCTTTGCCATTGACGAGGAGAGAGACTCGGCGGGCGATCGTCAGGTGGGACCGGCGTGCTCGGGAAAGGTTCCGCAATACTCAGAGGGCCAGCGCGGTCGGGTCGCCGCTGCCCTGCTGGGGGACGTTCGCGCGGCGGGCCTCGATGCGCTTCCAGACCTTCTCGTGGAAGTGGAAGGCAACCGTATTGCAGGCCGGCTCGACGAGGGCCAGGGCCCCGCCCACCCAGACGCTGCCGGTCATCAGGTAGCCGACGGTGAAGGCGACGCTGAAATGGATGGCGGCGAAGCTGAAGGTCTTGGCCATGACGCGGTCCTTGATGAGATCGGTTCTCATTATGGAGACGCGCTCCGGCCCGTCCAATCGAATGAAATGGCCGATTCGATAGATTGCGGCTATTGGTGGCCCGTGGTGGGGCGGAGAGCGCCGCCAGTCGCCCCACGCCGATCGGTGACCCCTGCCGGTTGCCCGGACTTAAGGCGACCTTTATACTTTTGCGGCTCTACCGGGCGCTTTGCGCCTGCCCCAGACCGACGAGTCCCGCGTGCACGATCCCTTGTCCGCAGGTCGCCGGCTGGCGTCGCGCGCGACTGCCTGGCAGGCCGGCGCGGCAGCGCTGGTCGCGCTGGCCTTCCTCCCCTTCGGGGCGCCTTTGGCGCTGGCGGCGGCGGTTGGCGGCGGTGCGATCGTCGCGGGCGGACTGGTGGCGGCCTTCATGGCCCTGGGCGGCGGTATCCAACCGGCCGGCATGGCGATGGGGCGGCTACTGGCCGGGGTGATGTTGAAGTGGGTAGTGGTGTTTGCAGTTTTAACGCTCGGCCTGGCCGCGTTCAAGCTGCCGCCGTTGCCGATGCTGGTGGGAGTGCTTGCGGCAACGCTCGCATTCGTACTGGCCAATCTTTTGAAACGATAAGGTGTCTTTCGTGAGCGAACAGACCGGTTCGGGCGGCCTGAACGAATACATCCAGCATCACCTGCACCAGAACACCATCGAAGTGTTCGGCGGTGGGTTTCACATCGACACCTGGGCGGTGTCGCTGGTGCTCGGCCTTTTCTTCATCGCCTGGTTCGCGTTCTTCGCGCGCAAGGCCTCGTCGGGCGTGCCGGGCAAGGGCCAGGCCTTCGTCGAGATGATCCTGGAGTTCATCGACGGCCAGGTGAAGGACAGCTTCCACGGCGATCGTCGTTCGATCACGCCGCTGGCGCTGACGATCTTCATGTGGGTCGTGCTGATGAACGCGATGGACCTGTTGCCGCTGGACGCGCCGTATACGGCGGTCAAGCTGGCGGCGGGCGCCGAAGTCGCGCACAGCACCTACTTCCGCTGGGTTCCGACCGCCGACCTCAACACCACCCTGGGCCTGTCGGTCGTGGTGTTCTTCCTGATCCTCTACCACTCGGTGAAGGCCAAGGGCGGTTTCGGCTTCGGCAAGGAACTGATGACCGCGCCGTTCCACGCGCACAATCCGGTCGTCAAGACGCTGCTGGTGCCGGCCAACTTCGGCCTCAACCTGATCGAATACCTCGTCAAGCCGGTCAGCCTCGCGATGCGACTGTTCGGCAACATGTACGGCGGCGAGCTGGTGTTCATGCTGATCGCCGGCCTGCTGGGCGGCAGCCTGCTGATGTTCGTGCCGGGCGTGCTGTTCAACACCGCCTGGGCGATCTTCCACATCCTGATCGTGCTGTTGCAGGCCTTCATCTTCATGATCCTCACCGTCGTCTACATCGCCGGCGCGTACGAGAGTCACTGATCCGCTTCACCTTCCGCTTCACCTTCCCGTTAGTCCAAACCAAAACGTTTCAGTAGGAGAAAACCATGGAATTCATCGCCAGTGTGCAGGGCCTGACCGCTATCGCGATCGGCATGATGGTCGGCCTCGGCGCGATCGGCGCGTGCCTGGGCATCGCGCTGATGGGCTCGAAGTTCCTTGAGTCGGCTGCACGTCAGCCGGAGCTGGTGCCGATGCTGCAGGGCCGCATGTTCCTGCTGGCCGGCCTGATCGACGCGGCGTTCATCATCGCGCTGGCCGTCGGCCTGCTGTTCGCCTTCGGCAACCCGCTGCTCGGCGAAGTGAAGAACGCTGCTGCCGCTGTCGCCGGCGCCGCGCACTAATCCAGCTGTAGCCACCGTTGAGCCGTCCGCGTCGCGGACGGCTCTCCCGGGCGCATAGCCGCCCGACGACAAGCGTTCCATCGGAGCTGTCATGAATCTCAACATGACCTTCTTCGGCCAGATGATCACGTTCGCGTTGCTCATCTGGTTCACGATGAAGTTCATTTGGCCGCCGCTGAACAAGGCGATCGAAGAACGTCAACAAAAGATTGCCGAGGGTCTGGCCGCTGCTGAGCAGAGCCAGAAGAACCTCGCACAGGCCCAGCAGAGCGTCGATGCCGAGCTGCGTGCCGCGCGTACCAAGGCCAACGAGATCATCGAGCAGGCGCATCATCGCGCCAACCAGATCGTCGACCAGGCCAAGAACGACGCGGTCGCCGAAGCCAACCGCCAGAAGGCGGCGGCCGAGGCCGAGATCGCCGCAGCGTCGAACCGTGCCCGCGAGGACCTGCGCAAGCACGTGTCCACGCTGGCCGTGACCGGCGCCGAGAAGCTGCTCAAGCGCGAAATCGACGCCAACGCCCACAAGGCGCTGCTCGACGAGCTGGCAGCCCAGCTTTGACCTGTGTGCGTGCATCGAGCGGAATGATCTGAAATGACCCAGGCCCTGACCCTCGCCCGTCCTTACGCCCGTGCCGCGTTCGCGCTTTCGCGCGAAGGCGGTCGCACTGCCGCGTGGTCGCAGGCGCTCGCCTTCGCTTCGCGCGTGGCCGCCGATCCGCAGGCCCAGGCGCTGCTCGGCCATCCGCTGCTGAACCCGGCCGACGCGGTCGGCCTGCTCGCGATGGACGGTGCCGACGAAGCCTTCACCCGCTTCCTCGGTCTGCTCGCCGATAACCGCCGCATGGCGCTGCTGCCGGAGATCACCGGCCTGTTCGAGGAACTGCGCGCCGAAGCCGAGCGCGTGGTCAAGGCCAAGGTCACCGCCGCCAGCGAACTGCCCGGCGCCGAACTCGAAGCGATCAAGGCCGCGCTCAAGAAGCGCTTCGGCCGCGACGTCGAGATCGAGACCGCGATCGACGCCTCGCTGATCGGCGGCGCCGTGATCGATGCCGGCGACGTGGTCATCGACGGCTCGCTCAAGGGCAAGCTCGCGCGCCTGCAGTCCACGCTCGCGCAATAACGAATTCATCTGCAAATTCCGGTTAGCGCCGGATCAAGGGACTCACCCATGGCAACCACCACGCTCAACCCGTCCGAAATCAGTGAACTGATCAAGACCCGCATCGAGAAGGTCAAGCTGACCGCCGAAGCGCGCAACGAAGGCACCGTGACCTCGGTGTCGGACGGCATCGTGCGCATCTACGGCCTGGCCGACGTGATGCAGGGCGAAATGATCGAGCTGCCGAACAGCACCTACGCGCTCGCGCTGAACCTGGAGCGCGACTCGGTCGGCGCCGTGGTCCTGGGTGACTACGAACACCTGCGCGAGGGCGACGTGGCCAAGACCACCGGCCGCATCCTCGAAGTGCCGGTCGGTCGCGAACTGCTCGGCCGCGTCGTCAACGCGCTGGGCGAGCCGATCGACGGCAAGGGTCCGATCGCCGCCTCGCAGACCGCTCCGGTGGAGCGCGTCGCCCCGGGCGTGATCTGGCGCAAGTCGGTCGACCAGCCGGTGCAGACCGGTTACAAGACCGTCGACGCGATGATCCCGATCGGCCGCGGCCAGCGCGAGCTGATCATCGGCGACCGCCAGACCGGCAAGACCGCGATGGCCATCGACGCCGTCATCAACCAGAAGGGCACGGGCATCAAGTGCGTGTACGTGGCGATCGGCCAGAAGGCCTCGACCGTCGCGAACATCGTGCGCAAGCTGGAAGAGAACGGCGCGCTGGCGCACACGATCGTCGTCGCCGCCACGGCGTCCGAATCGGCCGCCATGCAGTACATCTCGGCCTACTCCGGCTGCACGATGGGCGAGTACTTCATGGACCGCGGCGAAGACGCGCTGATCGTGTACGACGATCTGTCCAAGCAGGCCGTCGCGTACCGCCAGATCTCGCTGCTGCTGAAGCGCCCGCCGGGTCGCGAAGCCTACCCGGGCGACGTGTTCTACCTGCACAGCCGCCTGCTCGAGCGCGCCGCGCGCGTGTCCGAGGAGTACGTCGAGAAGTTCACCAACGGTGAAGTGAAGGGCAAGACCGGTTCGCTGACCGCGCTGCCGATCATCGAAACGCAGGCCGGCGACGTGTCCGCGTTCGTGCCGACCAACGTGATCTCGATCACCGACGGCCAGATCTTCCTGGAAACCGACCTGTTCAACGCCGGCATCCGCCCGGCCGTGAACGCCGGTATCTCGGTGTCGCGCGTCGGTGGCGCCGCCCAGACCAAGATCATCAAGAAGCTGTCGGGCGGCATCCGCATCTCCCTGGCCCAGTACCGTGAGCTGGCTGCGTTCGCGCAGTTCGCGTCCGACCTGGATGAAGCCACCCGCAAGCAGCTCGAGCGCGGCCAGCGCGTCACCGAGCTGATGAAGCAGAAGCAGTACGCGCCGATGCCGATCTCGCTGCAGGCGCTGTCGATCTACGCCGTCAACGAGGGCTTCCTCGACGACGTGCCGGTCGGCAAGATCCTGGCGTTCGAAGCGGGCCTGCACGCCCACTTCGTCAACACCCAGGGCGCGCTGGTCGAGACGATCAACGGCACCGGCAAGTGGGACGACGAGATCGAGGCGACCTTCAAGAAGGGCATCGCCGAGTTCAAGCAGACCGGTACCTGGTAAAGGCCGGAGTCGTGGTCCGGGATTGGTGATTCGCACGAATCGCCAATCCGACGATCACCAGTCACCCATCACGAATTACCGCGAGCGAGCGAAAGAATGGCAGGCGGACGCGAAATCAAATCCAAGATCAAGAGCGTGCAGAACACCCGCAAGGTGACGCGCGCGCTCGAGATGGTCTCGGCTTCCAAGATCCGCAAGGCGCAGGACCGCATGAAGGTCTCGCGTCCGTACGCCCGCGTGATGAAGCAGGTCATCGGCCACCTGGCCCAGGCCAATTCCGACTACCAGCATCCGTTCCTGGTCGAGCGCCAGGACGTGAAGCGCGTCGGCTACATCATCGTGTCGTCCGACCGCGGCCTCGCCGGCGGCCTCAACAACAACCTGTTCCGCAAGCTGCTGGGCGAGTTCCGCAAGTGGCACGAGCAGGGCGTCGAGATCGACGTCGTCACCATCGGCCAGAAGGCGTCGGTGTTCTTCCGCCGCATCAAGGTCAACATGGTCGGTTCGGTCACCCACCTGGGCGACCAGCCGAAGCTGGAAAGCCTGGTCGGCGTCATCAAGGTGATGCTGGACGGCTACAGCGCCGGCAACCTGGACCGCGTGTTCGTCTGCTACAACGACTTCGTCAACACGATGACGCAGCGTGCGGCGTTCGACCAGCTGCTGCCGCTCCCGCCGTCGGAGACGCAGGTCGCCAAGCACGACTGGGACTACATCTACGAACCGGACGCGGCGAGCGTGCTCGACCACGTGCTCAACCGCTACATCGAATCGCTGGTGTACCAGGCGGTGCTCGAGAACGTCGCCTCCGAACATGCCGCGCGCATGGTCGCGATGAAGGCCGCCTCCGACAACGCCACCAAGCTGATCGGCACGCTGAACCTGGTCTACAACAAGGCCCGCCAGGCGGCGATCACGCAGGAAATCTCGGAAATCGTCGGCGGCGCCGCCGCGGTCTGATCCCTTATCCGCGGGCGCGCCTTTCCGCGACCGCAACACAGATTTAAGTTACGAGGAAACCACCATGAGTCAGGGCAAGATCGTTCAGATCATCGGCGCCGTCGTCGACGTCGAGTTCCCGCGCGAGTCCGTGCCGAAGGTGTACGACGCGCTGAAGGTCGAAAACACCGCCATCACGCTCGAAGTGCAGCAGCAGCTGGGCGACGGCGTCGTGCGCACGATCGCGCTCGGCTCCACCGACGGCCTCAAGCGCAACCTGGTCGCCACCAACACCGGCCGCGGCATCGCGGTGCCGGTCGGCGCCGGTACGCTGGGCCGCATCATGGACGTGCTGGGTAACGCGATCGACGAAGCCGGCCCGGTGCAGGCTTCGGACCATTGGGAAATCCACCGCGCCGCTCCGTCGTACGAGGACCAGTCCTCGGCCAACGACCTGCTCGAGACCGGCATCAAGGTCATCGACCTGATGTGCCCGTTCGCGAAGGGCGGCAAGGTCGGCCTGTTCGGCGGCGCCGGCGTCGGCAAGACCGTCAACATGATGGAACTCATCAACAACATCGCCAAGGCGCACTCGGGTCTGTCCGTGTTCGCCGGCGTGGGCGAGCGTACCCGCGAGGGCAACGACTTCTACCACGAGATGAAGGACTCCAACGTCCTCGACAAGGTGGCGATGGTGTACGGCCAGATGAACGAGCCGCCGGGCAACCGCCTGCGCGTCGCGCTGACCGGCCTGACGATGGCCGAGTACTTCCGCGACGAGAAGGACGCCTCGGGCAAGGGTCGCGACGTGCTGCTGTTCGTCGACAACATCTACCGCTACACGCTGGCCGGTACCGAAGTGTCGGCGCTGCTCGGCCGCATGCCGTCGGCGGTGGGTTACCAGCCGACGCTGGCCGAGGAAATGGGCGTCCTGCAGGAACGCATCACCTCGACCAAGACCGGTTCGATCACCTCGATCCAGGCCGTGTACGTGCCCGCGGACGACCTGACCGACCCGTCGCCGGCGACCACCTTCGCCCACCTCGACGCCACCGTCGTGCTGAGCCGTAACATCGCCTCGCTGGGTATCTACCCGGCCGTGGACCCGCTCGACTCGACCTCGCGCCAGCTCGATCCGAACGTGATCGGCTTGGAGCACTACGAAGTCGCGCGCAAGGTCCAGGCGACGCTCCAGAAGTACAAGGAGCTCAAGGACATCATCGCGATCCTCGGCATGGACGAGCTGTCGGAAGAAGACAAGCAGGCCGTGTCGCGCGCCCGCAAGATCGAGCGTTTCTTCAGCCAGCCGTTCCACGTGGCAGAAGTCTTCACCGGTTCGCCGGGCAAGTACGTGTCGCTGAAGGACACCATCCGCGGCTTCAAGGGCATCGTCGAAGGCGAGTACGACCACCTGCCGGAGCAGGCGTTCTACATGGTCGGCGGCATCGAGGAAGCGGTCGAGAAGGCCAAGAAGATCGGCGGCTGATCCGTTGATCTTTGTCCCCTCTCCCGCTTGCGGGAGAGGGTTAGGGTGAGGGCTCGGCCTTCACCCTCACCCCAGCCCTCTCCCGCAAGCGGGAGAGGGGGACAATGCAGAAGGCACGTTCTTTATGGCATCCACGATTCGTTGCGACATCGTCAGCGCCGAGCAGGAAATCTTCCACGGCGAGGCCGAGCTGGTGGTGGCCACCGGTGAACTCGGCGAACTCGGCATCGCGCCGAAGCACGCGCCGCTGATCACGCGCCTGAAGCCGGGCAAGGTTGTCGTGACCCTGCCGGGCGGCGAGCACCTGGACTTCGCGATCTCCGGCGGCATCCTCGAGGTGCAGCCGACCGTCGTGACCGTGCTGGCCGACACCGCCGTGCGCGCGCAGGACATCGACGAAGCCGCCGTCCGCGCCGCCAAGGAAGAAGCCGAGCGGATCCTTTCCAAGAAGGATCCGAAGATGAGCATGGAAGAAGCCCAGGCCCAGCTGGCCATGAGCATCGCCCAGCTCAGCGCGCTGGAACGCCTGCGCAAGAACATGAAGCACTGAGATCCCGCTTCCGCGGATCGACAAAAACGCCGGCCCCGTGCCGGCGTTTTTCATTCTGGGCGCGCGTCGCTTGTGTGGCGGCAGCGAGCCCCGTTAGGCTTGGACGCGGCGCCGCAATGGCGCGGGGAAGGAATGCCCCGGGGAGGGCGACATGGACAACAACGCGATTCCGGACGTGGCGCTGGTCGACAACGCCGAACAGCGCACGCCACTGGTGCTCGTACTGGACTGCTCGGGCAGCATGGCCGGCGCACCGATCCAGCAACTCAACGAAGGCCTGCAACTGCTGGAGCACGAACTCAAGGCCGATCCGATCGCCGCCAAGCGCGTGCGCGTGCTGATCGTGACGTTCGGCGGCATGGATTCGGCCGAGGTCGCGGGTGAATGGAGCGACGCGATGGATTTCGTCGCGCCGCAGCTGGCAGCGTCAGGCACCACGCCGACCGGCCAGGCGATCGACCTGGCACTGCAGCGCATCGAAGAAGAGAAGCAGGCATTCCGCACCGCGGGTGTTGCCTACACGCGGCCGTGGCTGTTCCTGATGTCGGACGGTGTTCCCACCGACCACTGGGAAGGCGCGGCCGATGGTTGCCGCCAGGCCGAAGCGGCGAACAAGGTCGCGGTGTTCCCGCTCGCGGTGGGCAGCGGCGCCGACGACGACACGCTCGCCGCCTTCAGCCATCGCGGCAAGGCCGCAGTGAAGCGCCTGGATGGATTGAAGTTCAGCGAACTGTTCCTGTGGCTGAGCGCGAGCATGAAGGTCGTCTCGCAGTCGCGCCCGGGCGGACACGCGCAGCTGCCCGCGACCGATACCTGGTCGAGCGCGCCGACGTGACGTCCTGGCGGGTTCACGCCGCCGCCGCGACCGGCCAGTCGCACGTCATCCAGTCGTTGCCCTGCCAGGATGCGTTCGCGCATGCGGCCGAAGGCGATGCGCTGGTGGCCGTGGTCTGCGACGGCGCCGGTTCGCAGTCGCACAGTCATGTCGGCTCCGCGCGGATATCGCGCGACGTCGCGGCCGCATTGCTGCCCGTGCTGGATGCAGCGCTGGTCGACGAGACCGCGGCGCGCAGCGCGGTGGAATCCGCCGTGGACGCCGCACTGCAATCGCTCGCCGACGAAGCCGCGCAGGGCGGATCGCCGCTCTCGTCCTTCGCCTGCACGCTGGTCGGCGCGATGGCGAAGGGCGATGTCGCATGGCTGTTCCATGTCGGCGACGGCATCGGCGTAGCCGTCGATGCCGCAGGCGCGCAGACCGTTTCGCCGCCGCACAACGGCGAGTACGCCAACGAGACGTTCTTCGTGACGTCTCCGCAATGGCGCGACCACCTGCGCCTGCTCCGCTGCGAGCAGCCCGCGCACCGGTTCGTGCTGATGTCCGATGGCGCGATGCCGTTCGCGATGGCGCGCGGCAACGCCGCGCTGTTCCCGGCCTTCATCGATCCGGTGGTGCGCTTCCTCGCTGGCTCCGACGAGCAGGCAGGCAGTGCTGCGTTGCGCGCGACGCTCGACGATCCGCGCACGCATGCCATCACCGACGACGACAAGACCCTGCTGATCGCGTTGCGCATGTGAGCGCGCTGATGTCCGTGGCCGAAGGCAGTGTGCTGCGCGGCGGCGATGGTCGCTCGATCACGCTCGCCAAGCGACTGGCCAGTGGCGGCGCCGGCACGATCCACCTGCTGCGCGGGCATCCGGGCGAAGTCGCGAAGATCTACCACACGCACGTCGACGTGCCTGCGTACCGGCGCCGGATCGAGGCGATGCTCGAGCTCGCGCCGCACCTGCCCGACATCCGCGAGGGCACACGCAGCATCGTGCAGCTCGCATGGCCGAGCACGATGCTGTCCGATCGCGCGGGCAGGTTCGTCGGTTTCCTGATGCCCGCGGTGGACGTGGCCGCGACCACCGAACTCGAACTGATCCTGCAGACGCGCCAGGCGCAGCGTGAAGGTTTGCCCACGGGACTGGGCGCGAAGGTCACGCTCGCGGCCAACCTCGCCGCAGTGCTCGCCGAACTTCACCGCCAGCGTCACTACGTGGTCGATCTGAAACCGGTGAACCTGCGCTTCTACCGGCAATCGCTGTACATGGCGATGCTCGACTGCGACGGCTTCAGCATCCAGGGCCGCAGCGAGCGGTTCAACGCGCCGCAATACACGCCCGACTACCTCGCGCCGGAGTTCCATCGCAATGGCCTCACGGCACATGGCGAACCCGCGCAGGATCGCTTCGCGTTGGCGGTGATCGTGTTCCAGCTGCTGAACTTCGGCATCCATCCGTACGCGGGACGGCCTTCCAGCGAGCGCGTGCCGACCGACCTCGCCTCGCGCATCGCGGGAGACTGGTATCCATATGGAATCGCGCCGCGTGCGGGTCTTGCGGCCAATCCCGGCAGTGGCCACGCCGCGATGCCGGATGAGTTACGCAGACTGTTCGACCGCGCGTTCACCCCGGGCGCCGCAGACCGCCGTCCTTCCGCCAGCGAATGGGCGGAACTGCTGAGCGGCTACGCCTTGCGTTCGTCTGCGCGCCTCGTTGCGTGCCACAACGACGGCAGTCACCAGCATTTCGCCGGACAGCCATGTGCTGCATGCGAGCGAGCGCAACTGCTGCGCAAGGCGGCCAGTGTCGTGCGCAAGCCGCGCCGCCCTCCTCCCGTACGCGCACGCGCGGCTCGCCGCGTCGCACCGGCCATGATGCGCCACGTGCCGCGTCCGCCGACTGGCAGCGGTGGCATTGCATGGCCGGTTCCGTCGTCGACGCGGCCGCGGACGTGGTCCACATCCTCCTGGTTCTCGTCCTTCCTCGGGCGCATGTTCCGCGGCTTCATGCTGCGCCTGACAGGCGTCGTGCTGGTGTTGCTGGTGCTGGGCATCTACCACTCGGTGAAGTCGGTGATCGTCGGCTCGCAGTCGCACGCGTCCCATGAGACGTCGACGCCGCGGCCGCAGGCCTCGTCGTCGTATCGACCTCGTCCCGCCCGCCAGCCGTCACCGATGACGCCGCCGTCGCCGGCGCGACCGCTTCCGCTGGCGACGGCGGAAGCCGCGGCGATGGCCGACGTGCCGGCTGCGATCACGCGCCTCACGCGCACCGCCGAAGATGCCGCGGCGTCCTGCGATGGGCTGCGTGTGGCGGTCTCCGGCCTGCGCTACGGCGGTGCCGATCGCACATCACCCTGGGCGAAGGCACAGCAGTCGGAGGCCACGGGCGTCTACCTGCGCGCGCCGACCGAACGCCACGCGAACGAGTACGCGCGACGCGAGCTGCGCCAGTCGCTGGAGATCATCGCCGACGTCGACCCGCGCGCCGTCGCCGCGTTCAGCGAACTGGGCTGGATGTCGCTGGCCGACGGACTTCCCTCGGATGCGCAATGGCAGTACGCGCGTGCGCTGACCGCGTACTCCGCCGACGCCGAGGCCTGGTACGGGCTGGGCGTGACGATGCAGGAGGACGGCCCGCGCCTGGGCGCCTTCACGATCGCCGAAACGCTGGCCTCGCGCTCGGGACGCAACGAACACATCCGCCGCCGCTTCCTCAAGCCGCAGACGGGCTACATGGAGGCGCACGAGTACGACCGGTTCCTCGCGCTCGGGCGCGAGGCCGTGGACCGGGTGCGCTATTGCGCCAGCATGCGGCCGCTCGTCAGCGGCGGTATACCCAGTGCCGGGACAGCAGGAAGCCTGCCGCGCTGAGCGCCAGGTCGATCGCCGGCTTGGCGATCCAAGCCCACTTCAGCCCGACCGTGTCGTCGACGTGGCCCACGGCCCAGGTGCTGATCGCAGTCGTCGCCACCCACATCACCGCGAAGCGCGCGAACTGGCGGCGGCCGACGGCGGTGTCCTCGCCGGCGAAGGTGAATCGTCCGTTGAGCCAGAAACCCAGCATCGCGCCGGTGATGCGGCCGGCGACGTTGGCCGGCTCCACCGCCAGTCCGAGCGCGCTGAGCAGCACGAACATCGCCCAGTCGACGAACAACTGCAGCAAACCGATGACGAAGTAACTTCCGCCCTGGCGGAGGAATGTCGAGCGGGAGAGCCATTTGAGCATGCGGCGATTCTAGACAACGCCGCCGCCGCGTGGGTCGAGCCCGAGGGCGGCCCTTCAGCCGCGAGGCGGGTCATCGCATGCCGCGACCCGCGCGATTGCTAAGATTCGTCATCACGAATGCCGAGCCAGGACAGGAAGGCCGCATGAACCCGTTGCACGTCGTCATCCTCGCCGCCGGCGAGGGCAAGCGCATGAAGTCGTCCACCGCCAAGGTGCTGCAGAAGGTCGCCGGCAAGCCGATGCTCGGCCATGTCATCGACACCGCGCGCCGGCTCGGCGCGGCCGGCATCCACGTGGTCTACGGCCACGGCGGCGAACAGGTGCGCGCGGCGTTCGCCGACCAGACCGACCTGCACTGGACCGAGCAGGAACAGCGCCTGGGAACCGGCCATGCCGTGCAGCAGGCGATGCCGACGGTTCCGATCGATGCGCGCGTGCTGGTGCTCTACGGCGACGTGCCGCTGATCGCTGCCGACACGTTGCAGCGCCTGCTCGCCGCGCCGGGCCGCATCGCCGTGCTGGTGGCCGACCTCGACAATCCGACCGGCTACGGTCGCATCGTGCGCGACACGCAGGGTCGCGTCGGTCGCATCGTCGAGCACAAGGACGCCACCGACGAAGAGCGCGAGATCCAAACCATCAACACCGGCATCCTCGTCGCCGACGGTGAAGCGCTGCGCCGCTGGCTGCAGGGTCTCACCAACCAGAACGCGCAGGGCGAGTACTACCTGACGGACGTGTTCGCGTCCGCCGCCGCGGAGTTCAACTCCGCCGAGATGGTGCACGTGCACGACGCGATCGAAGTGGAGGGCGCCAACGATCCGTGGCAGCTCGCGCAGCTGGAGCGCGCGTTCCAGCGCCGTGCCGCGCGCGCGCTGTGCCTGCAGGGCGCGCGCCTCGCCGATCCTTCGCGCTACGACCAGCGCGGCGAAGTGAGCGTGGGCCACGACGTGGAGATCGACGTCGACGTCGTGCTCGAAGGCAAGGTCGAACTCGGCGACGGCGTGCGCATCGGCCCGTTCTGCCGGCTCAAGGACGTGAAGCTGGGCCCGGGCACGGAAGTGCGCGCGCACTGCGACCTCGACGGCGTCGTCGTCGAAGGCGCGGCGCAGATCGGCCCGTACTCCCGTCTGCGTCCCGGCACCGTGCTCGCCGACGGCGTGCACATCGGCAACTTCGTCGAGACCAAGAACGCGCGCATCGGCGTCACCAGCAAGGCCAACCACCTGACGTACCTGGGCGACGCCATCATCGGCAGCGGCGTGAACGTCGGTGCGGGCACCATCACCTGCAACTACGACGGCGTGAACAAGTCGACCACGATCATCGAAGACGGCGCCTTCATCGGTTCCAACTCGTCGCTGGTCGCACCGGTGACGATCGGCAAGGAGGCGACCATCGCCGCCGGTTCGGTGATCACGCGCAACGCGCCCGAGGAAAAGCTCACGCTTGCGCGCGCGCGCCAGGCCACGATCGACGGTTGGCAGCGGCCGAAGAAGAAGCCGAAGGCGTGATAGTCGCGAGTTGACAGGAAGCGGATCGACTGCTGCGAAGCTGTCATCCCCGCGAAGGCGGGGATCCAACCTGACGACGCGTCACCGACGGATATCCGACTTGCGTCGGGCGTGATCGCATCCCCGCCTGGATTCCCGCCTTCGCGGGAATGACAACTTTGAAATCGGCTTCGCCGCTAATCCACCGGCAGCGTCAGGCTGACGGTCAGGCCGCCGCCGTCGCGGTTCGCCAGCGCGATGCGGCCGCCGTGGGCTTCGGCGATCTCGCGCGCCAGTGCGAGGCCTAGGCCGCTGCCGGTGCGCTTGGTCGAATAGAACGGCACCAGCGCGTTGGCGAGCACCGACTCCGACATGCCCGGGCCGCGATCGCTCACTTCCACGCGCACGATGCGGCCCAGCTGGCGCACCGACAGCACGACCTCGTCGACGGCAGAACCGGACTCGTGCGCGTTCTTGAGCACGTTGATCAGCGCCTGCTCGACCTGCGCCGGATCGAAGCGCGCCGCCTCGCCCGGGATCGCACCGCGCGTGAACGCATAATGCTGCTGCAGCCGCGACAGGAACGGCGCCCAGTCCACGCGTTCCAGTTCCGGCACGGGCAGCTTGGCCACGCTGGAATACGCGCGCAGGAAGCCGTGCAGATGGCGTGCGCGTTCCTCGATCGTCTCGAAGATGCGGCCGAGCTTCTCGTAGTCCTCGCGACGCAGCAGCTCCGCGCCTGAGTGCGCGAGCGAGGTGATCGGCGCCAGCGAGTTGTTGAGCTCGTGGCTGATCACGCGGATCACCTTCTTCCACGTCGCCACTTCCTGGCGGTTCAACTCGGCGGTCAGTCGCTTGAACATGTACAGCGTGTGCACGCGGCCGTTGAGCTGGAAGTCGCGGCGCGCGAGGTGGTAGGTCTCTTCCTGTCCGGCATGCTCGAAGCTGAAAAGCCGGTCGCGTCCCGCGCCGAGCGCCTCGCGCAGCGGTCCCGGCGTGTGCTCCATCAGCTGCTCGAAGCGCAGGCCCTCGACCTTGCGACCATCGTGGAACAGCTGGCGCGCGGCGACGTTGCCGTAGACGATTGCGCCGCGGCTCTCGATCAGCAGCAGCGCGGTCGGCGTGTTCTGCACCACGGTGTCGAGCAGCAACTCGCGCTGGAACAGCGACTGGCGTTCCTCGCGCAGCACGCGACCCAGCTCGTTGTGCGCTTCGACGAGATCATCGAGTTCGTCGTGCGAACGACGCGCGACACTGAAGCTGAAGTCGCCATCGCGGAAACTCGCGACCGAACCCGACAGCGCGCGGAACAGGCTGAGTTGTCGTGCCAGGCAACGCCGCGCGATCCACGGCGTCACGATCGCGCACAGCAGCAATGTGATGCTGGCGCCGAGCAGCGCGTTGTCGAACCAGTCGATCAGCAGCGCGCCCAGCACGACCGCGCCGCACATCGCCGCGAACAGCAGCAACGTGAGCTTTCCGGCCAGTGAGAAATGGCGCTTGGGCTGCATGGCGTCACCGTGCAATGCCGAGCTTCTCAAGGCGCCTGTACAGCGCCTGCCGGCTCAGTCCGAGATCGGCGGCGGCCTGGCTCATCACGCCGCCCGCGCGCTGCAGCGCAGCCTCGATCGCGTCGCGAGCGGGTTCTTCGTCCAGGCCCGTGCGCAGGGGTGCGGTCGCGGCGCTGGGCAGGCCGAGTTCCTCCGGCGCCACGCTGTCGCCTTCACCCAGCAGCAGTGCGCGCTGGATCGCGTTCTTCATCTCGCGCACGTTGCCGGGCCACGGATGGCGCAGCAATGCGACGCGCGCGGCGTCGCTGAGGCGACGGCGTCCTTCTAGGAAATGTTCGGCCAGAGGCAGGATGTCGCCACGGCGCTCCGCCAGTGGAGGCACGCGCAGCTCGATGACGTTGAGCCGGTAATACAGGTCTTCGCGGAAGGTGCCGGCGCGGATCATCGCCGGGATGTCGGCATTGGTCGCGGCGATCACGCGCACCTTGACCTGGCGTTCGCGATTGGACCCAAGGCGCTGGAAGCGACCCGTTTCGAGCACGCGCAGCAGCTTCATCTGCCCGGCCGGTGGCAGGTTGCCGATCTCGTCCAGCAGCAGCGTGCCGCCGTCGGCGGCTTCGAACTTGCCCTCGCGCGACTTGTTGGCGCTGGTATATGCGCCGGCGTCCGCGCCGAACAGCTCCGCTTCGACCAGCTCCGACGGCAGCGCGCCGCAATTGAGCGTGACGAACGGACCGTCGCGAACGGACGAATTGGCCTGGATGATCTCGGCGATGCGTTCCTTGCCCGAACCATTGGGGCCGCTGATCAGCACCGGCACGTCGGCGCGCGCGACGTGGCAGGCGAGGCCGACCACGCGCTCGCTGGCCGGATCGGCGAACACCACGCCGCGCAGGTCGTACTGGTCCTCCAGTTCCTGGCGACGACGACGCTCGCCCGCGCGACGTTCGGCGAGCGCGCGGTTGGCTTCGCCGAGTTCGAGCAGGTTGGTCACCGTGGTCATCAGCTTGTGGTCGTCCCACGGCTTGCCCAGGTAATCGGCCGCGCCGGCCTTGACCAGCGCCACCGCGGATTCCAGTCGCGTCCATGCAGTCAGCAGGATGATCGGCAGGTCCGGGAAGCGGTCGCGGATCGTGCGGAACAGGGCGATGCCCTCTTCGCCGGACGTGGTGTCGGCGGCGAAGTTCATGTCCTGGATGACCAGGTCGATGGTTTCGCGCTCGAGCACGCGCAGCCCTTCCTCGGGCGACTCCGCGCTGAGCACGCGCAGGTCCGCCAGCGAGAAGAGCACGTCGAGCGCCACGTACACGGCGTGGTTGTCGTCGATGACCAGGATCGTGCGCATCGGCCTAGCCTAGCAGTGGCGCGCGCCCGGACGCAGCCGGGCGCGCGGAGGGCGGACGCTTCAGACCGTCCGCGTGGCGACGGCCGGAGAGACGCGCGTGGCGCGGGTCGCAGGGCCGAACACGGCCAGCTGGCCCAGCAGCAGCACCGTGAGCGCGCCCAGCGGCGCGTAGTACCACGACAGGCGCGGCAGCTCGTAGTGCTTCATCAGCCAGATATTGAAGCCATACGTCAGCAGCAGGCCGAGCGCGATGCCGATGCCGACCACGATCAGGTTCTCGATCATGAAGTAGCGGCGGATGTCGAAGCGGCGCGCACCGAGCGCGCGGCGCGTGCCGATCTGCTTGACCCGGCGCGTGACCCAGAAGCTGACCATGCCGACGATGCCCAGCCCGGTGACCGCGAGCAGCGAGAAGATCACCGTGGTCAGCACCACGGTCATCGCGCGGTCCTGCCGATAGCTTTCGCCGCGGACTTCCTCGATCGAACGCAGGCCGCGCACGATGCGGCCGGTGTTCATTTCGCCGAGCTTGCGCTCGGCTTCCTTCATCGCCTCATCGCGGCGGCCGGGTTCGGTGCGCACGAGGTAACGCGCGGAACTGCTGTCGAACTCGCCGTCCTGGTACTGCGGCACCAGCATCGAATGCTCGACCTTGTCCCAGCCCACCCACGGCGCCTGCAGGCGTTCGACGACGCCCACGACAGTGAGTGGGCCGTTGCGCCCAGGGATGCTGCTGTAGATCACCTTGCCGACGGCGTTCTCCTCGCCGAACAACGTCTGCGCGAGCGTCCGGGTCACGATGACCGAGCTCACGCCGCCCTTGTCCTCCTTGGTGCGGTAGCTCACGTCGTCGGCGGTGAAGTTGCGGCCGGCGATCAGGTGTACGCCGAGCGTGTTCACCCCATGCTCGTCGACGAGGTAGATCGACGTGCCCTCGGTCTTGCGCTGTTCTTCCGGAACGCTATCCGACTGCAGCGAGATGCCTTCGCTCCAGCCGCCGTTGGACAGCGGCACGGAGTTGATCGTGGTCGCGTCGACCACGCCCGGGATGCTGCGCAGCGCTTCGAGATCCTCACGGATGCTGCCGCGCAGGTCGAAACCGGGCGCGAAGCCGAGGCTGGTGATGGTGAAGAGGCTGTTCTCGTCCATGCCGCTGGGACGGTTCACCTTCTCGATTCGCTGGAGGATGATGAACACGCTGTTGCACACGATGGCCAGTGTGATGGCCACCTGCGCCGCGATCAGCAACAGGCCGGTCTTGTTGCGCATCAGCGCATTGAGGATGGGGCGGAATTCCATGACGGGCTCCTGGGTTACTGCGTCTTCAACTGCGTGGCCGGCTGCACCTGGCACGCACGCCAGGTGGGATACAGCCCGGCGACCAGACTCGCGACCAGCGCGATCAGCAACGAAAGCCCGACCATGTTCCAGTCGAGCTGGGCGAGCTTCTCGATCGACGTGCCCGCATAGAGCTTGCGCAGCGCGAGCAGGCCGACACCGGTGAGCACCAGCCCGAGCACGCCGCCGGCGATGCCGACCAGTCCGGACTCTGTGAGGTACTGCGCGAACACCGCCGGCTTGCTCGCACCGACCGCGCGACGCAGGCCGATCTCCGGCGCCTTGCCCATGAACTTGGCCAGCAGCAGGCCGACGGTGTTGATCAGGCACACCGCGAAGAACGCGAACGCCAGCCACACCTGCGTGCGCACGTCGCGGCCGACCACGCGTTGCGATTCGAGCCATTCCGACACCGAACGCACGCGGTTGTTGACGGGGCGCGGGAAGCGGCCGGCCTTCTTCTGTTCCTGCACGTAGTTGTTGAGGAAGCTCAGGTAACGCTGCGCGTCGGCTTCGTCCTTCACCTGCACCCACAGGTCGACCCAGATGCATTCCGACGCCAGCAGACCCTGGTAGCCGGGCTCGGAGTCCTCGAAGCAGCTGTTGTTCGACGTGCTCACCAGCTGCTTCTCGATGCCGATGGTGAACGGCACGAACACCTGGTGCGGGTCGCCGAACGCGCCACCGGAGATGTGGTACGCGCGCGGCGTCGGGTGCCACTTATCGAGCACGCCGACGATGGTGTAGTCCTCGCCGCCGAGGCGCAGCTTGCGGCCGACGCTGTTCTCACCGCCGAACAGCTTGTCGTTGGTCTCGTCGTTGATGACGGCCACGCGCGCGGAGCCGCGGTCTTCCGCGTCGCTCCAGCCGCCGCCGTAGCGGAAAGGCGGCTCGAAGATCGGGAAGAAGCCCGACGTGGTGAACAGCGCCTCGACCATGTACGGCTTGATCTCGCGCTTGTCCGGTTCCAGCGCCAGCACGTTGGGGAAGAAGCCTGCTTCGTGCTCGGCCTTGTGCGCCTGCACGAGGTTGACCACGTCCTGGTAGGTCATCAGGTCCGGCGGCTCGCTCGGGTTGTCCTCGTCCCAGGGGCGATTCTTGTCCCAGTTGTCGAGCTGCACGCGGCGGACCTGATCGTCCTTATACGAGAGTGGGTTGGCGCCCATCATGTGCAGCACGGTCATCGAAGTCATCGACATGCCGATGCCCAGCGCGATGGCCGCGACCATGAGGGCGGTGAGGATGCGGTTTCGCTTGAGCGAGATCATCGCCAGGCGCAGGTAGTAGCCGAACATGGCGTCCTCCTCAGCCGGCCGATGCGGCGGCAGTCGCGGTGGCGGCGGCGATTTCGCCGCCCAGACGCGGTGCGTCGTCGAGGTCGGTCACCTGGCCGTCGATGATGTGGACGTTGCGCTGCGCGCGTGCGGCGAGTTCCGGATCGTGCGTGACCATCACGATGGTCGTGCCCTGCGCATGGATCTCCTCCAGCAGTTCCATCACGCCGCGCGCCATCAGCGAGTCGAGGTTGCCGGTCGGCTCGTCCGCGAGCAGCAGGCGCGGCGAGCCGGCCAGTGCGCGCGCGATCGCGACACGCTGCTGCTGGCCGCCGGAGAGCTCGGACGGGTAGTGCTTCATGCGCGACATCAGGCCGACGCGGCCGAGCGCGTGCTCGATGCGCTGTTTGCGCTCGGCCGCGTTGAAGCCGCGGTAGCGCAACGGCACGTCGACGTTGTCGAACAGGTTGAGGTCGGGGATCAGGTTGAAGCCCTGGAAGATGAAGCCGATCTTCTCGTTGCGCAGCTTCGAGCGCGCGTTGTCGTTGAGCCCCTTCACCGACACGCCGTCGAGCAGGTAGTCGCCATCGCTGAAATCCTCCAGCAGGCCGGCGATGTTGAGGAAGGTGGTCTTGCCCGAGCCGGACGGGCCGGTCACGGCGACGAACTCGCCTTCGCGCACGTGGATGTCGAACCCGCGCAACGCGTGCGTCTCGATCATGTGGGTGCGGTAGACCTTGCTCAGGTGGGTCATCTTCAACATGGCGGGACTCCTGGGTGATTCCGTGTGTGATGCGGGTTCGGCTTCAATCGTTGACCAGCACCTGGTCGGCGCCGTTGAACGCGGTGGTGTCGGAAATCACGACGCGGTCGCCCGTCTGCAGGCCCGACAGGACCTCCACGTCCGACAGGCTGCTCGCGCCGGTGGTGATGGCGCGCTTGACCGCGGTGTCGCCGTCCATCACGTAGGCGATGCGACCACCACCGGTGTCGAGGAACGGGCCGCGCTGCACCATCAGCACGTTGGGCTTCTCCTCGATCAGCACGCGCGTGCTGACGCGCTGGTTTTGGCGCAGGCCGGTGGGACGCTTGCCGTCCGGCTGCGCGTCGGCGAAACGCACTCGCGCCATTACCTGACCGTTGACCACTTCCGGCGAGACCGAACGCAGCTTGCCCGCGTAGGTCTGGCCGCCGTAGCTGATTTCCGCGCCCATGCCCAGGCGCAGGTCGTCGGCGTAGCTTTCTGGCACGGGCAGTTCGACTTCGAGTTCGCGCAGGTCAACGACCACCAGCAGCGGCTGGTTGAGCGGCACCACGGTGCGGTCGGTGATGCTGACGGTGCCGACCACGCCGTCCACGGGCGAGCGGATGTTGAGTTCGTCGACCTGGCGCTGCAGTTCGGCGACCAGCGCCTGCTGGCGCTGAGCGAGCAGGTGCTTGTTGCGCGTGTCGAGACCGGCGCCGCGATCCTGCAGGCCGTAATCGCGCTGCGCATGCGACAGGCCGATGTCGGCCTTCTTCAGCGAGTCCTGCGCGCGCGCTACTTCGATGCTCGATACCGCGCCGCCGTCGAAGCCGCGCTGGCTGCGTTCCAGGTCGCGCAGTGCGGCGGTACGGTCGATCTCGGCCTGGTCGAGCAGCTTCTGCGCGGTCGAGCGCGCCAGCTGCGCGTCGAGTGCGGCGCGGCTGGCCTCGGCCTGCAGGCTGGCCAGGGTGGACTGTTCCTGCACCAGCTTGCTGCGCAGCTCGGGGCTGTCGATCTCGGCCAGCGCCTGGCCCTGCTTGATGACATCGCCGGCCTGCACCTTCAGTTTCACCGTGCCGGCGGCCGGCGCGTACAGAGTCGGGCTGACCGCCGCGACCATGCGGCCCTGCACTGCGACGTCGCGTACCAGGGTGCCGCGGCGCACCTCCGCGGTGCGCAGGCGTTCGCCACTGACCGACTGGCCGGATCCGAGCCAGCGGCCCAGCGTCGGCACGGTCAGCGCCAGCAGCACAGCGGCGGCGATTCCTCCGCCGATCATCAGTTGGCGGCGGCGCGGGCTGGCGGGTGGCGGGGCGAGGACGCGGTCTTGGCCGGAGGTGTCGCGGATCATGCGGTCGCGGGGCGCTGGTTGGGATGCTCCCCATTCACAGCAGGGATCGTGCCAAGTCTGCTCCCTTGAGTTTCAATCACTTGCAGCCGGCCTGGCGTGTCCGCGGTGTCCGGCCGGACACCCCGGTGTCCGCTGTCCATCGGGCGTTGCGTAGCTCCGGCTACACTGTCCTTTCCCCTCCTGGAGTGTCGCCTGCATGTGCGGAATTGTTGGTGCGATCGCCGGTCGCGACGTGGTCCCGGTGCTGATCGAAGGCCTGAAGCGACTGGAATATCGAGGCTACGATTCGGCCGGCATCGCGGTGCTCGACGGCGACGACATCCGCCGCGTGCGCCGTACCGGCCGCGTCTCCGAGATGGAGAACGCCGCGCAGGCCGAACACTTCCATGCCGGTCTCGGCATCGGCCACACGCGCTGGGCCACGCACGGCGGCGTGACCGAGGCCAACGCGCACCCGCACGTGAGCTACGGTGAGCTGGCGGTGGTCCACAACGGCATCATCGAGAACCACGACGAGCAGCGCGAGCGCCTCAAGGCGCAGGGCTACACGTTCGAGTCGCAGACCGATACCGAGGTCATCGCGCACTTGATCCATTACTACCAGTCGCAGGGCGCGGACCTGCTCGGCGCCGTGCAGAAGGCCGTGCGCGAACTGGTCGGCGCCTACGCGATCGCGGTGGTCAGCAAGCGCGAACCCGGTCGCCTGATCGCCGCGCGCATGGGCTGTCCGCTGCTGGTCGGCCTGGGCGAGGGCGAGAACTTCGTCGCCAGCGACGTGTCCGCGATCCTGCAGGCCACGCGCCAGGTGATCTTCCTGGAGGAAGGCGACACCGCCGACGTCACCCGCGAAGGCGTGCGCGTGTTCGACGCGCAGGGCGCGCAGGTCCAGCGCGAAGTACATGTGTCCGACGTGTCGCTTGCGTCGCTGGAGCTGGGCCCGTACCGCCACTTCATGCAGAAGGAAATCCACGAGCAGCCGCGCGCGATCGCCGACACGATCGAGGCGGTGATGGACGGCAATTCGTTCGCACCCGCGCTGTTCGGCGCGAATGCCGAAGACGTGCTGCGCGACGTGGAAGGCGTGCAGATCCTCGCCTGCGGCACCAGCTATTACGCCGGCCTGACCGCGCGTTACTGGATCGAGGCCATCACCGGCCTGCCGTGCTCGGTGGAGATCGCCAGCGAGTACCGCTACCGCAAGGCGGTGGCGAACCCGAAGCACTTGATCGTCACCATCAGCCAGTCGGGCGAGACGCTCGATACGATGGAAGCGCTGAAGTACGCCAAGTCGCTCGGCCACGACAAGACGCTGTCGATCTGCAACGTTCCGGAAAGCGCGATCCCGCGCGCCAGCCGCCTCGTCTACTACACGCGCGCCGGCGCCGAGATCGGCGTGGCTTCGACCAAGGCGTTCACCACGCAGCTGGTCGCGTTGTTCACGCTGTCGGCCACGCTGGCCAAGCTGCACGGCCGCCTGTCGGTCGAGCAGGAAGGCGAATACCTCGATGCGCTGCGCCGCCTGCCGGGCAGCGTGCAGCACGCACTGAACCTGGAGCCGCAGATCGTCGGTTGGGCCGAGCGCTTCGCACCGAAGCAGCACGCGCTGTTCCTCGGTCGCGGCGTGCATTACCCGATCGCGCTGGAAGGCGCGCTCAAGCTGAAGGAAATCTCCTACATCCACGCCGAGGCGTATCCGGCGGGCGAACTCAAGCACGGCCCGCTCGCGCTGGTCGACGCAGCGATGCCGGTGGTGGTGATCGCGCCCAACGACAGCCTGCTCGAGAAGGTGAAGTCGAACATGCAGGAAGTACGCGCGCGCGGCGGCGAACTGTTCGTGTTCACCGACGAGGACAGCCAGTTCGGTTCGTCCGAAGGCGTGCACGTGATCCGCGCCCCGCGTCACGTCGGCGTGCTGTCGCCGGTGGTGCATGCGATCCCGGTGCAGCTGCTCGCCTACCACGCCGCCCTCGCGCGCGGCACCGACGTCGACAAGCCGCGCAACCTGGCCAAGTCGGTGACGGTGGAGTAAGCGCCGCCGCAAGGCTTGGTACTCGGGCATCGTTGGTCCAACCGGTAATGGTTGGACCAACCCGGCGGTGCGAGCCCATCAGCCGGTAGGAACCTTCGAGCGCGCGCGGCATGACGCGACGCGTCGATGTGCGTTTACACGAATCCTCCACAGCCGCGGCGTATCGTGGTGTGTTGCTTTTCGCCGGCATGGCAGTCGCCACGGCGGCGCCACTGTGTACGTTCCGATCCGCCGCGGAGGTTCGTATGAGCAGCACCCGGAAGCTATGGATTGCCTTGGCCACGTTGCTGGTCCTGTCGTTCTCGGTGCTGCTGTGGGCCGGTAGCGAGATCTTCCGCGCCGCGCCGCCGGTGCCCGAGCGGGTGGTCGCCGAGAATGGCCAGGTCCTCTACACGCGTGCCGACATCGAGAAGGGCCGCCAGGTCTGGCAGTCGATCGGTGGCATGCAGCTCGGCTCCATCTGGGGACATGGCGGGTATGTCGCACCCGACTGGAGCGCCGACTGGCTGCATCGCGAAGCGATGGCGGTGCTCGACCAGTGGGCGCGCGCCGACGGCGGCATGGCGGGATACGCGGAACTGTCGGCGGAAGAGCAGGCGGCACTGCGTGGCCGCCTGCAGGAAATGATGCGGAAGAACACGTTCGATCCGGAAAGCGGCACGATCACATTGACGCGCGATCGCGCGGTCGCCGTCTCCAACGTGGCAGCGCATTACGAGAGCCTGTTCGGAACCGATCCGGCGACGCTCGATCTGCGCAAGGCGTACGCGATGAAGCAGGACACGGTGCCCAGCGCGGAGCATCGCCGTGCCCTGACCGCGTTCTTCTGGTGGACCGCCTGGGCCGCCACCACCGAGCGACCGAACGAAGCCGGCGACGCGCTGGTGCCCGGCCAGCGCGGCGTCGTGCGCAAACAGGTCACCTATACCAACAACTGGCCGAGCGAGCCGCTGGTCGGCAACATGCCGGCTGCGCCGCTATGGGTGTGGTCGGCCTTCAGCGTGCTGTTCCTGATCGCGGGCATCGGCCTGCTGGGCTGGCACCATGCCGTCAGCCACGATGACGAGGATCGTGGGCACGCGATTCCCGCGACCGATCCGTTCGCGGCGTTGCGCGTCACCCCGTCCATGCGCGCCGTCGCCAAGTACTTCTGGGTGGTCCTGGCGTTGTTCCTCGTGCAGATCCTGCTGGGTGCGATCACCGCGCACTACCAGGTCGAGGGGCAGGACGCGTATGGCTTCGCGTTGTCTGAAGTCCTTCCGTATTCGTTGTCGCGCACCTGGCACACGCAGCTGGCGGTGCTGTGGATCGCCGTGGCCTGGCTGGGCACCGGCCTCTACATCGCCCCCGCACTGTCCGGACACGAACCGAAGTTCCAGCGGTTCGGTGTCAACTTCCTGTTCGTCTCGCTGCTGATCATCGTGGTGGGTTCATTCGCCGGCCAATGGCTCGCAGTGATGCAGAAGCTGGGGCTGGAGAACAACTTCTGGTTCGGCCACCAGGGCTGGGAATACGCCGACATGGGCCGCTTCTGGCAGTGGTACCTGTTCATCGGGTTGTTGCTGTGGGTCGTGCTGGTGGGCCGGGCGTTGTGGCCGGTGCTGCGCGACAAGGCCAACGAATCGCGCCACATCGTCGGGTTGTTGTTCCTGTCGACGGCCGCGATCGGCCTGTTCTTCGCCTCGGCGCTGATGTGGGGCGAACACACGCACATCTCTGAAGTCGAATATTGGCGCTGGTGGCTGGTCCATCTCTGGGTCGAGGGCTTCTTCGAGGTATTCGCGACGGCGGTGATGGCGCTGATCTTCACGCGCCTTGGCCTGATCAAGACCTCGACGGCGACCGTGGCGGTGTTGTTCGCCACCATCGTGTTCATGGCCGGTGGCGTACTGGGCACGCTGCATCACCTGTACTTCGTCGGCACGCCGACGGCCGTGGTCGCGCTGGGCGCGAGTTTCAGCGCGCTCGAAGTGGTGCCGCTGGCCTACATCGGTTTCGAGGCGTACCACACGTGGAAGATCGGCCAGTCCACGCCGTGGATGGTGCGCTACCGGTGGCCGGTGGCGTTCTTCATCGCGGTGTCGTTCTGGAACCTGGTCGGCGCCGGCCTGTTCGGGTTCCTGATCAACCCGCCGTTGTCGCTGTATTACATGCAGGGGCTCAACCTGACGCCGCTGCACGGCCACACCGCATTGTTCGGCGTGTACGGCATGCTCGGCATCGCACTCGTCCTGTTCTGCCTGCGCGGACTGCGTGGCCAGATGGTCTGGGACACGAAGGTGCTCAAGGCATCGTTCTGGTGCCTCAACATCGGCCTGGCGCTCATGGCTGTCCTGACCCTGCTGCCGCTGGGCACCATGCAGCTGCTGGCGGCGATCGAACACGGTTACGCGTACGCACGCTCGGCCGAGTTCATGCAGAAGCCCATCGTCGCCATGCTGGTGTGGATGCGCGTGCCGGGAGACACGATCTTCAGCATCGGTGCCGTGGCGCTCGCCTGGTTCGTGCTGCGACTGTGGATCGCCCCGAAGCGTGATCCATCGCTCGCTGGCCAGAGCGAGCCGGCCGACCGCGGCTGACGGTTGCACCGTGGTGGGCAGCGAAGCGCTGCCTGCCACCGTACTGCCGCAGTGACGACCCGAAGGCGGGCGGGCCCTTCTTCGCTTTACGCATCCGCCGCATTTGTTTACGCCGATTTTGCGCCCCGGGGACGGGCGCGAATGGAGGCTTTACGGCCCTCCTGCCGAGAATTTCCGCCGTGGCCAAGAGGCTTCGTCGAAATTTGGGCAGGACCATGCAACTCTCGATTTTCCGCTCGCGTGAAGGCCGCAGGCCGCTGGTCGCGGGCTTACTCGCCATGCTCGGGCTGATGGCGGTGGGCGCGCAGGCGCAAGCGACCGAAGTGACCGGCAGCGCGACGCTGACCAGCGATTACGTCTGGCGCGGCACCACGCAGACCCAGGGCGACCCGGCCGTGCAGGCCAGCTTCAAGGTGGCCGGCGATTCCGGTTTCTACGGTTCGGTGTGGGGTTCCAACGTCGAATTCGCGCCTGAAACGCACGCGAGCAGCGAGTTCGATTTCACCGTCGGCTGGGCTGGCGAGATCGCGCCGGACTGGGCGCTCGACGTGAACGTGCTGCGCTACCAGTACCCCTCGACCACGGTCGATCTGAACTGGACCGAGCTCAACGGCACGCTGACCTACGCCGACAACTACTGGCTCTCGATGGGTTGGTCGCCGGAAGCGCTGGGCAGCGAAGAAAGCGGTGTGTACACGCAGCTCGGCGCGCGCTTCCCGATCAACGATGCGTTCCGCATCGAAGCCGCCGCCGGCTATTACTACCTCGACGACATCTACGACGAGAGCTACGCGCACGGCCAGATCAGCGCGGTGTGGGCAGTGAAAGCGCCGCTGGAGCTGCGCCTGACTGCGCATGCCACCGATTCCAACGCCGAGGACATCTTCGGCGACGACTTCGCCGGCGACCGCATCGAAGCGGCCGTGCAGGCGTCCTTCTAAAGGAGGCAGAACATGCCCGGCTGGCTGGCTCTGGTTTGCTCCGTCGCGGTGATCGTGGCGGCCGCGTACCTGCTGTACGTGGTGCTTCGACCCGAAGACTTCTAGACCCACTGCCGTCGAATCCGCATCCGGGCGGGAATCAGCGTCTTCGCGAAAGCAGCAAGACCGCTCGATTCCCGCCTGCCCGTGGTTGATGGCGCGAGAACACTCCCATGACCGAAACACTGCTTCTCCTCATCCTTGCGATCGCCCTCGGCTGGCCGCTCGGTCTCTATCTCGCCCGCGTGATGCGCGGCGACCGTTCGCGCATGGACGCGCTGTTCGGCTGGATCGAACGCCCGATCTACAAGGCGCTCGGCACCGACCCGCAGCGCGGCATGACCTGGCGCGGCTACGCGAAGGCGTTCGCGTGGAGCAACCTCGTGGTCGGCCTGGTCGTCTGGGTGCAGTTCATGACCCAGGCCTGGCTGCCGCTGAATCCGGACGACATCCCGAACATGCGCTGGGACACGGCGCTGCACACGATGGTGTCGTTCCTCACCAACACCAACCAGCAGCACTACTCCGGCCAGGCGCAGCTGAGCTATCTCTCGCAGATGGTCGGCATCGTCGGTCTGCAGGTCGTCACGCCGATGATGGGTCTGGCAGTGGTCGTCGCTACGTTGCGCGGACTGTTCGGCGGACGCGGCGATGCGAAGGCCGCCGCTTCGCGCGATGGCGAGGACCGCGATCTCGGCAACTACTGGGCCGATGTCACCCGCGCGACGGTGCGCTTCATGCTGCCGCTGTGCCTGGTCTGGTCGTTGCTGCTGACGTGGCAGGGCGTGCCCTCGACGCTGCAGGCCGGTCCGGTTGCGGCACCGATCGATGCCAGCGCCGAGATGAAGGAGCAGAAGATCCCGGTCGGTCCGGTCGCGCCGATGGTCGCGGCCAAGCAGCTCGGTTCCAACGGCGGCGGCTGGTATGGCCCCAACAGCGCCGTGCCGCTGGAGAATCCGACACCGCTGTCGAACCTGATCGAGATGCTCGGCATCGTGCTGATCCCGATCGCCATCACCTTCATGGTCGGTCCGCTGGTCGGTCGCAAGCGCCTGACCGCGATGGTGTTCGGCACGATGCTGCTGATGTCGGTCGCATCCACCGGCCTGTCGCTGTGGTCTGAGGCGCATTCGTCGACGACCGCCGACATCGCGTTGATGGAAGGCAAGGAAGTGCGCCTGGGCGCGGAATCGTCGGCGTTGTGGTCGTCGATCACCACTCAGGTGAACAACGGTTCGGTCAACGCGATGCACGACTCGCTGGCGCCGATCACCGGAGGCATGGCGATGGTCAACATGCTGATCAACTCCATCTGGGGCGGCATCGGCTGCGGCCTGCAGCAGTTCCTGGTGTACCTGCTGCTGAGCGTGTTCCTCGCCGGCCTGATGACCGGCCGCACGCCGGAGTTGTTCGGTCGCAAGATCGAAGCGCCCGAAGTGCGTCTGCTGGCGCTGCTGATCCTGCTGCAGCCGATGGTGGTGCTGGGCTTCTCGGCCGTCACGCTGGCGTTCCCGTCGATAACCGGCAATTCCAATCCCGGCTTCCACGGCATCAGCCAGGTGTTCTACGAGTACACCTCGGCATTCGCCAACAACGGTTCGGGTTTCGAAGGCCTCGGCGACGCCACGTACTGGTGGAACCTGAGCTGCGCCGTCGTGCTCGCGCTGGGTCGCTTCCCCGCGATGATCGTGCCGCTCGCCGTCGCCGGCCTGCTGGCCCGCAAGCGCGTCGCGCCCGAGAGCGCCGGCACGCTGCACGTGGAGACGCCGACCTTCGCACTGACGCTGGTCGCGGTGATCGTGATCCTCACGGTCCTGCAGTTCAAGCCTGCGCTGGTCCTGGGCCCCATTGCCGAACACCTGACTTTCTACAGCGCCGCTGCCGCGACGCCGTGAGGTAATGAACGTGACTGACAACAACTCTTTCCATCTGGGCACGGCACGCCGGCAATCGCTGGCGACGCTGGACGCCGCCGCGCTGCGCGCGTCGCTGGTCGATTCCTTCCGCAAGCTGTCGCCGCGGCAGGCGCTGAAGAGCCCGATCATCGCGATCGTGCTGCTCGGCACGATCCTGTCCGCGCTGATCACCGTCGCGGTGCCGGGCAATACCGCCTTCGGCATCGCCGTCACCGTGATCCTGTTCGTGACGGTGCTGTTCGCCAACTTCGCCGAGGCCGTGGCCGAAGCGCGTGGACGCGGCCAGGCGGCCTCGCTGCGCGCGGCGCGACGCGATCTGGTCGCGCGTCGCCTCAATGGCCGCACCCGCGTCGCCGGCGAGAGCCGCGTCGCCGCGGCGACGCTGCGCCCGGGCGACTACGTGATCGTGACCGCCGGCGAGTTCGTTCCCGCCGATGGCGAGATCGTCGAAGGCGTGGCGACGATCAACGAAGCGGCCGTCACCGGTGAATCCGCGCCGGTGCTGCGCGAGGCGGGCACCGACCGTTCCGGCGTGATCGGCGGCACCAAGGTGCTGTCCGACGAGATCATCGTGCAGGTCAGCGCCGAACCCGGCCACAGCTTCCTCGATCGCATGATCGCTCTGGTCGAAGGCGCGAGCCGCCAGAAGACGCCGAACGAGATCGCGCTGACGATGCTGCTCGCGGCGATGACGCTGACCTTCCTGATCGTCGTCGCCACGCTGCCCGCGCTGGCCGGATTCGTCGGCGCCACGCTCGATCCGCTGCTGCTGATCGCGCTGCTGGTGTGCCTGATCCCGACCACCATCGGCGGCCTGCTGCCGGCCATCGGCATCGCCGGCATGAACCGCGCGCTGGCGGCCAACGTGCTGGCGAAGTCGGGCAAGGCGGTGGAAGTCGCGGGCGACGTGGACGTGCTGCTGCTCGACAAGACCGGAACGATCACCCACGGCGATCGCCAGGCGACTGCATTCCATCCGCTCGCAGGTGTCGATGTCGCGCGCCTGCGTGAAGCCGCGCTGCTGTCTTCGCTCGCCGACCCGACGCCGGAAGGCAAGTCGATCGTGAAACTGGCGCGCGAGCAGGGCACGGCGCTGCAGGATCCGGAGCGCGCCAACTATGTGCAGTTCAGCGCACAGACGCGCATGTCGGGCGTCGATCTACCAGATCCGAACGTCGACGGCGGCCTGCGCGTGATCCGCAAGGGTGCGGGCGACGCGATCGAACGCCACGTCGCCGCCCTCGCAGGTGCGGTACCGGCGGAACTGCGCGGCCGCATCGAGCAGATCGCACGCGGTGGCGCCACGCCGCTGGTGGTGAGCGAAGGCCGCCACGCGCTCGGCGTGATCGAGTTGTCGGACGTGGTCAAGCACGGCGTCAAGGAGCGCTTCGCGCGACTGCGTGCGATGGGCATCCGGACCGTGATGATCACCGGCGACAACCCGCTCACCGCTGCGGCTATCGCGGCCGAGGCGGGCGTCGACGATTACATCGCCGAAGCGCGGCCGGAAGACAAGCTCGCGCGCATCCGCGCCGAACAGGCCGGCGGTCGCCTGATCGCAATGGTCGGCGACGGCACCAACGATGCGCCCGCACTGGCGCAGGCCGACGTCGGCCTGGCGATGAACTCCGGCACGCAGGCGGCGAAGGAAGCCGGCAACATGGTCGATCTCGACAGCGATCCGGCCAAGCTGCTGGCGGTGGTCGAGGTCGGCAAGCAGCAGCTGATCACGCGCGGCGCACTGACCACGTTCTCGCTCGCCAACGACGTGTCGAAGTACTTCGCGATCCTGCCGGCGCTGTTCGCCGCCGCCATTCCGCAGATGGCCGCGCTCAACATCATGCAGCTGTCGAGCCCGACCAACGCGGTGCTCGCGGCGCTGGTATTCAACGCGCTCATCATCCCGGCGCTGATTCCGTTGGCGCTGAAGGGCGTGCGTTTCAAGCCCGCCAGCTCGGTCGCGTTGCTGCGCCGGAACATGCTGGTGTACGGCGTCGGTGGCGTGCTGCTGCCGTTCGCCGGCATCAAGCTCATCGATCTCGTCCTTGTCGCCGTGGGGTTCTGACATGTCGTCCCTGACTTCCCATCCAACCGTTACCGCATCGGACGCGAATGCGACCGAAGACCGCGGCACGCTGCGTGCGAGCGTGGTGTTCGCCGGCGTGATCCTGGTCGGCTTTGGGTTCCTGTACTCGCTTGGTGGCGCGCTGGCCGGCAACGTGCTGTTCCCGCACCAGGCCGGCGGCAGCATCGTCATGATCGACGGAAAAGCGCGCGGCTCGTCGCTGGTCGCGCAGCCGTTCGTCGATGCGCGCTACTTCCAGCCGCGTCCGTCCGCCGCCAACTACGATCCGATGGCCGCGGCCGGCAGCAACATGGCGCGCAGCAATCCCGACCTGCGCAAGCGCATCGACGAGCTGACGCAGGCGGTCGCACAGCGCGAGGGGATCTCGCCCGCGCAGGTGCCGGGCGAACTCGTCACGCAGTCAGGCGGAGGTCTCGATCCCGACCTGTCGCCGGCCGGGGCGCAGGTGCAGGTCGCGCGCGTCGCCCGCGAACGCGGACTCGACGTCGCCACGGTCGAGCGCCTCGTCGCCGAGCACACGCAAGGCCCGCAGCTTGGCCTGCTCGGTCCGCCGCGCGTGAACGTGCTCGCGCTGAACCTGGCGCTGGACGAACTCCAGGCGAAGCCACGCTGAGTCGCGCCGCATTCCGCATGGATGCGGCCGCCCGGTTCCGGTCCACCGGCGCCGGGCGTTTGCCCTTCCGACACGCGCCATCGCCCCGTTGCCCACTATCCTGTACGCGCCGCATCGCCCGGCGCACCGACCGAGCCCATGATCGAACGCAGCGAACAGGCCGACGCCCTCATCGGTGAGCTCAAGCGCCAGGGCGCGGGGCGCCTGACGATTTTCCTCGGCGCCGCGCCCGGGGTCGGCAAGACCTACACCATGCTCGGCCGCGCGCGCGAACTGCAGCGTCGCGGGCTCGACGTGGTGGTCGGCATCGCCGAGACCCACGGACGCGGCGAGACCGCCGCACTGCTCGATGGCCTGGAGGTGATGCCACGCAAGCGCATCGAGTACCAGGGCCGCATGCTGGACGAGCTCGACCTCGACGCACTGCTGGCGCGCAAGCCGGCGCTCGCGCTGGTCGACGAACTCGCGCACCGCAACGTGCCCGGCAGCCGCCACGAACGCCGCTGGCAGGACGTGGTGGAGCTGCTAGACGCCGGAATCGACGTCTACACGACGATCAACATCCAGCACCTGGAGAGTCTCAACGACGTCGTCCACCGCATCACCGGCGTGCGTGTGAGCGAAACCGTGCCCGATGCCGTGTTCGATCGGCTGCGCGACATCGTGCTGGTCGACCTGCCGCCGCGTGAGCTGATCGAGCGTTTGCAGCAGGGCAAGGTCTACGTGCCCGAACAGGCGGCGCAGGCGCTGCAGGCGTTCTTCTCGCCGAGCAACCTGACCGCGCTGCGCGAGCTGGCGATGCAGACCGCCGCCGACCGCGTCGACAGCGACCTGCGCGAGGCACAGGCCGCGCGCGGTCTGCCCGGCGTTCCGTTGCGGCGCGGCGTGATGGTCGCGATCGACGGCTGCGGCCAGTCCGAATACCTGGTGCGCGTGGCGCGCCGGCTCGCCGAACGCCGCGATTCGCCGTGGACGGTGGTGACGGTGCAGGGCGGTTCGCCGCGCGACGAGGCGCAACAGCTGGAGATCGACCGCGCGTTCGCGCTGGCGCGCCGGCTCGGCGGCGACGCGCTGGTTCTGCACGGCAACAGCATCGTCGACGCGCTGCTCGACCAGGCCGCGCGTTCGGGCGCCAGCACCATCGTGCTCGGCCGCACGCGCGAGCGTCCGCTGGCGCGCATGTTCAACCGCACGATCACGCAGCAGCTGCTGCAGCGCGGTGCGCATTACGAACTGACCATCGTCAGCACGCCGGAAGCGCGGGCCAAGTCGCGGCGCAGCTGGCGTTCGGTCGGCGGGCATCTGAGTCGCAGCGACGCGCTGCTCGCGCTCGCGTCGGCGACGCTGGCCACTGTTCTGGCATGGCTGGCCGAACGCTGGATCGCGCTGGACGACCTGTCGCTGATCTTCATCGTCGCCGTGGTGCTGGTCGCCGCGCGCACGCGCATGACGGCGGCGGTGATCGCGGCCGTGCTGTGCTTCCTCGCATACAACTTCTTCTTCATCGAACCGCGCTTCACCCTGATGATCGGTGCGCGCCAGGGCGCGATCACGGTGGTGTTGTTCCTGATCGCGGCGCTGGTCGCAGGCCGACTCGCCTCGAAACTGCGCATGCAGGTGCTGGCGCTGCGCGCGGCGAACGCGCAGGCGACCGAACTGCAGACGCTGGGCCGACAGCTCGCTTCGGCCGCCGATCTCGGCCAGGTGCTGCACGCCGGTCGCGATGCGTTGCGCCGCGCGCTCGATGCCGACGCGATGCTGCAGGTCGGCGAGCTGGTCGTTCACGGCGACAGCCTCGACGCGAAGGATCGCGCAGCCGCCGATTGGGCGATGCGCCATCGCCAGGCCGCGGGACGCTTCACCGACACGCTCGCCGGTTCCGACTGGTGGTTCCTGCCGATGGCGCTGGGCGAACGCCGCAGCGGCGTGGCCGGCGTGCGCATGCCGCCGGGGGTGAACCGCCTCAATGCCGAACAGCGTCGCCTGGTCGAGGCGATGGTCGAGGACATCGCGCAGGCGGTCGTGCGCACACACCTGGTGTCCGACCTGGAGGATGCACGCGTCGGCAGCGAAACCGAACGCCTGCGCTCGGCGCTGCTGTCGTCGGTCTCGCACGACCTGCGCTCTCCGCTGGCGTCGATCATCGGTTCGGCGAGCAGCCTGGACCACTACGGCGCGGCGATGAGCGAGCAGGACCGCCACGGGTTGCTGGAGACGATCCGCATCGAAGGCGAGCGACTGGACCGCTACATCCAGAACCTGCTCGACATGACGCGACTGGGCCACGGCGGCCTCGCGCTCAACCGCGACTGGATCGGCGTGGACGAGCTGATCGGCTCGGCGGTCACGCGCCTGCAGCGCTACGAGCCGGACACGCGGTTCGAGGTCGAAGTGGCGCCGGACCTCGCGCCGATCTGGCTGCATCCGGCGCTGGTCGAGCAGGCGCTGTTCAACGTGCTGGAGAACGCGGCGAAGTTCTCGCCGCCAGGCGAGCCGGTGGTCGTGCAGGTGCAGGAGCTGGATGGCCAGCTGCGCATCGACGTGCGCGATCGCGGTCCTGGCATTCCCGAAGACGAGCGCCGCCGCATCTTCGACATGTTCTACAGCGTCGAACGTGGCGATCGCGGCCGCCAGGGCACCGGCCTGGGGCTGGCGATCACGCAGGGCATGATCGGCGCGCACGGCGGCAGCGTGGAGGCGCTGCCCGGCCCGGACGGGCGCGGCACGACCATCCGCATCACGTTGCCGAGGATCACGCCGTGAATGCGGCCCGCTCCTGCGAGAATGGGGGCGTCCGGTCCGACGGCCACGGCACACGCGAACTTCGATGAGCGACGCGACCCCCACCGCTTCCACCACACCGCCGCGCATCCTGGTGGTGGACGATGAACCGCAGATCCGCCGGTTCCTCGAGATCAGCCTGCGCGCGCAGGGCTACGCGGTGGAAACCGCGGAGACCGGGCAGGGCGGACTGGAAGCGCTGGCGACGCACGGCGCGGATTTGGTGATCCTCGATCTCGGCCTGCCCGATCGCGATGGGCAGGACGTGCTGCGCGAACTACGGCAATGGTCGACGACGCCGGTGATCCTGCTGACCGTGCGCTCGCACGAAGCGGAGAAGGTCGCGGGACTGGACTCGGGTGCGAACGACTACGTCACTAAACCCTTCAGTGCTCAGGAGCTGATGGCGCGCGTGCGCGCGCTGCTGCGCACGCGCAGCGCCGGCACCGATGCGCCGCCGCGTTACGACGACGGGCAACTGCACATCGACCTGCTGCGCCGCGAAGTGCGATTGAACGGCGAAGCGGTGACGCTCGCGCGCAAGGAATATGCGCTACTGGAGCTGTTGGTGCGTCACGCCGGGCGGGTGGTCACGCAGCCGCAGATCCTGAAGGAGCTGTGGGGGCCGACGCACCAGGACGACACGCACTACCTGCGCGTGCTGGTCGGCAAGTTGCGCCACAAGCTTGGCGACGATGCGGCGCGGCCGCGCTACATCGCGACCGAAGCGGGCGTCGGGCTGAAGTTCATCGGCCAGGACAAGGACGGCTAGGCCGTCGTGGCGTTCGCGCGCGCGATCTCCAGCGAGCCGGTGCCCTGCGACGAAGGGTCCTGCAACGGCGATGCCGCGCGGCTGTGCAGGTAGGCGTATCCGAGCAGCGCGACCAGAAGGGTCGACAGGACCAGCATCAGTGCGTGGCGGGCTTTCATCGGGCTTGCCTCGTCAGCGTGGCGGCTCGTCGCGATCGCGATGATCTCGCGGGTCGCGGGGGTCAGCGTCCCGCTTGCGCTCGGGCGGCGTCGCGCCACCGCTTCGGGAGTCGGTGAAGCGGCCCTTCTCGTCGCGACGCTGGTGTCGTTTGTCGCTGCTGGAAGACGTCGATCCGCTCTTGTCCGTCATGCGCGTGCCCCGCGATGGAACCCGCCGACGATTCTGTCGGTGCGCAGGTAAAGAAACGGCAAATACGCATGAACGCACGTGCAACCATCACGATGCGTTCACCACGCACGCACAGTTCAGATTCGCGCGAGTGCGATCACCGCGTGGATGCGGGAGCAGTCGCGCGCTTGCGATAGACCACGATGATCACCAGGTCTTCGCTGCCGCGCTGCGCGAGCGCGTGCGTGCTGCCGTCGCGGGTGAGGATCGCATCGCCCGGGCCGACGTCGCGACGCTTGCCGTCGAGCAGCAGCTCGCCGCGACCGGACAGCACGTAGTAGATCTCGTCCTTGTCGTTGCGGTGCTCGCCGATGGTCGCGCCCGGGTGCAGCGCACGCTGGCGGAACACGATGTCGAAACCTTCGGCGTCCTCGAAGAACGGATACGCCGTGGTCGTGCCCTGGCCCTCGTGCGGGCCGGGCTGCTGCACCGCGATGCCGCGCGCCTGCTGGACGTACGAATCGCGGCGCGGTTCGCCGGCGTACGCGGTGGCGAGCACGACGCCAGCGAGCAGGAAAGCAACGGCCTTGCGCATCGTCGCGAACTCCTTCGGCTGAAGTTGCAGCGCCCTCCCCTGCGTGCAGGGGAGGGGATGTACTCAACGCGCCAGCCAGCCGCCGTCGACCGGGATGATCGCGCCGTTGACGTAGTCGGATGCGGTCGACGCGAGGAACACCGCCGTGCCGCCCAGGTCGGCCGGCGTGCCCCAGCGACCGGCGGGAATGCGGCCGAGGATCTCCGCGCTGCGCTGTTCGTCGGCGCGCAGCTGGGCGGTGTTGTCGGTCGCCATGTAGCCCGGCGCGATCGCGTTGACGTTGATGCCCTTGTTCGCCCATTCGTTGGCGAGCAGGCGGGTGATGCCGGCGATGCCGCTCTTGCTCGCGGTGTACGAGGGCACGCGGATGCCGCCCTGGAACGACAGCATCGAGGCGATGTTGAGGATCTTGCCGCCGCCGTTGGCGATCATGTGCCGGCCCGCGGCCTGGGCCATGAAGAACGCGCCCTTGATGTTCACGTTCATCACGTCGTCCCAGTCCTTCTCGGTGAAATCCACCGCGTCGGCGCGACGGATCAGGCCGGCGTTGTTGACCAGGATGTGGAGTCCGCCGAGGCCTTCGACTGCTTCGCGCACGACGCGGTCGATCGGTTCCAGGCTCGACAGGTTCGCCTCGATCGCGACGAAGCGGCGGCCGAGCGCGCGCACCTTCTGCTCCGTTTCGGTCGGCGGCGCGATGCCGGCGGCTGCGATGTCCGCGCCGGCTTCGGCGAGCGCGAGGGCGATGCCCTGTCCCAGGCCGGTGTTGGCGCCGGTGACCAGCGCGACCTTGCCTTCGAGACTGAACGGATTGGCCATGAACACTTCCCCTTTCGTGTGCTGGATGGCCGGCGCGCGACACGCGCCGGCGCGGGTTGGGCGGACGGTTACTTGAGCTGGCAGATGTCCAGCTGGTTCATGTCGGTGTAGTCGAGGTTCTCGCCGCCCATCGCCCAGATGAAGCAGTAGTTCTTCGTGCCCGAGCCCATGTGGATCGACCACGGCGGCGACACCACCGCCTCGTCGTTGGCGATCACGAGATGGCGCATGTCGGCCGGATCGCCCATGAAATGCATGACGCGCTGGTCGCCCAGGTCGAAGTAGAAATAGACCTCGGAGCGGCGGTCGTGCAGGTGCGGCGGCATGGTGTTCCACACGCTGCCGGGCTTGAGGATGGTCAGGCCGAGCAGCAGCTGGCAGGACTTCACCGTGGCCGGGACGATGTACTGGTAGATCGTGCGTTCGTTCGACGTCTCCAGCGCGCCGCGCTCGAGCGGAACCGCCTGCGCGATGGAGATGTGCTTGGCTTCGAAGCGCGCGTGCGCCGGGGTCGAGGCGAGGTAGAACTTCGCCGGGTTGGCGGCGTCGTTCGAGGCGAACTCGACCTGCTCGCTGCCCATCGGCACGTACAGGCCGTCCTTCGGCGCCAGCGTGAACGCGGTGCCGTCCACCGTGACCGTGCCCGTGCCGCCGCCGACATTGACGATGCCCAGCTCGCGGCGCTGCAGGAACGGCTGGCCGGCGGCCGAGGCCGGCTCGGTCTGCTTCGGCAGCGACACCGGCGCGGTGGTCGGGGCGGCGCCGCCGATCACGAAGCGCTCGTTGTGGGAGTAGTTCAGGACCACTTGGCCCGGCGCGAACAGGCCGTCGATGAGGTAGCGCTCGCGCAGCTGGTCGTTGCTGGCGCCGGCCATCATGTCCGGGTGGGTGGCGTGGTAGGTCTTGCGGAACATCGGGCCTCCGGAGTGGTTCTTGCCGGCGCGCGCGGGCTGCGCGGCGGGCGATGGCGGGATGATAACGGGGTTTTGGTAACCGGTGTCAAAAGCGCGGGCCGGGGTCCGGATTGGCCCTCCCGCCACCCCCGGGACAGGCCAAACGGCAGGGGGAACCGACCCGGCGGCGTTGTAGTCTCGCCGGGCCGCTCGTGCCGGCCGCCTTTCCGGGAGGAGGGTCGCAACGCACGACACCGCCGGGGAGATCCGATGAAGAAGGCAAGCCTGCAGTGCCTGCTGTCCACGCTCGTCGCGCTCGTTCCGCTGTGGGCGGGCGCACACGACATCCCCGCCACCGACGCGATCGACGCGAAGGTCCGCGGCGTCATGCAGCGCACCGGCGCGCAGGGACTGGCGATCGCGGTGATCGAGCGCGGCCGGCCGACCTACGTGCAGGCCTACGGTGTGCGTAACGGCAAGGGCGATCCGCTGGCCACGGACACCGTGATGTACGCCGCGTCGCTGACCAAACCGCTGTTCGCCTACACCGTGGTGCGGCTGGCCGAGCAGGGCCGGCTCGACCTCGACACCTCCATCGCCTCGTATCTGCCGCGACCGCTGCCCGAGTACACCGGTGAGGACATCGCCGACCGCTACGCCGACTGGACTGCCCTGGATGAGCGCTGGCGCAGGCTCACCCCGCGCATCTTCCTGACCCACTCGCCGGGCTTCGCCAATTTCGGCTTCCTCGAACCCGACGAGAAGCTGCACTTCCACTTCGATCCCGGCGCGCGCTACGCGTATTCGGGCGATGGCCTCAACACGCTCCAGTTCGTGATGGAGGCCGGCCTGGGCATCGACCTGCGCACGGAAACCGACCGCGTGTTCGCGCAGCTCGGAATGCCGCGTACCAGCATGATCTGGCGCGCGGACTTCGCCACGAACCTCGCCGACGGCTGGGACGCGAACGGCCGCATCGAGCCGCACGACGAGCGGTCCAAGGTGCGCGCGGCCGGCTCGATGGACACCACCATCGCCGACTTCGCGAAGTTCGCCGCCGCGTTCGTGCGCGGCGACGGCCTCTCGCGCAAGGCGCATGCGCAGATGCTGCGCGCGAACCTGCCGATCACCACGCGCTCGCAGTTCCCGTCGCTGCAACCCGAGCTGCCGCCGCAGGAGCGCCGGCGCGACCTCGCCGCGGGCCTGGGCGTGGTGGTGTTCGACGGCCCGCAGGGCGCGGGCTTCTTCAAGGGCGGCCACAACGACACCACCGGCAACACCTGGGTGTGCGTGCAGCGCAGGCAGCGGTGCCTGGTGGTCCTGTCCAACGACGTGCGCGCCGAACGCGGCTTCGCGGAACTGGTCGAGTACGTCCTCGGCGATACCGGCGTGCCGTACGACTGGGAATACGGCCCGGCGAAGGACTGAGCGACGCGACGCCCGGCGCCGTATCGGCCCGATTCGGCACAGTACGCCTGCGACGGTTTCCCGTCCCCGCACGACGCAGTCCACAGTTTTCATGCGTCGGCCGGTGCGTCGGGCGGACGTCTAGCCCGAACGTCACTTGACGCCACACGATCCCCCTGCCCACAGTCCGAACGCTTTGTCTCGTTCGCTTGCCTGCCGCGTCGCCGCGACGTCGTGCGGGCCCATCCGGGGGTAATACAACAGTGGATAGACGCTCCTTCCTGACGATGTCCGGCATCGGCGTGGCCGGCCTCATGCTGCCGTTCGGCCGCTCGATCGCCGCCGACGCCCTGATCACCACCATCGACGTGGGCAAGAAAAAGGCCCTCGCCGATGCCGCGCTCGCCGCCGCCACTTCGGCCGGTGCGAGCTACTGCGACGTGCGCATCGGCCGCTACCTGCGCCAGTTCGTGATCACGCGCGAGGACAAGGTCCAGAACGTGGTCAACACCGAATCCACCGGCGTCGGCGTGCGCGTGCTCGTCCACGGCGCGTGGGGCTTCAGCGCGACCAACGAGCTGAGCACGCAGGGCGTGGTCAAGGCCGCGCAGCAGGCCGCCGCCATCGCCCGCGCCAATGCCAAGACGCAGACCGCGCCGGTGCAGCTGGCCAAGGCGCCGGGCGTGGGCGAGGTCAGCTGGAAGACGCCGATCCGCAAGAATTCGATGGAAGTGCCGCTCAAGGACAAGGTCGACCTGCTGCTGGGCGTGAACGCCGCGGCGATCAACGCCGGCGCCAGCTTCGTCAACTCGATGCTGTTCCTGGTCAACGAGCAGAAGTACTTCGCCTCGACCGACGGCAGCTACATCGACCAGGACGTCCACCGCATCTGGGCGCCGATGACGGTCACCGCCATCGACAAGGCCAGCGGCAAGTTCCGCACCCGCGAAGGCCTGTCCTCGCCGATGGGCATGGGCTTCGAATACCTCGACGGCGCGAAGTCTGGCAAGGTCATCTCGCCCAACGGCGTGGTCAACTACGGCCTGTCGTACGACATGACCGAAGACGCGATCGCCTCGGCCAAGCAGGCCCGCGCCAAGCTCACCGCGCCGTCGGTGAAGCCGGGCAAGTACGACCTGGTGCTCGACCCGTCGCACACCTGGCTGACCATCCACGAGTCGATCGGCCATCCGCTCGAACTCGACCGCGTGCTCGGCTACGAGGCCAACTACGCCGGCACCAGCTTCGCCACGCTCGACAAGCGCGAGCAGAAGTTCCAGTACGGCAGCGCCAACGTCAACGTCTTCGCCGACAAGATCCAGCCGGGCAGCCTCGGCGCGGTCGGTTACGACGACGAAGGCGTGAAGACCAAGAAGTGGGACCTCATCAGCGAAGGCAAACTGGTCGATTACCAGACCATCCGCGACCAGGCCCACATTCTCGGCAAGACCGAATCCGACGGCTGCTGCTATGCCGACTCGTGGTCGAGCGTGCAGTTCCAGCGCATGGCCAACGTCTCGCTGGCGCCGGGCAAGAACAAGCTCAGCGTCGCCGACATGATCAAGGACGTCGAGAACGGCATCTACATCATCGGCGACGGCTCGTTCTCGATCGACCAGCAGCGCTACAACGCGCAGTTCGGCGGCCAGCTGTTCTACGAGATCAAGAACGGCCAGATCACCCGCCAGATCGAGGACGTGGCCTACCAGATCCGCACGCCGGAATTCTGGAACGCCTGCGTCGCGGTCTGCGACGACAGCGACTACCGCCTGGGCGGTTCGTTCTTCGACGGCAAGGGCCAGCCGGGCCAGGTGTCCGCGGTCTCGCACGGTTCGAGCACGGCGCGCTTCAACGGCATCAACGTCATCAACACCGCCCGCAGCCTCGGCTGATCGCGCCTGGAGACCCAACGCATGAGCATTTTCACCGAAGAACAGGCCAAGGCCATCCTGGACAAGGTCATCAAGCTGTCCAAGGCGGACCAGTGCAGCGCGACGCTGGCCGGTTCGGTCGACGGCAACATCCGTTTCGCCCTGAACAACATCTCCACCAGCGGCATCGTCGACAACACCGAGCTGGCCGTGGAAGTCGCGTTCGGCAACCGCGTCGGTACCGCCACCATCAACGAGTTCGACGATGCCGCGCTTGAACGCGTCGTGCGTCGTGCCGAGGACCTGGCGCGCCTGGCGCCGGAGAACCCCGAGTTCATGCCGGCGATCGACAAGCAGGCCTACAAGGCCAGCCCGACTTTCAGCCAGTCCACCGCGGCGATCACGCCCGAGTACCGCGCCAAGGTCGCGGCCGACTCGATCGCGCCGTGCCGTGGCGACAAGCTGATTGCGGCCGGCTTCCTCGAGGACGGCCACAACTTCGTCGCCATCGCCAACAGCAACGGCAACTTCGCCTACCAGCGCGGCAGCAACTTCAACTACACCTGCACGGTGCGCACCGAAGACGGCCGCGGTTCTGGCTGGGTCGGCCGCAACCTCAAGGACGCGTCCGACTTCAAGGCCGATGCCGACATCCGCACCGCCATGCGCAAGGCCACCGAATCGGCCGAAGCCAAGGCGCTGGAGCCGGGCAAGTACACGGTGATCCTGGAACCGGCCGCGGCCGCGGGCCTGATCTCGTTCATGATGAATTTCTTCGACGCGCGCCAGGCCGACGAAGGCCGCAGCTTCCTGTCGAAGAAGGGCGGCGGCAACAAGCTCGGCGAGCAGGTCTACGATCCGCGCGTGAACATCAGCGCCGACCCGTGGGACGAGCGCGCGCCGGTGCTGCCGTGGGACAACGAAGGCCTGCCGCGCGAGAAGATGGCGATCGTCGAGAACGGCAAGGTCGTCGCGCTCAACTATTCGCGCTTCTGGGCGAAGAAGCAGGGCAAGCGCGCGGTCGGCGAGCCGGGCAACCTGCTCGTCGCCGGCGGCGACAAGACCACCGCGCAGCTGGTGGCGAGCACGCAGAAGGGCATCCTGGTCACGCGCACCTGGTACATCCGCATGGTCGATCCGCAGACCGTGCTGCTGACCGGCCTCACGCGCGACGGCACGTTCTACATCGAGAACGGCCAGATCAAGCACCCGGTGAAGAACTTCCGCTTCAACGAATCGCCGGTGATCATGCTCAACAACATCGAGGAACTCGGCAAGCCGGTGCGCGTTGCCGGTGACGAATCCTCGTTCGTGATGATGATCCCGCCGATGAAGCTGCGCGACTTCACCTTCACCTCGCTTTCGGATGCGGTCTGATCAGTGCAACGTCGTGATTTCCTGAACTTCACCGGTCTCGGTCTCGCCGGCCTGCTGCTGCCTTACGGCCGCAGCATCGCCGCCGAGGCGCTGCTGGAACCGGTCGACACCGCGCGCCGTCGGCTCCTCGCCGACGCCGCGCTCACCACCGCCCGCGCCGGCGGCGCGCAGTACTGCGACGTGCGCGTGGGCCGGTACCTGCGCCAGTCGGTGATCACGCGCGAAACCCGCGTGGAGAACGTGGTCAACGCCGAGTCTTCCGGCGTCGGCATCCGCGTGCTCGCCGACGGTGCGTGGGGCTTCGCCGCCACGAACGTGCAGACGCCGGACGCGGTGGCGCAGGCCACGCGCACCGCGCTCGCCATCGCCCGTGCGAACGGACGCAACCAGACGCGCAAGGTCGAACTCGCCCCGGTCAAGGGCGTGGGCGAGGTGCGCTGGGCCACGCCGGTCGCGAAGAACGCGATGGCGGTGCCGCTCAAGGACAAGGTCGACCTCCTGCTCGGCGTCAACGCCGCGGCGATGAAGGCCGGCGCGGACTTCTTCAACTCGACGCTGTTCCTGGTCAACGAGCAGAAGTACTTCGCGTCCACCGACGGCAGCTACATCGACCAGGACGTGCACCGCATCTGGCTGCCGTTCACCGCGACCGCGGTGGACAAGGCCAGCGGCAAATTCCGCACGCGCAACGGCCTGTCCGCGCCGATGGGCATGGGCTACGAATACCTCGACGCCGATCCCGCCGGCCGCTTCGCGCTGCCCGGCGGCGTGGTCGCGTACGGGCGCAGCTACGACGTGATGGAAGACGCGGTCGCCGCCGCGCGCGACGCGCGCGCCAAGCTCAAGGCGCCGTCGGTCAAGCCGGGCAAGTACGACCTGGTGATCGATCCGTCCAACCTGTTCCTGACGATCCACGAGAACGTCGGCCATCCGCTCGAACTCGACCGCGTGCTCGGCTACGAGGCCAACTACGCGGGCACCAGCTTCGCCACGCTCGACAAGCGCGACCAGGGCTATCGCTGGGGCAGTCCGATCGTCAACTTCGTCGCCGACAAGACGCGGCCGGGCAGCCTCGGTGCGGTCGGTTACGACGACGAAGGCGTTAAGACGAAGCAGTGGGACCTGGTGCGCGACGGCATCCTCGTCGACTACCAGGCCACGCGCGACGAGGCGCATATCCTCGGCCACGCTGAATCGCACGGTTGCAGCTACGCCGATTCGTGGTCGAGCGTGCAGTTCCAGCGCATGGCCAACGTGTCGCTGATGCCGGGCAAGACGCCGCTCAGCGTCGCCGACATGGTCAAGGACGTGGAGAACGGCCTGTACATCCACGGCCGCGGCTCGTACTCGATCGACCAGCAGCGCTACAACGCGCAGTTCGGCGGCCAGCTGTTCTACGAGATCAAGAACGGCAAGGTCACCGGCCTGGTCGAGGACGGCGCGTACCAGATCCGCACGCCGGAATTCTGGAACGCCTGCGCCGCGATCTGCGACGAGCGGGATTTCCGCGTGCACGGTTCGTTCTTCGATGGCAAGGGCCAGCCCAGCCAGGTGTCCGCTGTTTCGCACGGTTCCAGCACCACGCGGTTCAACGGCATCAACGTCATCAATACCGCGCGTTCGATATGAACCGCGCGCAGTTCCTCCGCCTGATGCTCGCGGGCGCGGCGGGGGCGCTGCTGCCGCAGCCGTGGACGGGCGCGCGCGCCGCGAGCGTGGAGTACGACTTCTGGCTCACCCGCCTGAAGTACGACTCCGGCGACTGGGACGTCGACCAGCGCATGCCGGCGAACCTGATCACGTCGCTGATCGACTACACGACCCTGCGCGTGGACCCGAAGGAACACGTGCTGGCGCTGGCCGATCCGAAGATGCTGACGGCGCCGTTCTGCTACCTCGCCGGGCACAAGCTCGTCGAGTTCAACCCGGCCGAGCGGCGCAACTTCGAACGCTACGTGCGCAACGGCGGCTTCGTGTTCGTGGACGACTGCAACCACGACATCGACGGCCTGTTCGCCAAGTCGTTCGAAGCGCAGATGCGTTCGATCTTCGGTCCGAAGGCGCTGAAGAAGCTGCCCAACAACCACGCGCTGTACCGCAGCTTCTTCGAGTTCAAGGACGGCCCGCCCGCGACCGGTTTCGAACTCAACGGCTGGGGCGACGACCTGGTGCACGATTACCTGCAGGGCATCGAGATCGACGGACGGCTGGGCGTGCTCTACAGCAACAAGGACTACGGTTGCGAGTGGGACTACGACTGGCGCAACAAGCGTTTCCTGGCCGAGGACAACACGAGGTTCGCGGTCAATATCGTGATGTATGCATTGAGCAGCTGAATTCCCTCTCCCTGGCGCTGCGCGCCTGTCCCTCTCCCGCAAGGGGAGAGGGCAAAGCACGGCGCCTCCTCCCTCTCCCCTTGCGGGAGAGGGACAGGCCACCGAAGGTGGCCAGGGAGAGGGGAAGGGCCGCACCAAACCTCTGGAAATCCGGAATGAACAGCACTCTCACCGAAGCAGACATCCAAACCCAGCTCGCGAAGCTCGGCACGTTGCGCAGCGCCATCGCACAGGCCATCGTCGGCCAGGAAGCCGTTGTCGAGCAGTTGCTGATCGGCCTGCTCGCGGGCGGGCACTGCCTGCTCGAAGGCGTGCCCGGCCTGGGCAAGACGCTGCTGGTGCGTTCGCTCGGGCAGGCGCTGGAACTGCAGTTCCGCCGCGTGCAGTTCACGCCGGACCTGATGCCCAGCGACATTCTCGGCACCGAGCTGCTGGAAGAAGACCACGGCACCGGTCATCGCCACTTCCGTTTCCAGCCGGGCCCGATCTTCACCAACCTGCTGCTCGCGGACGAACTCAACCGCACGCCGCCGAAGACGCAGGCCGCGCTGCTCGAAGCGATGCAGGAACGCACCGTCAGCTACGCCGGCGTGACCCACACGTTGCCCGCGCCGTTCTTCGTGCTTGCCACGCAGAACCCGCTGGAACAGGCCGGCACGTATCCGTTGCCTGAAGCGCAGCTCGACCGCTTCCTGCTGCACATCCGCGTCGATTACCCGAGCGAGAACGAAGAGCGCGACATCCTTGCGCAGACCACGGGCACGCGTCATTCCGACGTGCCCAGCGTGATGCACGGCGAGGAAGTGCTGGCCCTGCAGGCGCGCGTGCGCGAAGTGCATTTCGGCGACGACCTGCTGTCGTGGGTCACGCGCCTGGTGCGCGCCAGCCGCCCGGGCGAGAACGCGCCGGCGGAAGTGCGCCAGTGGGTGAAATGGGGTGCCGGTCCACGCGCGGGCCAGTCGCTGGTCCTGGCCGCGAAGGCGCGCGCGCTGCTGCACGGCCGCCTCGCCGCCACGCGCGAGGACATCGCCGCGCTCGCCGCACCGGTCATGCGCCATCGCCTGCTGCTGTCGTTCGCTGCCGAAGCCGAACAGAAGAGCGCCGACGACGTGATCGCCGCGCTGCTGCGCAGCGTGCCGTTCGCCGCCTGACGGAGCGTCCGTGGCAGAGCCGGGTTCCCGCATCGCCGACTTCATCCCGCCGCAGGTGCGCGCGCGGTTGAAGGACCTGCGCCTGACCTCGCGCCGCGCGGTCGGGCTGCAGGGTCTGGGCCTGCACCACAGCCGCAGTCGTGGCGCGGGCCTCGAATTCGCGCAGTACCGCGCCTACGAACCCGGCGACGAACTGCGCCAGATCGACTGGAAGCTCTATGCGCGTTCCGACCGCTTCTTCGTGCGCGAGGCCGAACGCGAAAGTCCGCTGGCGGTGTGGCTGCTGATCGATGCGAGCGCGTCGATGGCACAGGAAGACGCAGCGCGTCCGGGCTGGTCGCGTCTCGCCGCGGCGAAGGGCCTGGCCGCCTGCATCGCCGAACTCGCGCTGCGCCAGGGCGACCGCTTCGGGCTGGTGGCGTTGCGCGACGACGGCGTGCGCCTGCTCGCACCCGGCGCTGGCGTGCGCCAGCGCGATCGTTTCATGCTCGAACTGCACGGCCTCGCCGCGCGCGGCCGCTGGCCCGCGCCGGAGCAGCTGCGCCCGCTGTGGGAACGCATCGGCCAGGGTGACCTGGTGGTGCTGCTGAGCGATGGCTTCGATGACGGCTCGGTCGAGGTGATGACGCGACTGGCCGCCGCGCGCCGCGAAGTGCTGGCGATCCGCCTGCTCACCGCCGAGGAACGCGATTTCCCGTTCCGGGGTGGCCATCGTTTCCACGACCCGGAAACCGGCGAGGAACTGCTCGGCGACGGCACGGCGATGCGTGGCGAGTTCCTCGAGCGCTTCATGCAGGCGCGGCGCGAACTCGATGCGCGGCTCGACACCGCCGGCATCCGCCACGCCGAGTACGTCCTCGACCAACCGCTGGACCTGCCGTTGCGACGGCTGTTCGGCTCGCGCGACGCCGCGGAGTACGCGTGAGCCTGGTCTTCCTCCTGCCGGCGGGATTGGCCGCCCTCGCCGCGTTGCTGCTGCCGCTGCTGATCCACCTGGCGCGACGCAGCGAGCAGCGACCGACGGAATTCGCGGCCCTGCGCTGGCTGCGGCAGAAGCCGCGTCCGCGTCATCGGATCCGCTTCGACGAGTGGCCGCTCCTGCTGGTGCGCCTGCTGCTGCTCGCGCTCACGGCGCTGCTGCTCGCGCGTCCGGCGCTGCTCGGCGACACGCGCGCGCAGGCACATGTCGCGATTGCGCCCGGCGTCGACCTCGCACAGGCACGCGCGGCGTTCGGAACGACGCCCGCGCAATGGCATTGGCTGGCGGCCGATTTTCCCGCCATCGAAACAAGCGCGCCCGAATCGCAGGCGAGCATCACCAGTCTCGTGCGCGAACTAGATGCACGGCTGCCTATCGACGCACCGCTGACGGTATTCGTTCCCGAACGGATCGACGGCGCCGACGGCCAACGCATGGCGCTCGGACGCAAGGTCGACTGGCGCGTATTGCCTGCGACGAGGGCCGCGTCTGACGCGCCCGCGACGAGCACGCGCGCGCCGTCGCCGAGCGTGCGGTACGCGCCGGGTCGCGAACCGGCGCTGCGTTACCTGCGCGCGGCGCACGCTGCGTGGCAGGGCGACGCGCGGGCGACGCTCGACATCGCACCGTCGTCGCAGCCACTGTCGCCCACGACGCGATCGCTGGTATGGCTCGTGCCGGGCCCGTTGCCGTCGGTAATCGCAGAGTGGATCCGCAATGGCGGTACCGCGCTCGTGGATGCGCAGGCGCAGGTCGAGAGCGCTTCGACGGCGACGCCGCTGTGGCGCGACGACACCGGCGCCGTGCTGGTCGATGGCGCGACGTTCGGACGTGGCCGACTAATGCGTCTGCACCGCGAACTGTCACCGCAGGCGATGCCGCAACTGCTCGATGCCTCGTTCCCGCGCCATCTGCGCGCGCTGTTCGAAGCGGTTCCGCCTCCGCCGTCGCGTGCGCACGCACGTGAACACGCACCGGTGACCGGTGGCCCGACCTTCACCGCACCGCCACGCGAACTCGCGTCGTGGCTGGTGCTTGCGATCGCGCTGGTGTTCCTGCTCGAACGCTGGATGGCGACCGGTCGCCGCCGGACGGTGGCGCCGTGAACGCCGCGACGCTGCTGCGTAACGTCCTGCACGACGCGCGTCGTCGCCGTGCGCTCGATGTCGTCGCAACAGGTCTGCCGTGCCTGATCGCCGCGGCCGTGCTGGCGTGGCGGCTGTCCGGAACGACCGCCGCGATCCTCGTCGTCGCCACGTTCGCGCTCGCCATTGGCGCTGTCGCCTGGCATCGCATGCGCACGCTCGACACGCGCTGGCTCATCCGCCAACTCGACGCGCATCGCCGCGATCTGGAGGACAGCAGCGATCTGCTGTTCGCGCCGGACTCGTCGCTGGCGCCGATGGAGCGCCTGCAACGCACGCGCCTGCAGCAGCGCCTGGAATCGCGCACCGCGCCGGACCTGCGTCCGCGCTGGTCGTCGCGCGCGATCGGTCTCGCCTGCACCGCGGGTCTCGTCGTCTCCGCAGCCGCGCTGCTGTGGCCGGCGCACACCCCGACGCGCTTCGACGACGTGGTGGCAGCGATCACCGGCGAGCCCGTCGCCCCGACGCAAACGCGCGTACTCGAACAGAACCTGCGCGTGACGCCGCCGGCCTACACGCGACAGTCCGCACGCAACGAACCCTCGCTCGATGCGAAGGCGCCGGTGGGAACACGGCTGCAATGGTCGTTCCGTTTCTCGCCGCAACCGCACTCGGCCGCACTGGCGTTCCACGATGGCCGTCGGATCGCGCTGCAACACGATGGCGACGTATGGCGTGCCGATCACGCTCTGGCGAAGTCCGCGTTGTACCGCCTTGAACTCGACGGCGCGCCACCGCTCGAAACAACGCGCCGACACAGGCTCGATGCCATCGCCGACCGACCCCCGCAGCTGCGCGTGCTCGAACCCGACCGTGGCCTGAGCCTCATCGAACCGGGCCAGCGCAGTTGGTCGGTCGCGTTCGAAGCCACCGACGACTACGGCGTCGCCGGCGATGCACGACTGCGCATCACCCTCGCCCAGGGCAGCGGCGAGAACATCACCTTCCGCGAGCAGACCGCGACGCTGCACGGCAGCGGCAGCGCGACGACGAAGCGCTTCGCGCACCGGCTCGACCTCGCGGCACTCGGACTCGCCGCCGGCGACGACCTCATCGTGCAGCTGGAGGTGCGCGACAACCGCGCGCCCACGCCGCAGAGCGCACGCAGCGCGAGCCTGATCCTGCGCTGGCCGTCGGAACTCGGTACCGAGACGAGCGGGCTCGAAGGCATGGTGCGCAAGACGTTGCCGGCGTACTTCCGCAGCCAGCGCCAGATCATCATCGACGCCGAGGCCTTGCTGAAGGAGAAGCGCAAGCTGCCCGCCGAGCGCTACCTCAAGCGCAGCGACGAGATCGGCGTGGACCAGCGCATCCTGCGCCTGCGCTATGGACAGTTCCTCGGCGAGGAAGCCGAGGGCGCGCCCAAGCCGCCGCCGACCAGCGACGCGGAGCCGGCGGCCGATGGCGCGTCGCACGACGATCACGCGGAAGCCACCGCCACCGAAGCGAAAGACGACCACGACCATGCGCCTGCCAGCAACGCCACGTTCGGCCAGGACGGCGACGTGCTCCAGGAATACGGCCACACGCACGACCATGCCGAAGCGGCGACGCTGCTCGATCCGGAAACGCGCACGATCCTGAAGGCCGCGCTGGATGCGATGTGGCAGTCGGAACTGCACCTGCGCCAGGGCCATCCCGACCAGGCGCTGCCGCACGCCTATCGCGCACTGGCGCGCATCAAGGAAGTGCAGCAGGCCAGCCGCATCTATCTCGCGCGCGTGGGGCCCGAACTGCCGCCGATCGACGAGGGCCGGCGCATGGGCGGCGACCGCGCGGGCATCGCGAGCCGCGCCGCCGCGCTGTTGCCGGCGACCGCGCCGGATCCCACGCTGGCGACGCTGTGGCGTTCGCTGGATGCGCCATCGTCTTCGCGCGACGCGATCGATTTCGCTGCACTGGAACGCTGGATGCGCGAGAACGAATCGCGACTTGCCGATCCTCTCTCGTTCATCGCCGCAGTCGAGACGCTGCGCGCCGAGCCCGATTGCATGCGCTGCCGCGACGACCTGCGCGCGCAGTTGTGGCCGCTGTTGCCGCGCCCGGCAGCGGGCGTTCCGCGTCGCGAGGATGCCGACGCCGATGGACGTCGCTATCTCGATGCACTACGCGGGGAGGCGACGCGATGACCGCGCCGCTGTCGCCCGTGCCTGCGTTCATGTCACCGGAGGCGGTGGCGCTCGTGCTGGTCGTTGCCGTCGTCATCGCATGCGCACGACTGTTGCTGAAGCAGTACCGCGCCGAACCCGCCTCACGTTCGCGAGGCTGGCGTATTGCATTGCTTGTGTTCGCGCAGCCGTTGTGCGCGGTGTTGCTGTATTTCGCGCTATGGCCGCCGACGGTGCCGGGCGAAGCGGGCACGCTGATCGTCGCGACGGGCGGCGCCACGCGCGCACAGGCCGACGCTGCGCGCGGCGACACCACGGTGGCTTTGCCGGAAGCCAATGCATGGGACGGCGTGGCGCGCGTGCCCGATCTCGCCACTGCGTTGCGCCAGCATCCGGGTACGCAGCGCGTGCGCGTGATCGGCGCGGGATTGAACGCGCGCGATCGCGACGCGGCGCGCGGCGTGGCGCTGGATTTCGTGCCGGCACCGCTGCCGCGCGGACTGGTCGAACTCGACGGCCCCGATCGCGTCGCCGCCGGTGCCTCGTTCCGGATTGGCGGCCGCGCGAACGAGGCGGGCCCGAATACCGTGGTGGAACTGCTCGATCCCGCGCGCCGTCGCGTCGACCGCGTCGCGGTCGGTGCGGATGGCCGCTTCGTGCTCACGGCGAATGCGCGCACGCCGGGCGCCGCGACCTTCACGGTGCGACTGCGCGACGCCTCGCAGCGCACGATCGAGGACGTGGCGTGGCCGCTCCAGATCGAGGCTTCGCCGCCCCCACGCGTGTTGCTGGTGGCCGGCGCGCCCGGGCCGGAAGTGAAGTACCTGCGGCGCTGGGCGGACGACGCCGGCCTGCCGCTGCGTACGCAGATGTCGGTCGGCGGCGGCGTGCAGCTGGGCGATGCGCCGGTCGCGTTCAATGCGGGTTCGCTCGCGCGCTTCGACATCGTCGTGCTCGACGAGCGCGCGTGGTCCACCCTTGGCGATGCACAGCGCGGTGCGCTTCACGATGCCGTGCGCAACGGGCTCGGACTGCTTGTGCGCGTCACCGCCGCGTTGTCCGATGCGGAACGCCGTCGCCTGCGCGCGCTCGGTTTCGACGTCGATGCCGGTCGCGACAGCGCTGCGTTCCAGCTGGCTGGCAACGCGCCCGACGACGATGCGGTGCGCGCACGTCTCGGCCCCGGCACGCGCGATGCGCCGCGCGCGCACGACGCCGTCGTTGAGGAAGTGCCGCAACTCACGCGCCGCAGTTTGCGCGTGCGTGCCGACGACAGCGTCCAGATCGCCGCTGCGCAGGACGGCGCGGCACTTGGACAGTGGCGTGCGATGGGGCGCGGACGCGTCGGGGTATGGACCGCAACCGATACGTATCGACTCGTTCTCGCCGGGCGCGACGATCTTCATTCGGAGCTGTGGTCGGACGTAGTGGCGACACTGGCGCGCGCCAAGCCCGGTACTGCGTTTAGCATCGAAGGCGCTGCGCGCGCGGGTGAACGCGTCGCGCTGTGCGGCCTTCCCGCCGTGCAGGCAAGCGTGACGACGCCGGCGGGCGTGGATGTGCCGGTGCTGCGCGATCCCACGACCGGATCGCGCGCCTGCGCGGCGTTCTGGCCGCGCGAGGGCGGCTGGCATCGCCTGCGTTCCGGCGAACGCGAGCAGTGGCTGTATGTGCGCGCCGCGAACGAGGCGCCGGGCCTTCGCGCGAACGAACTGCGCACGGCGACGCTGGCGCTGGCCACTTCGGCTCCGGCCGTCGCGACGACGAACACTGTCGTTGCGCCGCGTCATCCGACCTCGCGCTGGCCGTGGTGGTTGTCGTGGCTGCTGGCGAGCGTCGCGCTGTGGTGGTTCGAGCGTTCGCGCCTCGGTCGTCGGGCGGCCTGAGTCGCCTCCACGAAGCGAGGAGGGCCGCGTTGCAGGGCTCCCGGGCCTCATCGACGGAGCAGAACGCCCCGCCATCCGGGCTCCGAGCCTCAGCGACGGGACAAAACGCCTGGCCGTCCGGGCTCCCGAGCCTCATCGACCGGGCAAAACGCCTCGTCGCTCGAGCTCCGGAACCTCATCGGCCGGGCAAAACGCCTCGTCGTCCCGGCTCCCGAACCTCGTCGGCCGGGCAACATGCCTCATCGTCCGAGCTCCGAGCCTCATCGACGGAGCAAAACGCTTCGCCGACCGGGCGCACTCGCCTCATGGGCGGAGCAATGCGCTTCGCCGTTCGAGCTCGCGAGCTTCATGGATGGGGCAAAACGCCTCGCCGTCCGGGCCCCGAGCCCGGCAGGCGGAGCCCGGAGACCCAAGGCGAGGCGTCGAGGCTCGGCGATGAGCCTGCGGATGCGTCGCGCTCGACCTCGAATGCCCGACAGCAAGAAGCCCGGCCAAGAGCCGGGCTTCCTGTCGTCTGCGTAGCGGACTGGGTCAGTTGACGGGCGCGTAGCGCAGCGTCAGGTACCACTCGCGGCCGGGCTGGTTGTAGAACGACACGGTCTCGTATTCGCGATCGAACACGTTGGCGACGCGGGCCTGCAGCGTCAGCGCGTCGCTCAGCGCGTACTCGGCGCGCAGGTCGAGCGTGCCGTAGCCGGCGAGACGGCGCGTGTTGGCGACGTCGTCGTAGCGCGAGCCTTCACCGGCCGCGGTGACGCCGACGCGGAACGCGCCGAAGGCACGGTCGATCTCGATGCGTGCGCTGTTCTTCGCGCGGCGGGCGAGGTCGTTGCCTTCGAAGAAGCCGGAGCGGTTCTCGGTGTCGAGCCAGCTGATCGCGCCGTTGACGGTCCAGTCGGCGAGCGTGGCGTTGGCGGTGAGTTCGGCGCCGCGCATGCGCGCACTGTCGACGTTGTTCGGGCGGTTCTGGCTGGCGTCGAAGGCGATCAGGTCGTCGACGTCGGTGCTGAAGGCGTCGAGGTTCACGCCCACGCCGTCGCCCTGCCAGCCCACGCCGAGTTCCCACGTCTCCGACTCTTCCGGATCGAGGTCCGGATTGCTGAAGAACGGGAAGTACAGCTCGTTGAAGGTCGGCGCCTTGAAGGCGGTGCCGTAGCCCGCGCGGACGCGCCAGTTCTCGGCGAAACTCATGCCCCACGCCGCGCTGCCGGTGGTGTGCCCGCCGAACTGTTCGTTGTCGTCGCGACGCACGCTCGCCTCGAGCGACTGCGCACCGAAGCGGCCCTGGTACTGCACGAACGCGGCCTTGTTGTCGCGCTCGGTCTCGTCGTAGGTGGTGGTCGCATCGACGCGGTCGCGCAGCCAGTCCAGGCCCAGCGTCAGCAGCTGGCCGCTGGCGATGCCGAAGTCGCCCTGCAGCGTCGCGCTGTCGCGATCGGTGCTGAAGAAATCGACGAAGTCCTCGCCGAGGAAGTTGTCGGAGGCATCGACGTTGCGGCCGGCGGTGAGGTGCAGGTCGACGCGCTCGGACGGGCGCCAGCGCAGCTTGCCGCCGATCACCTGCTGGATCGTCTCGGAACGATCGGTGAAATCGCCGTCGAATTCGTTGTCGCCCTCGTTGCGCAGCGCATGGCCTTCCAGGCTCCACTGCTCGCCGAACTGCACGCCGCCGCGCAGCGACAGCGCATCCTTGTCGTAGCCGTCGCGATCTGGCTGCGAGTCGGTGGCGATGAAGCAGCCCGCGCCGTCGAAGGTCAACGGATCGAAGAAACCGTTGCAGGCGTTGATGCCGGTGGTGCGCGTGTGCTGGTAGTCGGCGCCGAACCAGGCGCGCTCGCTGGCGCCGCCGAAGCCCATGCCGTATCCGAGCGAGTCGTTGCTGCCGGCATCGAACCGCACGCGCGGCACGAATGCGCCGCGGTCGCGACGGGTGAACACCTGGATCACGCCACCGATGGCGTCGCTGCCGTACAGGCTCGCGCGCGGACCGCGCACGATTTCCACGCGCTCGATCATTTCGATCGGCAGGTCCTGGAACGACACCAGCCCCGAGGTCGATGAACCGATGCGGATGCCGTCGACCAGCACCAGCACGTGGTCGGATTCCGCGCCGCGCAGGAACAGCGTGGTCAGCTTGCCCTGGCCGCCCTGGTTGGACAGCGAGATGCCGGCGCGGCCCTGCAGCAGTTCGGGCAGCGAGCGCGCCTGGCTGTGGCGGATCTGTTCGGCGTCGATCACTTCCACCGGTGTGAGCGCATCGTTGACGCTGATCGCGGTGCGGTTGGCGGTGACGACGACTTCGTCGAGATCGGTGGCGGCCTGCGCGCGGGCGAGGGCGGGCAACGCGAGGGCGCAGGCGAGCGCGAGTGCGGCGTGGATCGGGGTGGCATTACGCGGGGACATCGTTTTCTCCAGCGCGCGGACGGGCCGCGTCGGACAGCGGGAAGTCGCGTGGAGAAAGCGGGCTGCGTGGCGGGCGCGCATCGCGCCGGCATCGCCGCCGCGACGCCCTCCGCATCGCAACCAGTGGCGGGTCGAATGACCCTGCGTCCAGGCCGGTCTCCGGACTCGCGAGTGGAGGCATGCCTCCGGGCGCGGCGCCTTCCCGTGCGATCGCACAGTGGCGGTTGCCGTGCCTTGCTCGCTTACCGTTGCGGGGGCAGTGCCGGAATGGCCGCGGGCGGCGTCACCGGCTTCCCGTTTCAACCCGTTGGCGGACGCCGTCGGGTCACCTGAAAGCGCGCGCAGTCTACGCGATACCGGCCTCGTGGGCCAAAGCGCCGGGGGCTTGGGAGCCGCAGGGTTACTCGCGTTCGCCGGGTTCGTCGAACAGCGACGGCATGGCCATGCTGCTCTCTTCGCCCATCTGCGTGGTCGTGACCGGCGCGGCGGCCGGCCGGTAGCGTGGCGGCGGCAGCAGGGCGATGGCGGCTTCGGCGGCGACGACCAGCTCGCTGCGGCGTTCGTCGGAGATCTCCTGCCAATGGCAGTCCTGCAGCGCACCCTCGATGGCGTACAGCAGGTTGAGGGTGGGCTTGAAGCCCGCGCGCTTGACGCGCATGAAAGCATCCACCGTACCCGCCGCGGCCAGGTCCTCGCGGGTGCGAAGGCCGACCTGGCGCAGCCAGGCGGCGGACTTGGGTCCGATGTTGCGCAGCTTGTCCGTACTCGTACCCGTCGTCATTCCAGCGACTCCACGAATGCCTGCGCGATCGACTCCAGGCCGTGCTGGTCTTCAACGTCAAAACGGGCGTGTTCAGGACTGTCGAGATCGAACACGCCGATCAGGGAGCCGTCGGCGGCCACCAGCGGCACCACCAACTCCGAGTTGGAGGCCGAATCGCAGGCGATATGACCCGGGAACGCATGGACGTCCTCGATGCGCTGGGTCTGGCGGGTGCTGGCCGCGGCACCGCACACGCCCTTGTCGAGCGGGATGCGCACGCAGGCCGGCAGGCCCTGGAACGGGCCGACGACCAGTTCGCGACCGTCGAAGAAATAGAATCCCACCCAGTTGAGCGCCGGCAGCGAGTGGTAGACCAGTGCCGAGAGGTTGGCCGCGTTGGCGATGCGGTCGCGCTCACCGTGCAGCAGCGCGCGCGCCTGCGCGAGCAGCTGTGCGTACTGTTCCGGCTTGGGGCCGCTTAGACTTTCGCTGGTGAACATGAGCGCCTCTTTCCTGAAGTCTAACAGTGTGGGCGGAACCGGCGCGGGCAAGGGCGCGCGGCGTCAATGAGCCGCGGCTGGTTCGTCACGGGCACCGACACGGGCATCGGCAAATCGCTGGCCAGTGCGACGCTGCTGCACGCATTGCGCACGCGTGGCTTGCGTGCGGTGGGCATGAAGCCGCTCGCGAGCGGTTGCGAATACACGCCGGAAGGATGGCGCAACGAGGATGCACTCGCGTTGCAGGCGGCGAGCGATCCGCGCCCCGCGTACGAGGACGTGAATCCGTACGCATTGCCGCAGCCGCTGGCGCCGGAGCTGGCCGCCGCCGACGCAGGCGTCGAGATCGCGCTGGCGCCGATGCTCGACGCCTTCGAGCGCCTGTCGGCGCATGCAGACACGGTCGTCGTGGAGGGTGTGGGAGGATGGGCCGCACCGCTGTCGGCCACGCTGGACCAGCGCGATCTGGTCCGTGCGCTGGACTTGCCGGTGGTGCTGGTGGTCGGGCTGCGCCTGGGCTGCATCAACCATGCGCGGCTGACCGCGCGCGCGATCGAGGCCGACGGGCTGCACCTGGCGGGCTGGATCGCCAACGACATCGACCCGCACATGGCGCGCGCGGACGACAACTTCGAATTGCTCCTGCAACGCCTGCCGGTTCGGTGCTGGGGCCGACTTCCGTTCCGTGATACACCCGAACCGGCAAAGTTGGCGCATTTGCTCGAAACGGCGTGATTGCCCATCCCCGTGACCAATGGGGGATGGGGCCTCCCATCGGAATGTTAGACTGGTCGGTATAGGAATTAGAGCCAATCTGAGCTGCAACGCTCGTACATGACGGAATCGGAGTCTTCCCCCATGCTCAAGAACCCGCGCACGGTGGCTGTCGCCGCCGCGTTGGCACTCGCACTGTCCGCCTGCGGCGGCAAGGATCAGGCCCAGCAGGGCGGCATGCCCCCGCCGGAAGTCGGCGTGGTCAAGGTGCAGCCCAGCGACGTTCCGCTGCAGAAGGACCTGGTGGGCCGGCTGGCCGCATTCCGCAGCGCCGACGTCCGTGCCCGCGTGCCGGGCGTGCTGCAGCGCCGCGTCTATGAAGAAGGCAGCGACGTGAAGGCCGGCCAGGTGCTGTTCCTGATCGATCCGGCGCCGCTGCAGGCCGAAGTCGGCCAGTCGCAGGCCTCGCTGGCTTCGGCGCAGGCCAATTACGCCAACGCCAAGGCCGCGGCCGATCGTGCCCGCCGCCTGGCGCCGGAGAAGTTCGTCTCGCAGTCCGACCTCGACAACGCCCTCGCCGCCGAGCGCAGCGCCGCCGCGGCGGTGAAGCAGGCCGAAGCCGCGCTGGCCAATTCGCGCATCAACCTCGGCTACGCCACGGTGACCGCGCCGATCAGCGGTCGCGCCAACCAGCAGCAGGTCACCGAAGGCGCGCTGGTCGGGCAGGGCACGCCGACGCTGCTGACCACGATCGACCAGATCGACCAGCTGTACGTGAACTTCTCGCTGAGCGTGACCGAGCTGGAGCAGATCCGCCGTGCGCAGCTGACGTCGCGCGACTCGCACGTGCAGGTGATCCTGCCGGACGGCACGCCGTACGAACGCCAGGGCGCGCTGGACTTCTCCGGCGACGTGGTCGATCCGGCCACGGGTGCGATCGCGCTGCGCGCGCGCATCCCGAATCCGGACAAGACCCTGCTGCCGGGTACTTTCGTGACCCTGAAGGCGACGCTGGGCGTGCAGCCCAACGCTTATGTCGTGCCGCAGATCGGCGTGCTGCGCGATGCCAAGAGCGCGTACGTGCTGGTCGTCGGCGCCGACGGCAACGTCGCGCGCAAGGACGTGACCACCGACCGCCAGCAGGGTTCCAACTGGATCGTCACCAAGGGCCTGGCCCCGGGCGACCAGGTCGTCGTCTCCGGTGTCCAGCGTGCGCAGCCGGGCCAGCCGGCCAAGGCCACGCCGGCGCCGCCGGCCGGCCAGCCTGCCGATGCCGGCAAGGCCGCGGCCGCCGGTCCCGACGCGAAGAGTGAAGCGAAGGCCGAGCCCGCCAAGGCACCGGCCACGAAGGACTAATCCCCCGCCATGTCCAGATTCTTCATCAACCACCCGGTCTTCGCCTGGGTCATCGCGATCCTGATCTCGCTTTGCGGCGTGCTCGCGATCCTGAACCTCGGCGTCGAGTCGTACCCCAGCATCGCACCGCCGCAGGTGACGGTGTCCGCGTCCTATCCGGGCGCGAGCGCCGAAACCGCGGAAGGCGCGGTCACGCAGGTGATCGAGCAGCAGCTGACGGGCATCGACAACCTCGTCTACTTCAACTCGTCGTCCAGCTCCAGTGGCGGCACCAACATCACCTTGACGTTCGAGCCGGGCACCGATCCGGACATCGCGCAGGTGCAGGTGCAGAACAAGGTCGCGCTGGCGACCCCGCGCCTGCCGACGGAAGTCACGCAGCAGGGCGTCGTCGTGGCCAAGGCCAACGCCGGCTTCCTGAAGGTCGTGGCGCTGCGCTCGGAAGACGAGTCGATGGACCGCGACGCGCTGAGCGACATCATCGCCTCGCGCGTGCTCGACCAGATCGCGCGCGTGCCGGGCGTGGGCAGCACCCAGCTGTTCGGCAGCGAATACGCGATGAACATCTGGTTGAACCCCGACCAGCTGCGCGGCTACGGGCTGTCTGCCTCGCAGGCGCTGCAGGCGGTGCGTGGCCAGAACGTACAGTTCGCGGCCGGCAAGGTCGGCGCCGATCCGGCGCCGGAGGGCCAGGGCTTCACCGCGACGGTGTCGGCCGAGGGCCGCTACAGCACGCCCGAACAGTTCGGCAACATCATCCTGCGCACCAACGCCGACGGCACCACGGTCAAGCTGCGCGACGTCGCACGCATCGGCCTGGGCGCGGCGTCCTACGGCTTCGACAGTCGCTGGGACGGCAAGCCGGCGGCCGGTTTCGCGATCCAGCTGGCGCCGGGCGCCAACGCGCTGGGCGTGGCCGAGGACGTCACCAAGCGCATGAACGAGCTGCAGTCCACGTTCCCGAACGGGGTCACGTGGTTCTCGCCGTACGACAGCTCGACCTTCGTCGCGGTCTCGATCAAGGAAGTGGTCAAGACGCTGTTCGAAGCGATCGTGCTCGTGTTCCTGGTGATGCTGATCTTCCTGCAGAACTTCCGGGCCACGCTGATCCCGACGCTGGTCATTCCGATCGCGCTGCTCGGCACGTTCCTGGGCATGTACTTCATCGGGTTCACGATCAACCAGCTGAGCCTGTTCGGCATGGTGCTCGCGATCGGCATCGTGGTGGACGACGCGATCGTGGTGATCGAGAACGTCGAACGCATCATGACCGAGGAGGGGCTGTCGCCGAAGGCGGCCACCCGCAAGTCGATGGGCCAGATCAGCGGCGCGGTCGTGGCGATCACCGTCGTGCTGGCGGCGGTGTTCATCCCGTCCGCGTTCCAGGGCGGTTCGGCGGGCGAGATCTACAAGCAGTTCGCCATCACCATCGCGATGGCGATGGGCTTCTCGGCGTTCCTCGCGCTGGGCTTCACCCCGGCGCTGTGTGCGACGCTGCTCAAGCCCACCGCCGATCACCACCGCGACAACTTCGTCTTCCGTACCTTCAACAAGTACTACGACAAGGTCGCCAAGACCTACGTCGGCCACATCGGTGCGGCGATCAAGCACACGCCGCGCTGGATGGCGGTGTTCGGTCTGCTGGTCGTGCTGTGCGGCTTCCTGTACACGCGCATGCCGGGCAGCTTCCTGCCCGAGGAAGACCAGGGCTATGCCATCGCCCTGATCAACCTGCCGCCGGGCGCGTCGATCACGCGTACCAACGCCGTGCTCGACCAGGTGCGCGAGACGATGATGAAGGAAGACGGTTTCGACGGCATCTTCACCGTCGCCGGCTTCAGCTTCGTCGGTCAGGGTGAGAACGTCGGCATCGCCTTCGTCCGCCTCAAGCCGTGGGACGAACGCAAGGTCACCGCCACGGATTTCATCCAGAAGGCGAACATGGCGTTGTTCGGGATCCGCGACGCGCAGATCTTCGTGATCAACCTGCCGACGGTGAGCGGACTGGGCCAGTTCGGCGGCTTCGACATGTACCTGCAGGACCGCCAGGGCCAGGGCCGTGCGGCGTTGACCGAGGCGCGCAACACGCTGCTCGGCAAGGCCGGCCAGAACACCGCGCTGACCGCGGTGCGTCCGAACGCACTGGAAGAAGCACCGCAGCTCAAGCTCGACGTCGACCGCGTGCAGGCGACGTCGATGGGCCTGTCGGTGGGCGACATCTACAGCGCGATCCAGCTGATGCTGGCGCCGGTCTACGTCAACGACTTCGTCGACGCCGGCCGCGTGAAGCGCGTGACCATGCAGGCCGACGCGCCGTACCGCACCGGACCGGAGTCGCTGGCGCGCATCTACACGCCAAGCCCGCTGACCACCGCCGAAGGCGCATCGACGCCGTCGATGGTGCCGCTGTCGAACGTCGTGCACAGCCACTGGATCACCGCGTCGCCGTCGCTGACCCGCTACAACGGCTACGCGGCGGTGGAGATCGTGGGTTCGCAGGCGCCGGGCCACAGCTCGGGTGAAGCGATGACGGCGATGCAGAACATCGTCGACAACGACCTGCCCGAGGGCTTCGGCTACGACTGGACTGGCCAGTCGTACCAGGAAATCCTGTCGGGCAACCAGGCGCCGGCGCTGCTCGCGCTGTCGATCCTGGTGGTGTTCCTGTGCCTGGCGGCGTTGTACGAGAGCTGGTCGGTGCCGGTCGCGGTGCTGCTGGTGGTGCCGCTGGGTGCGCTCGGTGCGGTGCTGTTCTCGCTGCTGCGCGACCTGCCCAACGACATCTACTTCAAGATCGGCCTCATCACCGTGATTGGCCTGGCGGCCAAGAACGCGATCCTGATCGTGGAGTTCGCCATCGAGCAGCGCCAGCACGGCAAGACGCTGCGCGCTGCGACGATCGAAGCGGCGCACCTGCGTTTCCGCCCGATCCTGATGACCTCGTTCGCTTTCATCATGGGCGTGTTCCCGCTGGCCATTTCCAGCGGTGCGGGCGCCAACGCGCGTCACGCCATCGGCACGGGCGTGATCGGCGGCATGGTCTTCGCGACGTTCCTCGGCCTGCTGCTGATCCCGCTGTTCTACGTCGCGGTGCGTCGCCTGCTTGGCGACAAGCTCGACGAGAAGCCGGTCATCATCCGAGACGATGAGGACGAGGAACCCGCACCGCGACCGGCGACCTGATCGCCATCGCGTCGGCAGGAAAAAGGAAAAGCCCGCCGAAAGGCGGGCTTTTCGTTGGTGCGGTGTGCGCGACGAGTCAGCGCGGACGCAACCACTCCAGGTCGCGCAATGCGGCGTCGTAGGCCAGTTCCAGTTCTTGCGTGCGCGCACGAGCGAGCGCCTGGACGTCGGGCGGCAGGTGCGCGACGCGGTCGGGAAGATACTCGTCCAGTCGGGCGCGGTAGGCGGCCTCGATCGTCGTGCGATCCGCATCGCGCGCGACGCCGAGCACCTGGTGCCACATCGCCGGCGGTTCGCCGGGCATCGGCGGCGGTTGCACGACCGGGCGCGCGTCGCGAAGGTTCGGCCACATCACCGCGACCAGCCAGTAGCCGAGCGCGCCGCCGCCGATGATGACGGTCCATTCGGTCAGGGTCATGCCAGTTCCTCGATTCGTTCGCGTGCGCGCAGCAGCGCGGCGTCATCGCCGCGGAACGCCATCGCGTAGGAGAGCCGTTCGCGCATTGCGTCGCCGGTGCGGCGCGCCTCGTCGCGATCGAGCCAATGTGCGATCGTGGCGACCGCATCGCCGTGCAGGCCGTGGCGCAGGGAGAGGCGCCGCACGACGTTGATCGCGTGCGGTGGACAACACAGCAGTTCGAAGCCCATCGAAAGCGCTTGCCGCGAATCCAGCCCGTACACGCGGCGATGACGCCACACCTGCAACGCGACCCATGCCGTCGTCGCGTACACGAGCACCAGCAGCGCCAGCAGCGCGAGCGGATGCGCGTACGCCCACAGCAACAGCGGAAGGCCTACGAGCAGTAGCACCCAAAGGACGCGACAACCGCCATTCACCGCGCCGAGCGACACGATGAAATGACGCGTGCCCGGACGCTGCGCAGTACCGTCGCAGTCATCTTCGGAAAGCCAGCTGCAACGGAACAGCGGTCCGGCCGGGCGCAGCGGATCGGGCAGGAACACGCGCCGTCCGCGGAACTCGACCGGCCCGCCGGCCGATGCGCGCCAACGCGGGCCGGCCCGCGTCAGCGCGATCTCGTCGTAATGCAGCAGCAACGCGGAGTCCTGCAGGTACAGCGCGTATACGCCGAGCACCAGCAGCAGCTCCATCGGCAGGTTCATTCCGACGATTCGTCCTTGCCGCCGAACAGCTTGCGGATCGCCGCGCCGATGCCGACCAGGCCAATCAGCACCAGCTTCCACGCCTTCGCCAGGAACACCGCGATCGCCGCGAAGAAGCCCTTCTTCGACGCCACTGCCGCCGCGCCACCGGTGATCAGCGCCGCCAGACCGTACTCGGCGACGTGGTCGCCCGCCTTGTACTCGGCGTACTTCTCGCCGCTGTTGAACGCGTAGCCGGGCACGAGTTCCTTGAACTCCGAAACCGCACCGTCCAGGCCTTCCGGATCGGCGACGAGGATCACTTCCATCACGCCGCGACGGCCGAGCAGACGCGTGTTGTAGTTCACGACCTTGTGGTGGTTCTGCTCGCCCTCGGCGAGGATCGCCCATTCGAGCAGGTTGAGCTGGTTGTCGTACTGCGGCTTGAAGCCCCAGCCCTCGATGCGCAGCGTTTCCCAGCCGCGCTTGCGGCGTTCCTCGTTCGACTGCTCGGCGCCTTCGCGGACCGAGGCGAGGATCTCGTTGGCGTCGAGGGACTCGTTGTCCTTGACGTAACCGACCTCGTCGAAGCTGAAGAAGGCGAACCAGTTCATCGCCTCCGGCGCGAGCGTGTACTCGTCCGCATCGCCCGACGGGTTCTGCATCAGCTCATTGAGCTTGCGCGTGCCTGCGGCGCCGAGGAACTGATAGCCCTCCGGTACGTCGATCGTCGCGCGATCGCCGATCCGGCCCTTGGTCGGCCCGACCTGCCACGGCAACTGTGTCACGGCGTCGTCGCCGTCTTCTTCCTGTGCCGCCACGGGCAATGCGGTCGCCAGCGCCAAGACGAACGCGACCATCAGGAACCACCAACGCTTTCCCATGCTCTTCCCCTGATTGTGATGAAGCTTCCCCTGGAGTTTCGAACGATCCCCATCGTCCACCCGCGCGCCTGTCGTTGGACGGGGCGGGCAGCGGAAGCCTAGGTGCGGCGGGGTCGCCGTGCAACCGAGCGTTGGGGAATTCCAGGACGAGGGGTATTGGAAGCCGGCATAGTCCGACGCGGCAATGCGGATATTTCCGAGCGCGTTGCGTCACGGCCGCACAAAAGAAAAAACCCGACAGCTTTCGCTGCCGGGCTTTCCAGACCGCCGGGAGGGGTGGCGGAGAGAGTCGGAAAGTAAAAGGAGAGAGAAGAGGTTGCTTGCGCGGTTACTTGGCGGCCTTCGGGGCGGCGGCGCTGACGGTCTTCGCGACGTCGGCCTGCACGCCGCGTGCAGCGGCTTCGAACTGCGACTTAGCCAGCTCGGTGATCGCGCCCTGGGTCTTCAGGGAGCGGCCGAAGACTTCCTGGCCGGTGGCGACGCCGCGCTCGAAGTTCTCGCGCGCAACCTGCGCGCCCTTCGGCCAAAGCGTCTTGAGGGAGTCGAAATCGCGCGCTTCGGCGGCTTCGCCAAGGAAGGCGAAGGTCGCGTTGACGCGGTCCTCGATCGCCGACAGCTGCAGGCCGAAGACGGCCTCGGCGTTGTCGAGGGCCAGGCGGTTGACCTGCGCGGCCGTCTCCGCGAACTGGCGCGTCGCGGCGGCGAACTGTTCGTTGAACGGCTGGTACATGTGCGGTCTCCTGGATCAATCCGCGGGAAGGGTCGGATTGTGCGGTGCAGCATAACCCGGTCTTTGTTGCAATGCAACATGGCCGGCGGGCGGGTTCAGGCCGCGTTGGGCCCTCACACGCGGGGTGGCAGAATCGGCCGGCCGGCGCTCGGCATGGACACCATCGCCCAGAAGGATGACCAGACGATGATCGCCTCTCCCCCAGGCCGTACTGGTGTCCGCTGTCCGCGAGGCCTGCTGGCCACGCTGGTGCTGGCCGCCATCCTTTCCGTCCTCTGCCCGGCCCGCGCGGCGCAGACGCCTGCCACGGTTCCGCCAGCGGTCGCCCCGGCGGCGCCGGAGGGTGAACCCTGCGTCGGCCTCGTGCTCGGCGGCGGCGGCGCGCGCGGTTCGGCGCACATCGGCGTGCTCAAGGTGCTCGAGCGCGAACGCATCCCCGTCTGCCGCGTTGCCGGCACCAGCATGGGCGCGATCGTCGGCGGCCTGTACTCGGCCGGCTATACGCCCGCCGAGATGGAAGACCTGATCCGCACCATCGACTGGGCCGACATGTTCGTCGACGATCCGCCGCGCGCGGGCCAGCCGATGCGGCGCAAGGACGCCGATTTCCGATACCTGCTCGACCTCGAGATCGGCTACGCGAACGGCCGCGTCGTGTTGCCGGTGGGCATCGTGCAGGGCCAGAAGCTGCTGATGCTGCTGCGCCGCCTCACCGTGTCGACCTGGGACGTGCACGACTTCGACCAGTTGCCGATCCCGTTCCGCGCTGTCGCGGCCGACATCATCACCGGCGACAAGGTGGTGTGGGACGAAGGCGACCTCGCGTTGGCCATCCGTTCGAGCATGTCGGTGCCGGGCGCGTTCGCACCCGTGCGCGTGGACGATCACCTGCTGGTCGATGGCGGCATGGCCGACAACGTGCCGGTCGATGTCGTGCGCGACATGGGCGCGCACCGGATGATCGTGGTGGACGTGGGCTCGCCGCTGCACAAGGAAGCGTCGCTGACCAATCCGGTCGTGATCATGGACCAGATGATCACGGCGCTGATGACCGAGAAGACGCGTGCGCAGCTCGCCACGCTCGGTGACGGCGACGTGCTGATCACGCCGGAACTGGGCGACATCACCGCGGCGGAGTTCAACCGTGGCGCCGAGGCCATCGAGATCGGCGAACGTGCCGCCGAGGCGGCGTTGCCGAAACTGCGCGCGCTGTCGGTCGACGAAGCCACCTACGCTGCCTATCGCGCGCGCCAGCAACGGCGCGAGTTCGATCCGAAGCTGGTGTCGTTCCTCGAAGTGCTGCACGGGCGTTCGCCGTCGGCGACGCGCCAGGTCGAGCGCGCGGTCGCGGACAATCTCGACAAGCCGTATGAGTCGGAGCGCGTCGAGAAGACCATCGGCACCGCCTACGGAGACGGACGCTTCCAGCAGATCGATTACCGCCTGGTCGAACGCGACGGCGAGTACGGGCTGCAGATCCTCCCGGCCGAGAAGCCGTGGTCGGCGTTCGGCAAGCTGGGCTTCCAGCTGGACGACAACTTCAACGGCCGCAACAGCTACATGGTCTCGGCGGAACTGACCTTCAACGACGTGAACCGCCTTGGCGCGGAATGGCGCAACGTGCTGCGGCTGGGCCGCATCACCGGATTGCGCTCGGAGTTCTACCAGCCGTTCGGCGAAAGCGGCGCGTTCTACCTGCAACCGTCGCTGGAGTTGCGCAACGAATCGCTGCCGCTGTGGAACGACGGCAACCAGCTCGCGGAATTCCGCATCAATCGGCGCAGCGTCGCGTTGCAGGCCGGATTCACGCCCCAGCCGGAATGGCGGATCAGTGCCGAACTGGTGCGCGGGCGCGATCGCGGCGATCTGCTGATCGGCAATCCCAGCGACTTCAGTGGCGATGAAGAGGAATACGCGGGCGTCATCTACAACGCGACCTGGGACACGCTGGACAGCATCAACTTCCCCACCAAGGGCGTGCGCCTCAGCGCAGACCTGGAAACCTACTACGACGCCCTCGGCGCGAATGTCGAAGGCGATGTCGCGCGCGTCACCGGCGACTGGGCGCAGGCGTGGGGTCGCTACCACCTGCTGCTGGGCGCGCGCCTGACCAGCGCGCTGGAAGACGACGACTTCTTCCAGACGCAGGGCTTCCTCGGCGGATTCCTCAATCTTTCCGGCTTCGACGAGCGCGCGCTGTTCGGCAACCAGACCGCGCTCGCGCGTGCGGTGATGTACCGCCGCACCGGCAACACCAGTCGTCTGTTCTCGCTACCGATGTACGTCGGCGCCAGCCTGGAAACCGGCAACGCGTGGCGGAGCAAGGACGACGTCGACGCCGACGACCTGATCCTCGCCGGCAGCCTGTTCATCGGATTCAGCACACCGCTGGGCCCGATGTTCCTGGCCTATGGCGGCAACGACGAAGGCGAGAGCTCGTGGTACCTCACGTTCGGATCGCTACTGCGGCCCGAGGTGAAGTGAACGGAGTGGGCGGTCCGGATCCGCTTACGCGCGGTAGTGGCACCCGGACGTGCAGGTCTCGTGCACGACCACTTCCGACAGCAGCGGCAACGCGGGCTTGAGGCGATCCCAGATCCACACCGCAAGGCGCTCGCTGGTGGGGTTCTCGAGGCCTTCGATGTCGTTGAGATAGTGGTGGTCGAGCCGGTCGTACAGCGGCTGGAACGCCGCCTTGAGGTCGGCGAAATCCATCACCCAGCCCAGCTGCGGGTCCAGCTCGCCCTCGACGTGGATCTCGATGCGGAAGCTGTGGCCGTGCAGGCGCGCGCACTTGTGCCCCGGCGGCACGTTGGGGAGCCGGTGCGCGGCTTCCAGGGTGAATGCCTTGAAGATCTTCATGCGCGCAGTTTACCCCGTCGCGGCCCGGTGCCTGCGACGCGGGGGGCGCGGGCGGCATCCAGAAGGAAGAACCCTCCGGAGTCCTGTCCATGCCGAACACCCTCCGCCGTGCCGCCGCGCTCCTGATCGGCGCCGTCCTCGCCGCCGCCGTCCATGCGGCCGATACCGGCCCTCGCGGGCATGTCGATGCCGTCGCGGACGCCATCGCCGACCACTACTTCGATGCCGCGCGCGGCCAGCGCATCGCCGACGACCTGCGCCGCGACGCCGATGCCGGCCGCTTCGACGCGCTGCAGGATCCCGTCGCGCTCGCCGACGATCTCACCGCGCGACTGCGTCCGCTCGATCGCCACTTCCGCGTGCGCTGGTCCGCGGACGGCGATGCGCCGATTGCGGGTGCGCCGGGTCCGCGTCGCCCGATGGAGCCGTCGACGTCGGGCGGGATCGTCAAGGTCGAGGTGCTGCCGGGCAACATCGGCTACCTGCAGCTGGACCAGTTCGCGCATTTCGACTTCGACGATGCGCAGGCGCCCGCGCGCAAGGCGATCGATGCGGCCTTGGCCCAGCTCTCCGCCACCGATTCCATGATCGTCGACGTGCGCAACAACCGTGGCGGCTCGCCGCACATGGTCGGTTACCTGGTGAGCGCGTTCGTCGCTGCGAGCGCCGATCCGTACAACCGCTTCCACACGCGCACGCGCACCTTCAGCGAAGCGCCGGCCAAGCGTTACGCGCATCCGCGCACCGACGTGCCGTTGTACGTACTCATCAACGCGAAGACCGGATCTGCGGCGGAGTCGTTCGCCTACACGCTCAAGAGCGCCGGACGCGCCACCGTGATCGGCCAGCCGAGTGCGGGCGCGGCGAATCCCGGCGGCATCATCGACATCGGCGACGGCTTCAGCGTGTTCGTCTCCAATGGCACGCCGATCAATCCGAACACCGGCGGAAACTGGGAAGCGACCGGCGTCGCGCCCGATGTCGCGGTCGCGCCGGAAACCGCGCTCGACGTCGCGCTGCTTCGCGCACGCAAGAACGGATGACCTGCACGTGCGCTGCGCATCGGTGAACGCGACCTGTGCGAAAACAGGCCGATAGCGCCCCTTTCACGCGGCGATACGAAACGCGTCGGGAGACTGGGGCCACCTCGGGAAGGAGAACACCATGAGCAAACGTGCGAATGCGAACTGGCTGGTCGCCCTGATGGGCATGGCAGTACTGGTTGCGTCGGTGCCGATGACCGTGTCCGCGCAGACGGCGGTCGAAGCGGAAGAAGAAGGCTCCGCGCAACCCGTCAACGACACCTGGATCACCACCAAGGTGAAGGCCGACCTGATGGCCACCTCCGACGTGCCGGGTACCACCATCGACGTCGATACGGTCAACGGTTCGGTGAAGCTGTCGGGCACCGTCGCCAGCAAGAGCGAGGCCGACAAGGCCGTCGCCGTGGCCAAGAAGATCAAGGGCGTGAAGGCGGTCGACGCCAGCGCCCTCACCGTTGCCAAGAGCGGCAAGTAACCAGCAACACCGCTCTGGCCCAGGCGCCCGGGAACACCACCCGGGCGCCTGCGTATTCGCGACGAGAACGTCGGATGCGACGCAGCATTTCACTCATCGCGCGTGATCAGTCCGGTGCCTTGGCGGGAACGAACGGCGAGACCGGATCGCTGGCGGGGAAGGTCTCCTCCAGTGCCTGGTCCTGGTTGTCGCTTTCGTGGCGTTTGCGCTTCTCGCGATCGGCCGGATTCTCGTCCTTGTCGTGCTTCTCGTGCGGCTTGCCCGGATCCAGCGGCGGATCCTTTCGGTCTTGGCCCATGTCGGCGCTCCATCGGTCGTGTGGCGATGGCCCGACGATACGACCGTCGCCGGGTAACGCCGTGTGACGGGAACAGCGCACCGGTTCACGCACGTTCAACCCCGTGTGCGCCGCGTTCACGTGGCTTTTGCATGCATCGGCGGATGTTCGCTGCGCATCCCACCGGCAGGCATGATCGATGGACTGGCACAGCAATCTCGCCAAGCGCGCGTCGCGCTGGACCGGCCGCGCGTCCTGCTTCGCGCTGGCGGTACTCATCGTGCTGGCCTGGCTCGTCACCGGACCGCTGTTCGGATTCAGCGACACGTGGCAACTGGTCATCAATACCGGCACCACCATCGTCACGTTCCTGATGGTGTTCCTGATCCAGAACACGCAGAACCGCGACACCGAGGCGATCCAGATCAAGCTCGATGAACTGATCCGCACCACGCATCGCGCACAGAACGCTCTGCTCGACCTGGAAGAGCTGGATCAGGCCGAACTCGACCGCTTGCGCGACGAATACGAGGCGCTGGCGCGGCGCGCGCGCGAACACGGCGAGCAGCGTCGCAAGCACGGGAGGCCGTCGCGGCCGTGAAGTTCAGCGCCAGGCGCTGCCGACCTGGATGTACAGCGTCTCGTCTTCGGGACCCCAGGCGTAGTCGGCGCCCACGTACAGGCGCAGCATGCGCGCGATCAGGTAGCGCACGCCGGCGCCTTTCGCGACCTGGCTTTGCGCCTCACCGAAGTCGTTGCGCTCGCCCCAGGTGCGGCCCGCACCGAGGAAGCCGATCAGGGCCCAGCGCGGTGTCATGTTCCAGCGCAATTCGGTTTCCATCGTGGCCGCGCGCGTGTCGACGTAGCGCGCCGACCCGATGCCGCGCAGGTCGATGAAGGGCAGGCGGTAGAACGGGATGTCGCCGTTGGCCCAGCGCGCGTCCACGCGTCCGCCGAGCACGAACCGGTCGTCGGCAAGCGGAAGATAGGCGTAGACATGGCTGCGATAGCTCTGGAAATCCACATCGCTGCCGATCGCACCGTCGTAGAAGTTGCCTTCGATCATGCCCAGCCAGCCGCTGTTGGGCGTGAACGAGTTGTCGCGCTGGTCGTACTGCAGCGACAGGCCCAGTCCCGAAGTGCGCTCCGACAACTCCTCGTCGCTGAAGAGTTCGCGATCGGAGTCGACGTCGAAGCCGAGATCCAGGTCCATGTACGTCCACGACAGTCCCAGGAACAGGTCCTGGTCGCCGAGCCGTCGCGCCATCTTCTGAAACGACACCACGCCATCGGCGTTGTAGCCGATCGCCACCGGTTCGATGAGTTCGCCGGGTGTGTAGAAGTCGAGGTTGAACGAGGACTTGGCGATGCCGCCGGTATAGCGCCACAGGTCGTCCTTGAAGTGCAGCATCGCGCCGCCACCGTACGCGTAGCTGCCGTTCTCGGTCTTCAGCGCCATCGCACCGAAGATGTTGGGTGCGATCTGCTGCTCGCGTCCGTCGGCGGTCTTGCGGGAGATCGCCGCGCCCGCGGGGCGATGGAAGAACACCGCCGCGAGTCCGCCGCCGTAGCCTACGGCCGGATCGCTGATGATGATCGGCACGGGCAGGAAGCCCTTGTGGTCGAGCAGCCAGCGCGACATGTCGAGGTCGCCGTCCTTCGCGTCGTGCAGGAGGTCGCCCTTGTTCGCAGTGTCGTTCGTCTCCTGCACCGTTGAGGATCCGGTTGCGTCCTGCGCGGAGGCATCAAGGGCGAACATGCCGGACAGGCATGCCGCGCACAGCATGCCGGCGACGGTCAGCCTGCGGCGCCGCACGGTGAGCTCACTTCGGCGGAACCAGGAACGTGACGACGAAGCGGAGGCCCCAGTCCGGCCCACCCGTGGGCGCATCGGCATAACCGCGCACGCCGCCTGCGAAGCTCATCATCTGGCTGCCCACGCGCGTGACCTTCGAGTACGTCACGTTGATCGGCACCGTCCATTGCTGGTTCTCCCAGTCGTAGGTCGACTCGGCGTTGAAGGTGAGCGTGCGTCCGCCGGGCAGGTGCTTGGCGAAGAAGGGCTGCAGGAAGGTGTTGCTGATGTCCGGATCGTTGCTGGAACCCGCCACCGACCAGATGTGGTTGGCGAGCACGCCGATCGTCCATCCGTGGGTTTCGGTCAGCACCAGCACGCTGGGGCCGGCGCCCCATTGATCGGGCCCGAGCAGGTCGTCGCTCGCGGTGGGCAGCAGGAACACCGGGCCCACGCCCCACGTGATGCCGCCCTTGGTGGGCTGCTTGGGCGAGAAGAAGAACGTCGGGTTGATATCGCCCAGTCCGAACTGGCTTCCTGATTTGCCCGCGATGTCGTCCTGGTAGATGACGGGAACGATGATGCGCGAGATCAGGTTCCAGTCTTCCGATATAGATGCGGGGATCACCGGCTGTATGTTCAACGTGTGGCGCGTGCCGTCCTCGCTCCCGTAGCCGAAGTCGGCGTTGTACTGCAGCGGGATGCTGATCAGCGACGCGACGGGGTTGGAGAGCTTCTTCGCCAGTTCGTCGGCGCTGTCCTGGGCCGATGCGGGGCCTGTCGTGATCGCAAGTCCGATCAGCGCTACGAGGGTCAGCCCGGCGCGGGCCTGCTTCACGGATGGATTCATGCCATTCCCCGGCAGCGGATCAGAACGTGACCGTAGCGGTGACCATCAACGGATCGCCTTCGATGCGGCGCTTCACGTCGAATTCCGCCATCCAGCGTGCGGCGAACTCGACGCTGCCGCCGTCCCACTTCCTGCTGTAGGTGACGATCGGGCCGAGCGCGAGCGCGTGGCCCTTGAAGCCGTCGAGGCGATCGGCGGTGGGACCTTCATCCTTCTCCAGCTGCTGGATCCAGCCACCCGCGCCGCCGACGCCCCAGCCGCTCGGGAAACGCTTGATCAGCAACGTGTCGAGACGGAACACCGCGCCGTTCTGGTAATCGGTGGCGTCGTTCTCGGTGTAGAAATCCACGGCGGCGAGCGTGCTGAATTCCAGCGTGCCCTTCTGCATCAACTGGGTGTAGCCGATGGTCGGCGAGTAGGTCCAGGTGTTGAGGCTGAGGTTGGCCAGGCTGTTGGGGTCGTAGCTGCCCCAGTCGCTGTAGATGTACAGCGCCAGCGTCATGTGGCGCGTCTGGTCGAAGTGGTAGCCGGCGATGATCGGCGCGAAGAACGGATCGAACAGGTCCCAGTCGGCCTTGTCGGTGCGCGTGCCCGTGAGGTTGCCGATCGAGACGTTGGCGTCCACTTCGACCTGCGCGACGGGCAGGGTGAACATCGAGGCGAAGTTCCAGTGGCCCGGACCGGTGTCCCACACGTACACACCGGCGAACGACACGAGGTCGAAGGTCGCGTCCAGGCCGAGCGTGACCTGGTTGCCGATCGGCACCTGCCGTTCGGCGCCGATGTCGCCGGAGTAGTGCACGTAACCGACCAGCAGATTGAAGCCGGGTTCGGGAGGCACGACACCGGCGAACTGAGTGATGTTGGTGCCGGTGATGGTGCGTCCCAGCGCACCTTCGGTCGCCAGTGCGGGCGCGAGCGGCAATGCCGCGAGGACAAGCGTGCTGGCGAGGAGCGTGCGTTGTTTCATCAGCGGTTCTCCGCGATCGAGTGTGTTCGTCCTGCGTTGCCGTCTTCGCGCGATCAGCGCCGGCGGCCGCCGCCGCCACGGAAGCCGCCGCCCATGCTCGGACGGAAGCCGCCTGCGGGTCGGCTGTATCCGCCAGCAGGTCTGCTGTAGCCACCGGCAGGTCGCTGGGGACGGTTCGTGTTCATGGAGCGCTGGAAGCCGCCGTCGATACGCTCGTTGCCGCGCTCGCGCGCGAAGCGTTCATTCTCCAGTCCCGGCGGCGGATTGTCGCGACGCGCGCCTTGTCCTTCGGGACGATCCACCTTGGTCCAACCACCGTCGTCGTCGTGGCGATACACGTTGCCATCGCGACCGGCGTAGACGTTGTCGTTGACCTCGACCACGCCGCCCTTGTGGAAGGTTCCGGTGTCGGCGTTGTAGTGGAAGCCGCCCGCGCCGCGCGCATCGACGCGCCTGCCTTCGCTGTCGAACGCGCCCGCACCCGCCGCGCCTCCCTGGCCGGCGACCGCGCCACCCGCGCTTTGGGTCACGCGGCCGGTATTGGTGTTGATCGTGGTGCGCTGCCCGCCCGCGGCGGCCTGTCCGGTGTACGGATTGACCGCGACGCCACCGCCGCCGGCGACGACGCGTCCGGTCTGCGGGTTGTAGCGGATGCCCTGCGCACCGGCGCGCGTGGTGCCGGTGTAGACGTTGGTGTTGACGCCGGCGCGTCCGATGCCGCGACCACCGGTGGCCTCGTTGTAGAAGCCGCCGCGTGCGGCGCGTCCGACATTGCCTGTCCACGGATTCGCCCACGCGGCCGCGGTGCCACGCACGGCGGCGTTGCCCCAGCTGCCATAGACATTCCACGCCGCGGCGCCGCCGCCCCACCAGCCCCACGGATACGCCGGGCCGTACCACGGCCCCCACCACGGGTTGTACGGACCGTACCAGCCGCCGTACCAGCCCCAGCCCCAGCCGAAGGTCCATCCGACCCACGCGTTCCAGCCGAAGTACACGCCCATGCCGTAGGTCGCCGGGCAGCCGTACCAGTACGCGCCGACCCACGGATCGCAGACGTAGCCGGTGCCGTAGACCACGACGTCGTCGCTCACCACCGTGCCGTAGTAGCCGGGTGTGTAGCCGACGTACACGTCGTCGCCGCTCTGTCCGTACACGCGAACATATGTCACGTAGTGCAGCGGCGAACTGGTCGGGATCGCATAGATCTCCGCGGGCACGCTGGTCGCGACCGTCCACGGACCGGTCGGCGAAGTCGACGTGAACCAGATGCCCTTGTCGACTGCGTAGTAGCTGTCCATCGCGACGCGGATCACCGGCACCGCGGTGTTGTGCGCGTATTGCAGCTGCGTGCCGCCGATCGGCTGCCATTGCGGCGCGCCGTCGTACTGCACGGTCAGCTTCGCCTGTCCCTTGTTGACGGTGGCGGTCTGCGGAATGTCGTTGGCGATCAGCGATTCCTTCGATTCCGGCGTCCCCGGGATCGACGCGAGCACGCCGCTCTTGGGGCTGTCGGGCGGGATCTTCGCGAACTCCGCCGGCAGCTTCGACGGCGATACGTAGGTCCACGGACCTTTCGCACCCGGCGCGGTGAACCAGCGTCCCGACACCAGCACGTACCACGCATTCCCGCTCGCGCCATCGACGAACACGTCCGCCCCGGTGTTGTCGATGTAGCTGAGCTTCGTGCCCGGCACGTCGACGAACTGCGGTTCGCCCTGCACGGAGATGAGCTCGGCCGGTCCCGTGCGCACGTAGATATCCGGCACGCGGCCGGCAGCGAAATCCTGCTTGAGCGCATCGGGCGCCTGGTCGAGCGCATCGACCTGCTTGCTCGCCACCGCCTCGTCCTTCGCCTTCACCAGCGAGGCGTCGACATTCGCGACCGGCGACCACGGGCCGTTGACGGTCGGCGCACTGGCCCAGTGGCCCGCAACGACGGTGTAGAACGTCGCGCCCTTCTGCAACAGCAGCGAACGCGAGTTGATCACGCGCTGCACGCCGGACGATCCGGTCGGCTTCAGGATGGGCTTGCCATCGACCAGCATCAGCACGGCCGGCGTGGTGCTGAAGATGATGTCAGGCGGATCGTTGCGCACCGGCAGCGAGTCGGGCTTCTTCGCGTCGACGTTGGCGATCGCCATCGCCGATTCGAGCTGGTCGAGCGAGATCGTCAGCGTCGATCGCTGCTTGAGCTGTTCGCGCGCCAGTTCGAGGTACTGCGTCTGCTTGGCCGTCGCGGTGGGGAAGCTGGCACTCGGCAGCTGTATGTCGCTCAGCACCACGGCGCGCGCGCCCTTGTCCACCTGCGTGCGCGCCTGGAACGACACCACGCCGTAATCGGTGGTGTCCTGCGCCTTGCCATCGGGACCGGTGTGCGTGCCGGTCTTTACCGACATCGCGAAGCGGCCCTTGAGCTGGTTGCCTTCCCAGCTGTCGAACTGCGGCTGGTGCACGCTGAACTGCGTGCCGCGCAGGGTGAAGTCGCGCGGGAACGGACGTGCGTCGATGTTCTTTCCGCTGTCGTCGGCTGCCGCCGCGGATTGCATCGACAGCGTCGCGTTCGTTGCGGCGCCGGACGTTCCCGGAACGAAGGGCGCGCCGAGGAGCGCGAGGGAGAGTGCAGTGACGGCCAGCGTCGCGAACGTGCGCATGGAAGCCTCTTCGGCGAAAGGAGCGGGATGTCAGTTCGGCGGATTCACCACGACGTACTGCACGTTCGTGCCTGCGTATTGCGGCTGGTACCAGGTGCTGCCGCATTGCTGGTAGGCGACGCCGTTGACGACGGTGGTCACGCAGCTGGGCGGCACCGAGTAGACGATCGAGCCGATCACGGCGGACGTGATCGCGGCCGTGGCGGTGACTGCGGCCGCTGTCGCGACGGGATGGTCGTACCAGCCGTCGTGCCAGTCGTTGTCCACGTCGATGTCTATATCGTTGTGGATGTTGACGTCGCGATTGATGTTGGTGTTCCGGTTGACGTTGGTGTTGCGGTTCACGTTCCGGTTGGACGCGGCGCTGCGGTCGATGTTGCCGCCCCGGTTCGCGGCGGCAGCGTGGGCGCCGCCACCGGAACGCGCCGCGGCATGTCCGCCGCCGCCGGCGTGGTTGACGCTGGTGCGCGCGCCGCCGCGCGCGCGCGGCCCGGCGTCGGTATCGAAGGTGACGGCCAGCAGCGCGGTGGTGCCAGCGGAAAGGCACAGCAGGGCGACGATCGTTGCGGGACGAAGCGCGTTCATGGCGAAGCCTCCTGTGCAGCGGCGACATCCACTTCGACCAGCTTGATGCGTTGCGCGTCCTTTGGTGGCATGAACGTGAAGGCGGCGTCCTTCAGCGCGGCGCTGGTGTTCCAGGTGAGCGTGCTGGCGTACTGCGGGTGCGCGGGATCGTCGGTGGTCGTGATCACCAGGCGGCGCGGCAGCGGCTTCTCGCCGGCCTCGATCCACACCTGCCAGTCCACGCCTTCCTGGCGGAATGCGTACTGCTCGGTGACGCTGCCTCCGATGCGTGCGGGTCCGACGAACACCGCCGACGTCAATGCCGAGGACGGCGCACGATCGGTGCCCCACAGGAACAGGTCTGCCAGCGGCAATTCGATGCCGTACTTGTCGTCGATCGCAGCAAGCAGCGCGCTGATGGTGGGCGGGGCGTCGGTGCTCGCGTAGAGCTTGTTCTTCGGACCGTAGACGGTGAGCGTCTTGCCGTCGTAGAAGATCTCGCGCTGCTTGCGATCGGTCTTCATCTCGAGATGCAGGCCGTTGGGCGCGCGCACCTTGTAGTCGATCGTTCCCGGGAACTCCAGCTTCTGCCCGTCTTCCGTCACCACGTCGATGGTGGAATCGCCATGCACGGTGAAATTCTTCAGTGTGCGCAGGTAGCGTCCCATCTTCTCCAGCGCGGCGACTGCTTCGGGCTGCACCGTGGCCGCTGCTGTCGCTGCGGCTGCCGACGGTGGCGATGAGGTCTGGTCGGACGCCGCGGCCGTCGCCGACAGCGACAAGCTCAAGGCCAAGCACAACACGGAATGACGCATCTCGCACCTCCTCGATGACCCGGTGTCTGCCGGGTGCGGAATCCGCGCGTCGTCCGCGCGGCGCTGGCGGTCAACGTTCGAAGCGGGGCGTCACGGTGATGACGTCCGTGGATGCGGCGATGCCGCGTCCGGTGCGATGGGCGGGGGAATGCGTGCGAGTCGATCTCTTCCCACGGTCCTGCTCCCTGCTGGCGGCACCTGACGTGTGCGATGCGGGTGCATCCGCTGCTTGCAGCGGTCCTCCGATTGCATGACGTCGGCACGCATCCACGGTGCCGGATTCATCGCCGATACATCCTGCGCGGAAGCCGTGAAAGAGCCGTGATGGGTGTTCAGGAAGACGCCGTTCCCGCGAAACGGCAGTGAAACGGAAACGCCGATCGTTCATGACCGGGCGAATCGCCACGCGACACCGGTATTAGGACGCGAAACAAAAAACCCCGCGCATGGCGGGGTTTTCCTGCGAACCGGCGGCGCCGTTCGCGATGTCCGAATGGTGGCTATGGGTGGACTCGAACCACCGACCCCAGCATTATGAGTGCTGTGCTCTAACCGGCTGAGCTACATAGCCACGCGGAGAACCGCGAATTATTCATGCCGAAGGGGTGGTCGTCAATCGTCCGCCGCCGGCTTGTCCTTGCGACCGGGGGCGTGGCAGAGTCGGGGACAGTGAATTCAGGAGTCCGCATCGTGATCGATCCGGACGGCTACCGGCCCAATGTCGGCATCGTTCTGATGCACCCCGACGGTCGCGTTTTCTGGGCGCGACGCGTCCATCGCGACGGCTGGCAATTCCCGCAGGGCGGGATGAACAGCGACGAGACGCCGCTGGAGGCCATGTACCGCGAGTTGCGCGAGGAAACCGGCCTGCTCCCGGAGCATGTCGAAGTGCTCGGCGCGACCCCCGGCTGGCTGCGCTACCGCCTGCCGCAGCGTGCGATCCGCCGCAACGACCGGCTCGTCTGCATCGGCCAGAAGCAGGTGTGGTTCCTGCTGCGCCTGACCGGGCAGGAGTCCGACCTGCGCCTGGACCTGACCGACAAGCCGGAATTCGACAACTGGCGCTGGGTGGATTTCTGGTACCCGGTCGAGCACGTGGTGATGTTCAAGCGCGGGGTCTACGCCCGGGCGCTGCTCCACCTGGCGCCGGCCGCGCGCCAGGTTGCCGGCCCGCAGGCCGTGCCGACGCCGTCCCCGGAGTTTCAGGGCCAGGACCGTCAGGGCCGCAATCGCCGGCCCATCGCGGGGCGGGCCGGCTCGCGCTGAGAGTCGGCTCCCGTTAATTGACAATCATTCTCATTCATGGCGAAATGACTCCGCAGCCGATCCGGCTGCCCAGTCCGATGACGCCAACGTGTACGTCTGCATCTGCAACGGGGTTACCGATCACGACATCCGCCAGGCCGCCGACGCGGGCTGCAGCAGCGTGACGGAACTGACCATGCGGACCGGCGCCGGCGCCAACTGCGGCAGCTGCCTCGACATGGCCGCCTCGCTGCTCGACGCCGCCCATTCCGTGCGCGAGCTGCCGTTCCCGGTGATGCAACAGGCTGCCTGAGCGGCCTTCCCAATCGTCACTGATTCGCGTCCGCGGATGCACTCGATTCGCGTTCCGTCAAGCTTTGCCTGAACGGGCTAGAGTGTGTGCCTTGCAGGCATTGGAACACCGCCATGAAGGGCGACGCGAAAGTCATCGAATTCCTCAACAAGGCGCTCTACAACGAGCTGACCGCGATCAACCAGTACTTCCTGCACGCCAAGATGCTGAAGAACTGGGGCCTGAAGGAACTCGCCGAGCACGAGTACCACGAGTCGATCGACGAGATGAAGCACGCCGACAAACTGTCGGAGCGCATCCTGTTCCTCGACGGACTGCCGAACTTCCAGGCGCTGGGCAAGCTGCGCATCGGCGAAAACCCGCGCGAGCTGCTGACCTGCGACCTCGCGCTGGAGATGGAAGGCCTTCCGCTGCTGCGCGAGGCCATCAAGTACTGCGAATCCGTCGGCGACTACGTCAGCCGCAAGCTGTTCGCGGACATCCTCGATTCCGAGGAGGAACACATCGACTGGATCGAGACGCAGCTGTCGCTGATCGAACGCGTCGGCGAGCAGAACTACCTGCTGACCAAGATCGAAGACTGAGCCGCCTTCGCGGTTCGAACACGAACGCCGCCGGACTCCGGCGGCGTTTTCGTTTGCAGGTCAGACGACCGGTCGCGGGGCGCGACGGAACAGCATTCGCCACACCCACCACAGCAGCAGCGCCAGCGTCAGGCTGATCAGCACGACGATGGACAGTGCGATCCACGGATGCGCGAACACCAGCGCCAGCCCGCCGACGGTAGCGACGTCTTCGGTGATGGAGGCGGTCCAGTTGCTGACCGGCTCGGGCGAGGTGTTGAGCAGGGCGCGCGATCCGGACTTGAGCAGGTGACTGGTCAGGGCCACGCCCGCGCCCGCGGCGAGCGCGCCGGCGCCGAGCTGCCCGTCAGACGACAGTGTCGCCGCTGCCAGGAACGCACCGGCGGGGATTCGCAGCAGGGTGTGCAGCAGGTCCCAGCCGGAATCGACGCCCGGGATCTTATCCGCGAAAAATTCAGCCGCCGCGAGCACGCCCGAGACGCCCAGCACCCACGGCGAGGCGGTAACCTCCAGCGCCTGCGGCAGGTCCAACCAGCCGAAGAAACCGGCCAGGCCGACGCCGAACACCGTGAGGTAGACGCGGATGCCAGCCAGCCAGGCCAGCACTACGCCAATTGCGAACAGGTGCGCATCCGTCATGCCGATGCCCCGCTAGACTGTCGGTCGAGTATAGGGGTAGGGGAAGCCGGCGCGCGCAGGCCCGTCGGATACAAAAACGCATGAACAAGCCGCGCAAGGCGCCTCCGCCGCGCTTCACGATCGTCCAGCAGCGACCGGACCGCCGGCCGCTGGTCGCGACCGTGCTCGCCGTGGCGTGGGCGGTTTCGCTGGTGGGCGCCTGGCTCGGCTCGGAGCGACACGCCGCCCCGGCACTGCCGACCGTGCGGGCCGAGCTCGACTCGGCCAATGCGGAACTCCAGCGCTGGCGTTCGCAGGCCGAATCGCTGGCCCAGCGCGAAGCGACGCTGTCGCGCTCGGATCAGGTGAGTCGCGCGGCCAACAAGGAAATCCAGAGCGTGCTGGCCGAGCGGGAGGAGGAGATCTCCGACCTGCGCGCCAACATCGCGTTCTACGAGCGCCTGGTCGGCGCCACCGGGCAGCCAAAGGGCCTGGGCGTGCATTCGGCGCGCTTCGCCGCCGAAGCCGGCGGCACCTGGCGCTACCAGATCGTGCTGACCCAGAGCCTCAACAAGGGCGCGATCAGCAGTGGCCGCCTGCGCTTCACCGTGGAAGGCGTGCGCGACGGCAAGCTGGCGAGCATCGGCTGGGACGAACTCCACCAGCGCCACGGCGTGCCGCCGCAGGATTACTCGTTCCGCTATTTCCAGCAGCTCGACGGCAGCGTGATGCTGCCGGCGGATTTCACCCCGCAGCGCGTGCGCGTTTCGCTCGACGGCGGTGGCGTGGCGGTGGAACAGACGCTGGGCTGGGAAAGCGGCGTCACCACCTGATTCGCCTTCGTCCCCCGATCCATCCACCCTGCCGGCCCCCGCCGGTGCAAGAAGCGGAAGTACCCCGATGTTCAAGAACAAACCGACCCCCCACCACGACGGCCAGGTCGACACCCTCGTCGGCCACCAGGTGGTCATCCGCGGCGACCTGTATTTCAGCGGCGGCCTGTACATCGAGGGTCGGATCGTCGGCAAGGTGATCGCCGAGGAGGGCCAGCGCGCCACGATCACGCTGGCCGAGAACGGCAGCATCGAAGGCGAAGTCCGCGCGCCGATCGTGATCATCAACGGCCGCCTGGACGGCGATGTCTACGCCAGCGAGCGCGTCGAGCTGGCCGCCAAGGCTCGCGTGCAGGGCAACGTGCACTACCAGGTCGTCGAGATGCTGGCCGGCTCGGTCCTGACGGGTCGCCTGATCCACGCCGAAGCGCAGGCCCACGCGCTGTCTGAAGCGCATCTGGACGCCAGCCCCGTTCTGGGCTGACCGTCACACCCGCTCGCGGTAGGCTGGGCGCCGGCATTCACCGGCGTCCGGCATGAACACCCCCGCTCCGCCTCCGACCTCGCAGGACGAATCCACCCAGGCCGAGCCGGCGACGCCGCTCGGACAGCGCCTGGCCGCGCGGCGCGGGCCGATCCTCGCCGGCGTGGTCGCCGTGGCGGTGGCGTTCGGGCTGTGGGGCGTGTGGCGGGTGGTCTCGCCCGATCCCGGCGACCCGCGCGCGCAGCTCGAAGACAGCCGTCGTGACTCACGCGGCCAGCAGCGCGAGATCGAGCACCTCCAGCAGCGCGTGGCGACGCTGGGCCGCTCCGACCAGATCAGCCGTGACGCCAACCGCGACCTGCAGAGCACGCTGGCCGAGCGCGACGAGGAAATCGCCGGCCTGCGCGCCGACGTCGCCTTCTACGAGCGCCTCGTCGGCAGCACCGCGCAACGGCGCGGCCTCAGCGTGCACGCGCTCCGGCTGCAGCCGCTGAACAACACGGCCTGGCACTTCACCGGCACGCTCACCCAGAACCTCAACCGCGGCGCGGTCAGCACCGGCCAGCTGACGATGACCCTGGAAGGCACCCGCAACGGCAAGCTCGAGAAGCTCGCCTGGGCCGACCTGCGCCAGCAGCCCAGCGCCCCCGGCGTGGGCTATTCGTTCAAGTACTTCCAGCAGGTCGAAGGCGACATCTTCCTGCCCGAGGGCTTCACGCCCGTGCGCGTCGCCGTGCGCCTGGTCCCACGCTCGGGCGCGGCGATCGAGCAGTCCTTCAGCTGGGCCGACGCCACCCGCGACGTCGCCCCGGCCACCGCTACGCCGTAGCGCAGCCCCCGCAGGACACAGCGGCGCACGAAGCAGCTTGAACCCAACCGCTTCGCCCCCCATCCTTTTCGCATGGAATCGCTCACTCCCTCCGCCGCGGCGCCGGATTATCAGTCGCTCGAACGTCCCCTCCAGTTCTCCTCCGCGGCCGCGACCAAGGTCCGCGAGCTGATCGCGGAAGAGGGCAACGACGCGCTCAAGCTGCGCGTCTACATCCAGGGCGGCGGCTGCTCGGGCTTCCAGTACGGGTTCGAATTCGACGAACAGCAGGGCGAGGACGACCTCGCCGTGCAGACCGACGGCGTCACCCTGCTGGTCGATCCGCTGAGCCTGCAGTACCTGATGGGCGCCGAGGTCGATTACACCGAGAGCCTGCATGGCGCGCAGTTCGTGATCCGCAATCCGAACGCGAAGACCACCTGCGGCTGCGGTTCGTCCTTCGCGGTGTGAGCGAGGTCGCGGCTCCCTTCGCCTTCGTCGAAGCCGGCGCGGACGGCGCCTGCCGGGGCGCGCTCGATCGCGCCGACCGCCTGCGCGACGATGCGGATGCCCTCAAGGCGCTGTGGTCGCAATCGCGCGTGATCCTGCTCGACGAGAACGGCCTCGCCAGCGCCGATGACGACGGCAACCTGCGCGCGCCATACGGTCGCGAGATCAGCGATGGTCCGGGTGGCGTCGGCGCGGCGGTGTTCCTCGGACTGGATCCACACGGCACGGCGTGGTTCGCACTCGATGCCCGGCTCACCGCCTTCACTGCGCCGCGTCGCGTCGACCTGCGCAGCGCCGCCGCGCTGTGGTCTGCGTTCGACGCCAGCGTGTTCGCCCAAGCGCGCGCGCTGCAGCACTGGCGCAGCCGCCATCGCTTCTGCGGCGTGTGCGGCGGCGAAGTCGCGCTCACGCGTGCGGGCTGGCAGGGCACGTGCGCGCAATGCGGCGTCGAACACTACCCGCGCACCGATCCCGCGGTCATCGTGGCTGTCAGCGACGGATCGCGCCTGCTGCTCGGGCGCCAGAGCGCGTGGCCGGCGCGTCGCTACTCGGTCATCGCCGGGTTCGTCGAACCGGGCGAATCGCTGGAGCAGACCGTCGCGCGCGAAGTGCTGGAGGAAACCGGCGTTCGCGTGCATCGCTGCCGCTACCTCGCGTCGCAGCCGTGGCCGTTCCCGGGTGCGCTGATGCTCGGCTTCGCCGCGGATGCCGACGCGGACGAACCGCAGGTCGGCGATGAACTCGAGGACGCGCGCTGGTTCACCGTCGACGACGTGCGCGCCGCACGCATGCGCGGCGAATGGGGCAGCGCGCACGACGACGGCGAAGGTCCCGTGTTGTCGCCGTCCATCTCGATCTCGCGCTGGCTGATCGAGCAGTGGCTCGCGGCGCAGCCCGCGCCGTGAAGCCGGGCGGGCGCTTGCCTGCCTCACCATCGCGAACTCTGCCCGACGTCCAGCGATGCCCGTGACCGGCTGCCCGTCATGAGCGCCACGCCGCCTGCGATGGCCGGTCCGGCACGCGTGCCGCGCTAGAATCCAGGAAGACCAACGCTAGCCGGGGCCTTCCGCGCAATGTCCGCCACCCTGATCGCCGTCGTCGTCGCGCTCGTGCTCGGACACATGGCCCAGTCGCTGGCGGTGTCGTTGCGGCACTACGGCTGGTATCGCGATTGGCTGCGTTGGCTCGACACGCGTTTTCCCGAAGGCGGCTTCTGGCGCGGACGCTGGGGCCTGCTGATCGCCCTGGTGCCGCCGCTGCTCGCGGTCGGCCTGTTCCAGCTTGCATTGCACGACACGCTGTTCGGCCTGGCGAGCCTGGTGTTCGGCGTCGCCGTGCTGTTCTATGCGTGGGGTCCGCGCGACCTCGACCTCGACGTCGATGCCGTCGCCGATGCGCCCGATGCCGCGTCGCGTCGCACAGCCGCTTCGCGCCTTTGGCCCGAGGGCGCGATGCCGGCGACGCTAGACGGTGGCAGCCTGATCGAAGCCGTCTTCCGCAATGCGCAGCACCGCTGGTTCGGCGTGCTGCTCTGGTTCCTGCTGCTCGGCCCGGTGGGCGCGCTGCTGTATCGGCTGACGGCGCTGGCGGCGGAAGGTGAGGCCGGTTCGATCCTGCCGCACGAAACGCGCGAAGGCGCGCGAACGCTGATGGCGTGGCTCGACTGGCCGGTCGCGCAGCTGATGACGCTGGCGCTGGCGCTGGTCGGCAACTTCGACACCGTGCTCGGTGCGTGGCGCGAAGCCGGCGGCGCGTCGTTCGATCCACGCCGTCGGTTCCTCGGCACGGTCGCGCGCGCGAGCGTGAAGTGCGAACTGGCCGACGAAGCCGCGGACTACGTCGAAGCCGGTGGCGGGATCGACGCGGGCGAAGGCGGGCTGGTCGCGCCACCACCGGTGCCGCAGTTCACCGGCGAAGTGCCGGAACTGCGCGATGCCATGAGCCTGGTCTGGCGCAGCCTGCTGGTGTGGCTGGCGGTGCTGGCGCTGTTCGTGATCGCCGGCTGGGTCGCCTGATCAGCCCGGCGCCATCCACGCGAACGCCGGCCACGGCAGGTTGCGCAGCACGCCGAATGCCAGCAGCACGACGATCCACCACACGCCATCGTGCAGGCGGCGATTGATCGCCGCAGGCAACAGCGTGCGTTGCGTGCCCCACTGCCACAGCACCAGCGCGAGCGCCGGCAGCGCGAACAACAGCAGCGGATTCATCGACCACGCGCGCGCGATGTCGCCGTGCACGAACGCGTGCAGCGCACGTGTGATCCCGCAGCCCGGGCAATACAGCCCGGTAGCGAGATGGAACAGGCAGGGCGGGAAGAGGCTCGACGCCGAATCCGGATCGAAGCGGTGCAGCACCCACGCGCCGGCGGTCCCCACCGCCAGCACGCCCGACAGCACCAGCGCACGCGATGCAGGCGCGTTGCGCGCCTGCATCGTCGAAGCCGTCTGCGGCCCGGTGGTGCTCACTGCTGCAGGCGCTGCGCCTGTTCCAGCTGTTCCAGCATCATCTGGTACTGCGCCATGCCGCCGCTGCTGAAGAAGTAGATCGTCCACAGCAGGCCGGCGATGCACAGGCCGGTGGAGATCCAGCACCACAGCTTGGCGTTGCTGGAGGCGCGGAGCGCGCCGGATTCGTCGCCGCGGTCCAGCTTGCTGTTGACCTGCGCGGCGAACACGATCGCCACGATGCCCGGAATGGTGCCGACGACACAGCAGAAGAACAGCGACGCGATGGTGATGAGGATCGCCCAGACCAGGTAGGTCGGGATCGATCGGGGTGGCGACTGCGACGGCAACGGCGGCGGTACGTTCATGGCGTTCCCCTGGAGAATGGTCCGGCCGCCGGGTCCGGCGGCTCGCCTTGATGCTAGCAGCGGTCCGTGGCGGACGTCAGGGTGCGTCGCCGCGCAGGTGTCGCACGCGGACCTCGAGCACCTGCGCATCGACCTGCGGATCGAGGACCGGCGTGTCGGCGATCACTTCCACCGGCGCACGGAAACGCCGCGGTACGCGCATGCGCGCCATCCGGCCGTCGCGCCGGCTCCACATGCTGCTCCACATGTTGCGCAACGCCATCGGCACCACCGGCACCGGTCGACCGGCCTCGCGCGCGCGTTCGAGGATGCGCTCCACGCCCGACTTGAACGGCGCGATCTCGCCGTCCTTGGTCAGTGCGCCCTCGGGGAAGATGCCGACCAGCTCGCCTTCGGCCAACGCGGCGTCGATCTCGTCGAACGCGCGCTGCATCAGCGCCGGGTCTTCCTTGGCGCCGGCGATCGGGATGGCCTTGGCGGTGCGGAAGATCCAGCTCATCACCGGGATGTTGAAGATCTTGTAGTACATGACGAAGCGCACCGGGCGCGGAATGCTCGCCGCCAGCACCAGCGCATCCATGTAGCTCACGTGGTTGCACACGATCAGCGCTGCACCTTCGTCCGGCACGTGCTTCTCGATGCCGTGCAGGCGCAGCCGGTACAGCGTGCGCACCAGCAGCCAGCTCAGGAAGCGCATCAGGAATTCGGGCACGATCGTGAAGATGTAGATCGCGACCACGGCGTTCGCGATCGCCAGTGCCAGGAACAGCTGCGGGATCGACCAGCCAAGGAAACGCTGCAGCACGATGCCCAGCGCCGCCGCGAGCACGATGAAGGCGGCGTTCTGGATGTTCATGCCGGCGATCACGCGCGACAGCTCGCCCTTGGGCGTGCGGCTCTGGATCAGCGCGAACAGCGGCACCACGAAGAAGCCCGCGAACAGGCCGATCGCGGTCAGGTCCATGACGATGCGCCAGCTGCCCGGAAGCTGCAGGAAGGCCGCGATCGTCGACACCTGCGCCGGCGCCGCACCGCTGCGCGCGAAGTACAGGTCGATCATGAACGCACTGATGCCGAACGCGCCCAGCGGCACCAGTCCGATCTCGACCGTGCGCGCCGACAGCTTCTCGCACAGGATCGAACCCACGCCCGTACCGACGGAGAACAGTGCGAGCGCGAAGATGTACAGGCGGCCATCGGGGTTGCCGAGGTTCGCATCCGCATAGCCCGGCAGGTTCGAGGTCAGCACCGTGCCGACGAACCAGAACCACGACACGCCCAGCACCGAATTGCGTACCGCCAGCTGGCGCCGCGTGAGGCGCCAGATCGCCAGCGATTCGGGAATCGGATTCCAGTTGATGCGCAGGTCCGGCGCGCCCGCGTCCACGCGCGGGATCGCGCGGCTGACCAGGTTACCCAGCACCGCCAGCGCGATCACCGCGATCGCCGCGACCACCGGCCCGGCGGTGCCGGCGACGGCGAAGATCAGGCCGCCGAAGATCATGCCGACCAGGATCGACAGGGACGTGCCCATCTCGACCAGACCGTTGCCGCCGGTGAGCTCCTCCGGCTTCAGCACGGACGGCAGGATCGAATACTTCACCGGCCCGAACAGCGTCGACTGCACGCCGGTGGCGAACAGTGCGATGAGCAGCACGACCATGTTCTGGGTGAGGAAGCCCACCGCCGCCAGCGACATGATGGCGATTTCCATCGTCGTGGTGATGCGGATCAGCCGCGACTTCTCCAGCTTCTCCGCGATCTGTCCCGCCGTCGCCGAGAACAGGAAGTAGGGCAGGATGAAGATCGCCGGCGCGAGGTTGGTGTACAGCGTGCGGTCCTGCGGATCGACGGCCATGTACGCCAGCAGGCCGATGATCGCCTGCCGGAACACGTTGTCGTTGAACGCGCCCAGCGACTGCACGAAGAAATACGGCAGGAAGCGCCGCTGCCGCAGCAGATCGAATTGACTGTACGCCATGCGCCCGCATCGTCCCGTTCGGATCGGGCGAGCCTAGCAAACGGTCGTGGAAAGAAAAGCCGCACCCTCTCCCTGGCCGCTGCGCGGCCTGTCCCTCTCAGCCCTGCACTCCCTGCGGTCGCCGCAAGGGGAGAGGGAGAAGCCGGTGTGCCCGATCGCTTTGGCTTTTCCTTCTCCCCTTGCGGCGACCGCAGGGAGTGCAGAGCTGAGAAGGTGCCCGAAGGGCGGAAGAGGGGCGCGTCTTGCGCGCCATGAAATAATCCCGCCCCCGCCGGCCCATCCTTCGCCGGGGCCAAGGAAACGCATGGAGTTCGGTGGTGATGTGATCGCGCTGCTCATGGGGGTGGCGTTCGTGGCGGGCCTCATCGATGCACTTGCCGGCGGTGGCGGCCTGCTGACCATCCCCGCGCTGATGGCCGCCGGCATTCCGCCGGTCAACGCCATCGCGACCAACAAACTGCAGAGCAGCTTCGGCACCGCCAGTGCCGTGGTCGCATTCGCACGCGCGGGGCGCATCGATTTCCGCCGCTTCCGCTGGCCCGCGCTCGGTGCCTTCGTCGGGTCCGTGTTCGGTGCGTGGACGTTGCAGCGCCTCGATCCGGCGTTCCTGTCGGGCCTGATCCCCGTGCTGCTCATCCTGATGGCGGTCTATTTCCTGCTCGCCCCGCGCGCGAGCGAGGAAGACCGCCACAGCCGTCTGGGCACGACCGCGCTGCTGCTCATCGTGTCCGCGATCGGTTTCTACGACGGCTTCTTCGGCCCCGGCACCGGCTCGTTCCTCGCCACCGCGCTGGTCGCGTTGTTCGGCATGGGCCTGGTGTCGGCGACCGCGCACACCAAGCTGCTCAACCTCGCCAGCAACGTCGCCGCGCTGCTCGCGCTGATCGTCGGCGGCAAGGTCCTGTGGACCCTGGGCCTGCTGATGGCGTTGTCGAGCGTGCTCGGCGGCCAGATCGGCGCGCACCTGGCGATGCGCGTGGGTGGCAAGGTGATCCGCCCGTTGCTGGTCGTGATGTCGCTGCTGCTCACAGCCAAACTGCTGTCCGATCCGGCCAACCCGGTGACGGCGTTCGTGCTGCGGATGTTTTGATTCCGCGCCCGCGGAATCAGCTGGGTGTCAGGCCATCTGCTTCATCGTCCGTGAGGTCCTCGATCGCCGGAATCCCGTCGGCGTCCTCTTCCACCAGCGACATGATGGGCTGCAGCAGCGCCTGCACGCGGTTGATGGCCTCTTCCAGTTCTGCCCACTGTGCGTCGGTCACGCGTTCCGTCCCCGTGTTCTGATTCATCGAACTCGTCTCCTCGCCTCTGATCCGTGATGCCGGCGAGCCGGCGGCGCAAGAAAACTAGGCAGTTCGCGCTGCCACGGCAGGCGAACGTTTCTCACGGCCACGGCGCGGCATGCTCCGGCCGCCCGACCGTTCCTTCACTGGCTCCCCTGAAGCCAGACGCGCTTTTACACCAGATCGTGAAAATTTGGCGCGAAGACCTTCTTACAACGGATCGGGCGGATGCGCATGAATACGCAGCGGACGGGTCGCTTGGCCGAAGCAGGAGCCTGTTAAGTCGGATCGACCCACGGTGTGGGTGGCATCGATCACTGCCGCTCGATCCGCTCCAGCGCCTCGTCCAGCGCGCCGGCGAGCCGGTCGAAGCACTGTGCCAATGCGTCGGTGGTGACGACGATCCGGTCGCGGTCGTCGTCGTTGCGGGGTTCGGCGAGTTCGCTGAGCAGGCGCAGGTGGTCGCGGGTGTTGGTGAGGGCGAGGTACGCGTCGAGCGGCAGCACGTAGCTGGGCATCGGAGCGGTGGTGTTGCGGGGTCCGTTTCGCATCGGAATCTCCAGGCAGTCCAGCCGGCTCGCGTCGACGCGAGGTGTCGGGAGGCTCGAATGCCGTGAACATCGGCTGGGCGTATTCCCCTTGCGGGTCTTGTATTAGCCGCCCTCCCGACGCAAAGCGCTGCGTCGGATGTGCCCAGATAGGGCACAAAAAAAGCCACCGTGTTGCGGAGGCGGCTTCCGCTGTTCAAGGAGATTCGAGTCTCCTTGCCCGCGAGTCTGCGCACGCGTTGCACATGCAGCAACGCGAAGTTGTCGCAACTTCAACCGTGCGTGGCGATCGTTAGGATCAGCGTTCGTGTCCTCGATCGCCGGAACGTCTTTCGCAACAACACCAGCCCCGCGATGCCCAGCACCACGGCATACACCGGCCAGAGCCAGAACCACACCAGCCAGTCGTAACCTTCGGCGACCCGCTTGAAACCCAGCGGCGGTTCGGCCTGGAGGATGACGTTCTCGCCCGCAATCGCAGACCCGGTCTCGATGACGGTGACCTTCAGCGTCGAACGGCCCACGGGAATCGATCGAGGCGAAAGCACGGGCGGCCACGCGAAACGGTGATCGTCGCCATCGTCGATGAAGCGCACCGCGTTGCGCGAAATGCTGTCGCGGCTGTAGCCGCCTGCGGGAAGCACTTCGTAGACACTCGTGCCTCCCGGCTCCTCGACGCGCAACAGGATGCGTTCGCCCGGGTTCGCGAATCGCAATTCGTTGTTCGTCTTGCGTGCGGAGAAGTCGCCGAGTTCAGGACGCTGCGCCGCCCGCGTCGGTCGAGCGAAGTCCAAAGAAAGGCGGACACGATCGCGCACAGGGCGATCCAGCAGCAGCGTGGCGCTGGCGCCGGGCGTCAGGCGCAATGGTGCTTCGACCGATCGCGACGCGATGTGCTGCGCGATCGCGCCAAAGGCCACGACCGCGGCGAGCACCGCAAGGATCGCCCACGAAATCCGCATCCATCGAGTCAATGTCGCCTCCTTGCGTCGTCCATTCGAGTCCCCTAGATCTGCGCGAGCATCAGCACGTAGCCGTCGGGATCCTCGAGCCGGCATTCGCCACCGGGCATGTAGAAGGGGTACTTGATGTCGCCGGGACGATGGCCAAGCTCCATCAGCGTGGCGCGTGTCTGCTTGATGTCGTCGTAGTACAGGTAGAACAGCACGGCCTGTTGCGAGGCATCGACCGGGTCCGATGCCTGGCCGACCATCAAGTCGGCGTTCTCGCTGGCGAGCCACGCCCATACCGGCGCGTTGCCGCCTTCCGGCACCACGGTGTTGGCGGCGCGGAAGCCGAGGTCCGCATAGAAGCGGATGCTGCGTTCGACATCGGCCACATGGGCGAAGGCCACGAGTCGTCGGGTACGGGCGGGCATGGAGACTCCTGTCGATCCACGTGCGTCCGGGGAGTATGCGCTAGCCGCAGCCGACGCTGGCGCCACCGTCCCCGTCGGCCTCCAGACAGGTCTTCCTTGCACGTGACCTGGCGCGCCCGTGCCTCTAGTATCGCCACAGGGGTACTTCAGGATGAGGGCACGCGATGCGGCTTCGCCGGCGCGTGGGAAGGCCATCGCTTACAGGGAGGTCGTCACGATGTCGTCGTTGCAGGCTGCGATTACGGTTGCGTTGGGGCTCGTCGTCATCGCCGGGCCGATGCTGTGGTGGGCGTTCTATCGCGACGGTTACGACGGTGCGGCGTCCGCGCAGCTGACCGAGGATCCGGTGTTGCGCATGTCGGTGCAGGAGGTCGACCGCGTCGAGGCCGAGCTACAGCTGACGCTGCCCGCCGCCTACGCGGATTTTCTGCGCACGCGCGGCGACTATCCGGACAACACCACCGTGCTGGACACCGCTGATCTCATCATTGGATGCACCACCGAATACCGGCACGGCATCTACGGCGCGCCGCCGTGGCCCTGGCACCTGGTGTGCATCGGCGACGAAGCCGACGCGTGCCCGTACGCGCTCGACTGCCTGAGCGGCGAGATCGTGCAGACGCACAAGGGCGACGCGACCGCACGGCCGATCGCGCGCTTCGCGGACTTCACCGCATTCCTCGAAGCCAAGGGCGCCGGGGTCGGGGCGTGACGCGCTTCGGGTTTCGCCGGGGATCGCGCCTCACTCCACCACGATGACCACCTTCCCGCGTGCGCGGCCGCTTTCGACGTAGCGGATCGCGGCGGGAACCTCGCCCAGCGGATAGCGCCGGTCGATCACCGGCGTCACCTTGCCCGATTGCATGAGTCCGGCCAGCACGTCCAGGTCCTTCTGGTTCAAGTCGGCCATGAACAGGCCCATGTCCTGCGAAACGAACGGCGAGACGAACAGCGCTTTCAGCGGTCCGGCGAAGGGACCGATCCAGTTGCCCGCGTCGGGGCCGCCGCCGCCGATCAGCACGTAACGGCCGTCGGGCTGCATGACGCGCCGGTTGTCGGACAGGTCGCGGTTGGTCACGTTGTCGAGGATCACGTCGTAGCGTGCGTCGCCGCTCGTGTAGTCTTCGCGCTTGTAATCGATCACGTGATCCGCGCCGAGCGAACGAACCATCGCAACGTTGCGCGTGCTGCATACGCCGGTTACCTCCGCGCCCATCGCCTTGGCGATCTGCACGGCGAACGTGCCCACGCCACCCGACGCACCGTTGATCAGCACCTTCTGCCCGGATTGCAGCTTTCCGGCGTCGCGCAATCCCTGCAGCGCGGTGATCGCGGCGACGCCGATCGACGCGGCCTGCTCGAACGACAGGTTCGCCGGCTTGTGCGCCACCGCCTTGTCCTCGTGCACGGTCACGTACTGCGCGAAGGCACCGGTGCGCCCGCCGAATACTTCGTCGCCGGGTTTGAACTTCGTGACGCCGCGGCCCACCGCTTCGACCGTGCCCGCGAAATCCACGCCCAGCCGCGCGCCTTTCGGCTTGCGCAGGCCGTTGCCCATGCGCATCACGTAAGGCGTGCCGCGCATGTAGTGCCAGTCCAGCGGATTGACCGCGGCGGCCCGCACCCTCACCAGAACGTCGTGTTCGCCTGGCACCGGCTTTTCGATGTCCTCCAGCGCCAGCACGTCGGCCTGCCCGTACTCGCAGTACGTGATCGCCTTCATCGGATGCGCCGGCGCCGATGCGCGCCGTTCGGCGCAGTCGTTGTCGGAACGGACGTAGGCGATGGCGAAGGCGACGAGCAGGGCGACCGGGACCGCCACCGCGGTCCATCCGACGATGCGCTTGAGCTTCATGGTTCCCCGCCTATGAACCGGGCCTGCGCCATTGCGGCAGGCGGGGTGTTAGGTCGGCGTCAAGAAGGCCGGGGCCGTCGTCATGGCGGGGTGGTGCCGCACGTCAACGGAAGCTTCGGCGTGCCTGCCAGCACGAATGGTTCGTTGCACGGCTGGATGTCGAAATGCGGTTCGAACGCGGACTGTCCGAAGCGGTTGCTTGAGTAGAAGACGATGAAGCGCTCTGCTGCATTGTTCCTCACGGCCACGTGCCAGACAGCAGCATCGGTTGGACGCGCCTGCATGGCCATCCAGAATGAGCGACCTTCGCGCTCGGCGCGCTGCACACAGTCCCACCCGTCGCCGTGATCCATTCCGTGCCGAATCACTCCGCATTGCTCCGCCTGCGGGCCAGCGAGCCGAAGCATGCGGGTTTCGATGGCCGTCTCGTTCTCATCGCGTCGGGAGCAAGCCGAAAGGGCCATGCAGGGCAACAGGCATGCGATGGTGAGCGCCGTCATCCGTTCCATTCGTTACCACCGTCCTTTGCGTTCGAGAACATCGCCTTCGGATACCGTCCAGTTCGCGCCCTCGCGCAGGAAGCTGGCGACGAAGAATCGGCTGCTCCCGTCGCAGAACCTCAGCTGCACCATCGCCATGCCCCGTTGACTCGCCTCGTCCACAGCGGCGCGACTGATCCGGATCAGTATCGGTCGATCGGGAGGTGTCGCGTTATCGCAGGCACGCTCGAACGCGCCCTGTTCGGCGTTTGCCAGCGTGGGCACGGCAGGCATTCGCGGGTCCGGGTTGTACGTCCTCGCCAGCGCGATGCGATCCAGCTGCAACTGGAGTTCGATCGGAACAGCGGCGTAGGACCGATCGACCAATGCTCCCTCGCGTCCGGCCGAAATAAATTCGTAACGGTCGCAGGGCTCGGGCTTGTCGAGCGAGCACAGCGCAGCGCTCTTCGTGTCGAAGTACAGCGTGCTCACCCGGTCGGTGCGCTGGCGTTCGTGTTCCAGATAGGTGCGGATGATGTCCCATTGCGTCGAGTCGTCCGCCGCGACGATGGAGCGTTGTCGCTTCCACTGATCGAGCCGGTGCGCCAGTACCGGCCACGCGACGGCGGTCGCGCCTACCACCAGCATCGCGATCGTTGCGGAAACGACAGGCGCCGTGCGGATATGGGCCATCATTGTCCCCTGGAAACGCGATTCGCGCGTGCGGCTTGACGCCGCCTTCACTCTATCTTGAACCGACGCCTCCGGGTTTCACAAGCGAGCCAGCTTCGCCTGCGTACCCTGCGATCCAGGCCCGACACGAGGAGCTCGCCATGACTGCGGATACCAAGTCGCCGCTGGAGCATGTCAACGACACGGTGCTGCAGCTCAAGGAGATGCGGCATTACTCGAAGAACAACGTGGAGCTGCTGACGACGCAGTGGCTGATGTTCGACGGCGAGCTGTCGAAGCTGAAGCAGGCCGGGACGATCGAGGACCTGATGACGCGGCAGTCGCAGTTCTACGACGCGCTGGAAGGCGCGATCACGACGCTGGAGGAAGTGGCGGTGTCGTTGCAGCCGCCGCCGGAGGAGGGAGCGGGCTGACTCCCCTCTCCCTGGCCGCCTGCGGCGGCCTGTCCCTCTCAGCTCTGCACTCCCTTCGGTCGCCACAAGGGGAGAGGGAGGACGCGGTTCAGGCCGGTTCGGCGGAGCGCTCGCGCTCGATCGCGCGCCAGCCGATGTCGTGGCGGTGGAACTCGCCGTGCCACGAAATGCCAGCGACCGCTTCGTACGCCTTGTGCTGCGCATCGGCGACGCTGTCGCCCAGTGCGCACACGCACAACACGCGACCGCCGGCGGTGACGACGTGTTCGCCTTCGACCTGTGTGCCGGCGTGGAAGACCTTCACGTCGTCGACTTCCGGCGCGTCCCAGCTGCCGATGACATCGCCGGTACGCGGCGTGCCGGGGTAGCCTTCGGCGGCCATCACCACGCCCAGCGACGGGCGCGGATCCCACTGCGCCTTCGCTGTGTGCAGGCGTTCGTCGATGGCGGCCTCGACCAGGTCGAGCAGGTCCGAGCGCAGGCGCAGCATCACCGGCTGCGTTTCCGGATCGCCGAAACGCACGTTGTATTCGATGACCTTCGGCGCGCCGCTCTTGTCGATCATCAGGCCGGCGTAGAGGAAACCGGTGAAGGGAATGCCGTCGCTCGCCATGCCGCGCACGGTGGGTTCGACGACTTCGCGCATGATCCGTGCGTGCACTTCCGGCGTGACCACCGGCGCGGGCGAATACGCGCCCATGCCGCCGGTGTTGGGGCCGGTGTCGCGGTCGCCGACGCGCTTGTGGTCCTGGCTGGTCGCCATCGGCAGCGCGGTCTTGCCGTCGACCATCGAAATGAAGCTGGCTTCCTCGCCCTCGAGGAACTCCTCGATCACCACGCGCGCGCCCGCCGCGCCGAACGCGTAGTCGGACAGCATGTCGGTGATGGCGGCTTCGGCTTCGGCCAGCGTCATCGCCACGATCACGCCCTTGCCGGCGGCCAGGCCATCGGCCTTGATGACGATGGGCGCGCCCTTGTCCTGCACGTATTCGAGCGCGGCCTCGGCCTCGGTGAACACCGCGTAGTGCGCGGTCGGAATGCCGTGGCGGGCGAGAAAGTTCTTGGCGTACGCCTTGCTGCCTTCGAGCTGTGCGGCGTCCTTCGTGGGCCCGAAGATGCGGTGGCCTACCGCGCGGAAGCGGTCGACGACGCCGTTGACCAGCGGGCCTTCGGGACCGACGACGGTGACGCTCACGCCCTCGCGTTCGACCAGAGCGAGCAGGGCGTCGATATCGGAAGCGGGCACGTCCACGTTGCGGCACTTGGGCTCGGTCGCGGTACCGGCGTTGCCCGGCGCGACCAGCACCTCGCTGATGCGCGGCGACTGCGCGAGCTTCCAGGCCAGGGCATGTTCGCGACCGCCGGAACCGATGACGAGGATTTTCATGCGCGCGCTCCTGCGGGGGATCCAAGACGGGGCCACGATTTTACGGGGCCTTGCGCGCCCCCGCGACCCGACAGGCGTGCGGGTCCTGTTCTGATCACAACGCCGTCGCGGCCGGTCATCGGCCTGAATGCGTCGCGTCCGGCGTCATTCCGCCGCCGAAAACGCGGCGTGGTAGCGCACTTCGCCCTGGGGAACGGTGTCGTTGAAGGCCAGCGCCTGGAAGTACTGCGCCGGCACGTCGCCGTAACGCAGGCGAGGGTCGGCGCGGAACCCGAAGCGGCCGTAGTAGTCGGGTTCCCCCAGGACCACGCAGCCCGCGGCGCCGCGTTCGGCCAGTTCCGCCAGACCCGCGCGGATCAGCGCGCCACCGACGCCGTGGCGCTGGTCCTGCGGCATCACCGCGACCGGGCCCAATCCGTACCAGTGCGGTGTGCCGTCGCCGATGTCGACCGGCGAGAACACCACCACGCCGGCGATGCGCCCGTCGATGTCCGCCACCAGCGAGAGCTTCAAGTCGCCGCTTTCGCGCAGCGCATCGACGAAGTCCACCTCGATGCGGCCCGCGCCCGGCACGTCGGTGAAGGCAGCGCGCAGCAGTGCGCGGATTGCGTCGTGATCGTCCTGGGTTTCGGTGCGGATCCACATGGCATGCCTCCTTCGGCGAAGTCTGCCGCGGGTGCGGTTACGGCGCGGTCAGCGCCCGGAATCCGATATCCGGAAACGATCATCCCCGCCGGGGCGGGGATGATCGCAACGCATCAGGGCTTCGCGAAGACCTGATCAATGGCGGAAATGGCGCACGCCGGTGAAGACCATCGCCAGGCCGTGCTCGTCCGCGGCGGCGATGACTTCGTTGTCGCGCATCGAACCGCCCGGCTGGATCACCGCCTTGATGCCCGCTTCCGCGGCGGCGTCGATGCCGTCGCGGAACGGGAAGAACGCGTCGCTGGCCATCACCGAACCCGGCACGACCAGACCCGCGTCGGTCGCCTTGATGCCGGCGATGCGCGCCGAATACACGCGGCTCATCTGGCCAGCGCCGACGCCGATGGTGCGATGGTCCTTCGCGTAGACGATCGCGTTGGACTTCACGAACTTCGCCACGCGCCACGCGAACAGCAGGTCGTTCATCTGTTGCGGTGTCGGCGCGAGCTTGGTCACGACCTTCAGCTCATCGCGCGTGACTTCGCGGATGTCGCTGGTCTGCATCAGCAGGCCCGAGCCGACGCGCTTCACGTCGAAGTTGTTGCGGCCTTCGCCGTGCGGGATGCGCAGCACGCGCACGTTGGCCTTCTTCTTCGCGTAGTCGAGCGCACCGTCCTCGTAGTCCGGTGCGATCAGCACTTCGACGAACTGGCGGTCGAGGATGGCCTTGGCCGTCGCCGCATCGAGCTTCGTGTTGAAGGCGAGGATGCCGCCGAACGCGGAGGTCGGGTCGGTCGCGTAGGCGAGTTCGTACGCATCGCCGCAGGCCACGCCCTCGGCGACGCCGCAGGGGTTGGCGTGCTTGACGATCACGCACGCCGGACGCTCGAACTGGCGCACGCATTCCCACGCGGCGTCGGCATCGGCGAGGTTGTTGTAGCTCAACTCCTTGCCCTGCAGCTGGGTGAAGGTCGCCAGCGTGCCCGGCACCGGCCACAGGTCGCGGTAGAACGCGCCCTGCTGGTGCGGGTTCTCGCCGTAGCGCAGGTCCATCACCTTCACGAAGTTGCTGTTCTGCTGCGCCGGGAACAGCGCGCGCGATCCGTCGTCCTGCAGCGAGGACAGGTAGTCGCTGATGCACGCGTCGTACTGCGCCACGCGGTTGAACGCGGCCACCGACAGCGCGAAGCGCGTGCGTGCCGACAAGGCTCCGTCGTTGTTCGCCAGTTCCTCGACGATGCCCGCGTACTGCGCCGCATCGGTGGCGACGGCGACGCGCGCAAAGTTTTTCGCCGCCGAACGCAGCATCGCCGGGCCGCCGATGTCGATGTTCTCGACGATCTCGTCGAGCGTGCTGTCCGGATTCGCCGAGACCTTCTCGAACGGATACAGGTTGAGCACCAGCAGGTCGATCGGCGCGATGCCGTGCTGCGCCATCACCGCGTCGTCGGTGCCGGCGCGGCCGAGCAGGCCGCCGTGCACGATCGGATGCAGCGTCTTGACGCGGCCGTCCATCATTTCGGGGAAGCCGGTGACGTCGCTGACGTCCTTGACCGGCAGGCCGGCATCGCGGATCGCCTTGGCGGTACCGCCGGTGGACAGCAGCTCCACGCCGTGGCCGTGCAGCGCACGGGCCAGGTCGAGCAGGCCGGTCTTGTCGGAAACGGAAAGCAGCGCGCGGCGGAGTTTCACCGGCGAGGCGGCAGGATCGAGGTTCATTGGGGGGCTTGGGAAGCGGAAAGCCCCGGAATTATACGCCGCGTGCCGGACCGGCCGACCCGGCGCAGGACCTGCGTCCTGCGCCAAGTGGTCGTCAGGGCTTGGCCGTGCTGGCGGCCTTGACCGTGGTGCTCGGGAAGTAGAACTCGATCTCGTCGCGCACGGCGAGCATCGCCGGGTCGTGTGCGAGCTTGGTGGCGACTTCCCTGGCGGTGGACTGGACCCATTCCATGCCGCCCTTGCCCAGCCCCTCCGTACCGTCGGAACCGGCGGTCCAGATGTTCTGCGCGCGCGTGGCGGTGCGTTCGAAGGTGTAGCTGGTGACGACCTTGCCGTTCAACAGCACTTCGTAGCGGACGACCAGGCGATCGTTGGTGACCACCGGCAGGATGCCCAGCGTGCCGCCGGACAACATCGCACTGAGCAACCCGGCGGCCGTGCCAGCGGCGGTCGGCCGCACGGTGTGCGTCACCACCAGCACCAGCGGGCTGCCGGCCAGTTCCTTGTCGAGCGCGACGAACGCCGGATCGGACTTGAGCGCGGTGAGCACTTCGTCCTGGGCGACGGACGCGAGGAACTTCATCGGCGGCAACACCACCACGGCGGTGGGCGATGCGCCGCTGGCGATCACCGGTACCTGCACCGGCGGTGGCGGTATCGTGGCATTGGCGGCGGGAGCGGCTGGCTTCGCCGGCGTGCTGCCGTTCGCGACCACGGGGATCGGCGGCGAGACAACAGTCGTGGCGACGGGCGCGACCGGCGTTTGCGCGACGGCGACCGGTGCCGCGGGAGCGGCAACCACGGGCTTGGCCGGCGATATGCCGTTGGGAACCGGCGCCAGCGGCGCGGCGACCTTCGATTGCCCGGCCGTCGCGGACAGCGGAAGTGCGAGCAGGAGAACGAGCATCGGCTTGCGGATCATGGCGCGCCTCCTCACTGGTAGCAGTTGAGCTGGACGGTGTTGGTCAGCGCGGCCTGGTTGGCGGCCTGCATGCTGCCCGCGCCCTGCGCCCGGATCACGTCGAAGGGCACCTTCTCGCGTTGCAGGAACTTCGCCACGTACGTCGCGTCGAGCGCGAAATTCACGTTCTGCGGGATCTGCCCGAGCTGGGCCAGCGCGACCGCGTTGAGCGTGCTCACCGCCATGCCCAGCAGTTCGCCGTTGTCGGAGACGATCGGGCCGCCGCTGTTGCCGGGCTGGATCGGCGCGGAGAACTGGAACATGCCCAGCGAACCGCGTAGCCCCTTGCTCGCGCTGATGTTGCCGCGGGTGACGTTGGGCGAGTCGCCGAGCAACCCCTGCAGCGGGAAACCGACGCTGGTGACCGATTCGCCGAGCACGATCTCGTTGCCCTGGCGCAATGCGATGGCGGTGCCGCGCGGCTTGCCGGAGTCGAGCACGGCGATGTCGAGCAGGTCGCTGGCCGCACGCGAGGTGACCGCGAAGGTGGTGCCGTCCTGGTGCGCTTCCAGCAGCGTGCAATCGCGCGACACGTGGGCCGCGGTCAGCAGCTGGCCGGTCTTGTTGACGAAGAACGCGGTGCCGGTGCGCAGCGGCTTTTCGCGGTCGACGTAGGGCGTGAGGTCGATCTTCGCCGTCGAGGCGTTCGCCGGGAACTGCGTGGCGTCGGGCTTCAGCCGCGTCTGGATGGCGTACATGATCTGCTGCACGGCCAGGCCCGAGGCGGTGGCGGCGCCCGCGTTGAGATTGCTGCCGCGGATCGTCTGATCGATGCTGCCGAACAGCAGCTGCTTGCCGTCGAGGCCGTGGACCGAGTACTTCACCGTAAGCACCGGCTTGCCGGTTTCGCGCGACCACTTCGGCGCCATGTCGACCAGCAGTGCGTACGGTGCGTCGGTCGCACCCGGCACCAGCTGCATGGCCGGGAAGTACTTCTTGCCCACTTCGTCGAGTGCGTCGGCGAATGCCTTGCCCGGCTCGATCCACATGTTGCTGATCGGCACGTAGGTGCGCGCGGTCAGCGACGACGGCGGCACGTAGACGGCGATCGGCGTCGGATTGGACACCACTGGAATGGTCTTGCTCGTCGCGGCGTGGGCCGCGGGCAGGATCATGGACGCGAACAGCACCAGCGCCGGCGCGATGCGCGCAGGCAAGGACACGACGACTCGCATTGGACAGCTTCCCCCGGCTGCGCCGCGTCCACCGGCACGACGCCCGGTACGCGGCAATGGTCTCGTTAGAACCGGCTCCCCAGCCGGTCGAACGGAGTCTAGCGGATTACGGCTCGGGGGTTACAAGGGCCGGAACGAAGCCGGAAGGGCTCAGTCCAGCCCGTACTCGCGCAGCTTCTTGCGCAGCGTGGCGCGGTGGATGCCGAGCATCGCCGCGGCGCGGCTCTGGTTGCCGTCGCAGTGCTGCAGCACTTCCACGAACAGCGGGATTTCCAGCTCGCGCAGTGCGATTTCGTAGAGGTTTTCGGTGCCGCAGCCGTCCAGGTCGCCGAGGAAACGGCGGATCGACGTGGCGACGTGGTCGCGCAACGGCACGCGGGGCGCGGTGCGTGCGGCGTCGGTGCGGTCGATGGCGGCGTTCAACGGATTCCCCAGTGTGGCGTTCGTCGTCCGGTCCTGGCCGACGGGAAGCGGAGTCTAGCGCGCGTCTGTCGCAGGCGACAATGTGATGGCCGTCGCTTAGCGGAAGTCGAAACTGAAGGCGACGATACGCGGCGCCGGCTCGACCACATCGAACGCGACCGTCGTGCTCTGGCCGGGCAGCAATGCGTCGCCGGCACGGTGCGACTGACGGTATTCGTCAGGGGTGAACGCGCGCTGGCCGACCGGGCGGCCGTCGACGTCGGAGAGGCTCAGCACCAGTACGGGCCAGGGCTGCGGCCACTGCGCGTCGTTGCGGAAGCTCGCCTCGACGGCGAGCACGCCACTGTCGCCGGCCTTCGGCCGCACGCCGCGCTGGAGCATGGTGAACGCGGTGGGTTCGTGCCACGGGGGCAGTTCGCACTGGAGCACGCCGCACAGACTGGCGACGAGCGGTCGCCAGCGCGGATCGGCGGCGAGGTCGTTTCGTTGCGCCAGTAACAATTGCAGTGCGAGCAACAATGCGAGGCCGGCGACGATGGCGTAGCCGCGCCACGACGTGCGCGCGGGCGATGCGGCCACGGCATGTCGCGCGAAGCTCGGCGCGCCCTTGCGTCGCGGTCGCGCACGCCGGCGTGCGCGCGCCGGCGCTGCGGTCGCGGTCACCGCGGCGATGGCTTCCTCGTAACTCGGCGCGGGTGCCGGATCCGCATCAACGTCGGCATCCGCATCGACGGCGTCGCTCGCCGCGACGTCATCGCTGGCCGGTTCCACGGACGCCGCATCCGCATCGGATTCCTCGATGGGGGGCGCTGTGTTCTCCGCGGTGTCGGCGATCGCTTCCGAATCGGCGCCGTCCTCGACCGGCGACTGCACGAGCCCGTCGCAGCGCGGACAACGCTGCGGCGGACCGTCCTCGCGGACGATCAGTGCGACCAGGAAACCGCAGTGCGGGCAGGGAACGAACATGCCCTTATTCAAGCATGCCGCCCATGCGGCATGTCAGTGGCGGCGCACGCCTGTGACGCGCATCCAGTCCTCGAGGCGCTCGGCGCGGAGCGACTCGAAGTCCTTAGCGTAGCGTTCGATCACTTCGTCCTCCTGGCCGTGGAGGATGCCCGACATCGCGATGCGGCCGCCCGGCGCGACGCGCGCGGCCAGCGTGTCGGCCAGCGCCACCAGCGCGGAGGCGAGGATGTTGGCGACCACGACCGGGTAGGTGTCGGCCGGTTCGTCCTGCGGCAGGTACACGGCCAGACGATCGGCCACGCCGTTGCGTTCGGCGTTGTCGGCGGTGGCGGTGATCGCCTGCGGATCGTTGTCCACGCCGATGGCCTGCATCGCGCCGAGCTTCAGCGCAGCCAGCGCGAGGATGCCCGAGCCGCAGCCGAAATCGAGCACGCGCGCGTCGCGCAGCGCGCCTTCGTCGGCGAGCGTGTCGAGCCATTGCAGGCACAGCGCGGTGGTCGGATGCGTGCCCGAACCGAAAGCCAGGCCCGGATCGAGCCGTACCACGGCCGCATCGGCGGCGTCGGCGCCGGCCGGCAGCTCATGATTCCACGGCACGATCCAGGTGCGCCGGCCGAACTGCAGCGGCTCGTACTGGTCCATCCACGCGCGCTCCCAGTCCTGATCGGCGACTTCGCGGAAGCTCGCACGCGACCAGTCCAGACCCTCGTCGGCGGCGTCGAGTGCGTACAGCAGCAGTTCCTGTGGCGTGCCCGCCGCGAACAGGGCGGTCAGGACCAGCTCGTTCCACAGCGGCTGCTCGCCGACGCCGGGCTCGAAGATGGCCTGTTCGTCGGGCGCGTCGGCATGCGCGTCGGCGAGCGTGACCGCCAGTGCGCCGACGCTCTCCAGCGCGCGTTCGTAGCGGGGCTGCTGCACTTCGGTGCAGGGCAGGGAAAGTTCGAGGAACGGCATGGTGGGCACGGACGTGGGGCGGCGTGGGCGGTCATGGTGGGCCGTGGCGCCGGCGCCGTAAAGCCGGGTCTTCGCCGGCCGTCATGGCAGTGCGCGCATTCAGGCTGTTTGCCCCGGATGGGCGACCCGATTGCCCTAGAATGGCCGCCACGTTTGGATTCGCGAGCCGATGGCCAACACCCTGCAAACCGGGTTGAGAGGACGTTCGCCCCACTGGGGTGGAACGCGCCTGCTCGCGTGGTCGGCGATGGTGGTGCTCGGCATCGCTGCGTTGGCCGCGCTTGCGCTTTACCGCGATGGTGGGTTCGTGCATCCGGGCGCGGTCAGTATCGCGACCGTGGTCGATGCCGAACTCGACACGCGCGCCGGTGCGACCGACGACCGCGTGCGCCCGAACGACATCGGCGTCGCCGACGCGGCGACGGTTGCGCCGACGTCCGTGCGGGCGCGCTTCGATGCCAGCGACGATCTGTACGCCTACGTGCAATCGCTGGAAGCGGCGGTGCGCGAGAACGACGCCGACGCGATCTGGATGGTCAGCCGCGTGTACGACTACTGCTCGTCGTTCGCGATGGCGCCGGCCGCGTACGACCGCGATACGCGCGCGATCGGCGAGATGAACATGCGCGGTTCGCCGGCGATGGTGGCCGCGCGCCAGCGCGTGGGCCAGCGTTGCTCGCGTTTCGTGCCGCAGGACGAGATCACGCCACGGCTGGTGTTCCTCAAGCGCATGGAAGCCGCGCAGGCCGGCAGCCTCGCGGCGGAAGCTTCGCTCTTGGCCTCGGGCGCGCCGCTGCAGGAAACCGCGGAATACAAGCGCGACCTCGTGCAGCGCGTGCAGCGTTCGGGCGACGCGGAAGCGTATTCGGCGCTGTCGCCGGGCATGGGCATCGCCGCCAGCGGCCAGCCCGCGCTCGCCGACCAGGTCGCCGGTACGCAGTTCGCCGAGCTCGCATGGCAACTCGCCGCGTGCCGGCTGGGCCTGGACTGCGGTCCGAACGGCGCACTCATGACCTCGTATTGCGCGAACGGCGGTATCTGTTCGCGCGATCCGCAACAGGATTTCGAGCGGTTCGTCTTCGACGCCGCCGTACCGCGCCAGGGCGCGGAAGTGATCAACGAAATGATCGACTCGCTCATGCGCGAGAAGAGGACAAAGCAATGAAGAAGCTAGGATGGGCCGACAAGGTCGCGCGGTATTTCTGGGTGCTGCTGTTCGCCACCTATTCGGTCGCCGCGGCGGGCGTGATGATCGACGTGCTCGGCGACGAGTACAAGGATCTGTCGCAGGTCGCGGTGACCACCGTGCATTCGTCGGAGGATGTGCGCATGTCCGGTGCGGCGCAGGTCGCGGCGGTGTATCGCGCCAGCAGCGGCGCGCCGTTCTCGACGCTGCCGCCGGGCAGCACGTTCAAGGTGGTCTGGCCCGACGGCTCCAGCGAGTACGTCATGGTGGTCAGTCCGGCCTCGACGTCCGGCGTGCATCCGATCCCGCACACGCAGCGCGTACCGTCGGCTCCGGGCAAGACCGGCACGGCCGGCGACGCAGCGGCCGAAGCGCAGCTCCAGTAACGACGAACGCGTCGAAAACCCGGGCTCAGCGGCCCGGGCGTTCGGAACGGTGGTGCATCGCCTCGATCGGAGGCACGAAGTCCACCGGCACCTTCACCATCTGTCCCGCCGGCTCGCGTTCCGAACGGATCCGCCAGCGCCATGCGGTGGTGATCGCGGACTGGTCCAGCAGCGGCCAGCCGGAGGATTCGGCAAGGCGCACCGCGCGCACTTCGCCGCACGGATTCACCAGCAGCCGCAATTCCACGCGACCGCCTTCGCCGTTGCGCGCCATCGAATCCGGATACGGCGGTGCCGCCATCTCCTTCGGGGCAGGCGTGCAGGTTTCCTGTTCGATGAGCTTGCGCCACGCGCCGTAGCTCACCGTTTCGGTGTCGGTCGGCGGCTCCGGCGGCATCATCGCCGCGGTGTCGTCGCGCAGCTTGCGGCACGCGGCCTGCGCGGGATCGCAGTACACGCGCGCGACGATGCGGTAGTTGATCGTGTCGGAGCGGTCGATGATCTGCACCGCGCTTTCCGGCCAGTGTCCGTTCTGCGGCGGCAGGAACGTCCATTGCCCCGCCGTCTCGCCGTTGTCGATCGCGAAGCGGGTCAGGTCCGGGCGGAACGCGAAGTACTCCGCGTCCGGCAATACCTTCAGTTCGCTTTCGTCCATCGTCCCGCTGTCGCGGTACCAGCCGAGCAGCTGGTCGCGATAGAGCTTCGAGACGAAGGCCGGCGACACGCCGGCCATTTCGACCTGCAGCCAGTTCTGCGGCCGCGGCTTGGCGCCGATGGCCTGCGACGAGGCCAGTCCGAGCACGAGGGCAAGGGCGAGGCGCGAATTCATGGAAGCTCCGGGTGGAAAGCCGCGGCGACGCCGCGGCCCGTGGCGGTCAGACGATCGACAGCGCCTTTTCCTTCTGTTCCTTCAGCCGCTTTTCCAGGTAGTGGATGTTCATCCCGCCCTGCTGGAAACCGGCGTCGGACATGATCCGCTGCTGCAGCGGCACGTTGGTCTTGATGCCGTCCACGACCATCTCGCTCAGCGCCACGCGCATGCGTGCGATCGCAGTCTCGCGGTCGGGGCCGTGCACGATCAGCTTGCCGATCATCGAGTCGTAGTTCGGCGGCACGCGATAGCCTTCGTAGATGTGGCTGTCCACGCGCACGCCCGGGCCGCCCGGTGCGTGGAAATGCTGGATCAGGCCCGGGAACGGCATGAACGTCTCCGGGTCCTCGGCGTTGATGCGGCACTCGATGGCGTGGCCTTCGAGCACGATGTCGCTCTGCTTGATCGATAGCTTGTGGCCGGCGGCGATCATCAGCTGCTCGCGCACCAGGTCGATGCCGGTGACCAGTTCGGTGACCGGATGTTCCACCTGGATGCGGGTGTTCATCTCGATGAAGTAGAAGCGGCCGTTCTCGTACAGGAACTCGAACGTGCCCGCGCCGCGGTAGCCGATGCGCAGGCAGGCCTCGACGCAGACCTTGCCGATTTCCGCGCGCTGTTCGGGTGTGATGCCCGGTGCGGGCGCTTCCTCGACGACCTTCTGGTGGCGGCGCTGCATCGAGCAGTCGCGCTCGCCCAGGTGGATCGCGTTGCCCTGGCCGTCGGCGAGGACCTGGATCTCCACGTGGCGCGGGTTCTCCAGGAACTTCTCCATGTACACCATGTCGTTGCCGAACGCGGCCTTGGCCTCGGACTTGGTGGTCTGGATGGCCGCGGTCAGGTGCGCTTCGGTGTGGACCACGCGCATGCCGCGACCGCCGCCGCCGCCCGCCGCCTTGACGATGACCGGATAGCCGATCTCGCGCGCGATCTTGACGTTGGTGGCCGGATCGTCGCCGAGCGGACCGCCGCTGCCGGGCACGCAGGGCACGCCGGCCGACTTCATCGCGCGGATCGCTTCGACCTTGTCGCCCATCAGGCGGATCGTGTCGGCCTTCGGGCCGATGAAGATGAAGCCCGACTGCTCCACGCGTTCGGCGAAGTCGGCGTTCTCGGACAGGAAGCCGTAGCCCGGATGGATCGCCTGCGCGTCGGTGACTTCCGCCGCGGCGATGATCGAGGCCATGTTGAGGTAGCTGTCGGTGGACGGCGCCGGGCCGATGCAGACCGACTCGTCGGCCATCGCGACGTGCTTGAGGTTGCGATCGACGGTGGAGTGCACCGCGACCGTACGGATGCCCAGCGCGTGGCACGCGCGCAGGATGCGCAGCGCGATCTCACCGCGGTTGGCAATTACAACTTTGTCGAGCATGGGATCGTTCCGTTAAAGGTTTTGGGGGCTGTGCCCCCGGCCAGCGGGCTCGCATGCCCGCTGGCGTTCGCGGGCTCGCGGCTGGCGCCGCTCGAAATCCCGCTCACCCGATCACGAACAGCGGCTGGTCGAACTCGATCGGCTGGCCGCTCTCGACCATCACCTTGAGCACCGTGCCGGCGACGTCGGCTTCGATCGGGTTGAACATCTTCATCGCCTCGATGATGCCCAGCGTGTCGCCGGCCTTGACCGCCTGGCCGACGCTGACGAACGCCGGCTTGTCCGGCGAGGGCGAGGCGTAGAACGTACCGACCATCGGCGCACGCACGATATGGCCCGGCGGCAGGTCGGCGACGGGCTTGGGCGTGCCGCCGCTGGCGGCCTCGGTCGGGCCGTGCATCGGCATCACGGGCGCGGCAACCGGTGCGGCGTGCATCACCGGGGCCGCGGCCACGGCGATGCCCTTCGGCGTACGGGCCAGGCGGACCGACTCCTCGCCTTCCTTGATCTCGATCTCGGCGAGATTGGATTCTTCGAGCAGGTCGATCAGCTTCTTGATTTTGCGCAGGTCCATGGTGGGCCTCTAGGTCATGCGCCCGCTCAGCGCGGGCAGGTCGGTTGGAATCAGGGCGACGCGGCCAGCCGGGCCAGGGCCGCGTCGAGGGCGTAGCGGTAACTGTCCGCGCCGAAGCCGCACACCACGCCCACGGCCAGATCGCTGAAGTAGCTGGTGTGGCGGAAGGGTTCGCGGCGGTGCGGGTTGGACAGGTGGACTTCGATGAAGGGCAGGGCCACCGCCGCCAGCGCGTCGCGCACGGCGACGCTGGTGTGGGTGAAGGCGGCCGGATTGATCAGGACGAAGGCGGTCCCGTCCTCGCGCGCGGCCTGGATCCGGTCGACGAGGACGTGCTCGGCGTTGGACTGCAGGCTTTCGAACGCATGGCCGGCAGACTCGGCGCGGGCGCGCAGGTCGGCGTCGATGTCGGCGAGCGTCGTGCGGCCGTAGACCTCCGGCTCGCGTGTGCCGAGCAGGTTGAGGTTGGGGCCATGCAGGACCAGCAGCTTCGCCATCGCGGACCGGGAATTCCCATCGAACGGGTCTGAAGGGCGGCAGTGTGCGCCATGCCCGTCGGGGTGTCCAGACGTTCGGTGCCGTATCGGCGAAGTTCGCGGAATTTAATCAGTTGTTTGAGTGGTCGCTCTAATCTGCGACCCAGTTGTCGATTTCGCCGTGCTGGAACGGCCCGATCTTCTGCCTGATCAGCCGTCCGTCGGCGGACACCAGCACGGTGTAGGGCAGTACCCCTTTCGGATTGCCCAGTTGTACGCCCGCGTCGCGCGGTCCGGCCTGGTCGAGCAGGATCGGGTAGCGCACCGGAATCCGCTTGAGGAAGTCCTGGACGGCGGCCGCATCATCCAGCGCGATGCCGACCACTTGCGTGCCGTTCGCACCCTGCGCGGCGGCGAAGCGGTCGAGCTCGGGCATCTCTTCGATGCACGGCCCGCACCAGCTGGCCCACAGGTTGATCAGCAGCGGCCGCCCGGCGTAGGCGGCGGGCAGGGCCACGTTGCGACCGTCGAGCGACGGAAGCTGCAGCGCCGGGATGACCTCGCCGCGCCGAGCCACGGCCAGGTCGGCGGGAGGCTTCGGCGCCGTGGCTTCCATCGCCGACTGCAGCGCGCGCTGGCCGACCTCGGTCCGCAGCAACGGGCCGGGGCCGTTGAGCCACAGGCCCGCGCCGGCGCCAAGCACGCCGGCCACGGCGGCGACCAGCAGGATCTTGCCGGTCGAACCCATCAGCGCGCGGCCCGGTTCGCGCGTTCGACGAACTTGTCGGCGTCTTCGAAGCCGAACAGCCGCAGCTCGCGGCGTTCCGCACCGTCGGCGTAGTACAGCGTGGCCGGCGGGCCGATGATGCCCAGCCGCTTCATCAGCGCCTGGTCGGTGTCGTCGTTGGCGGTCACGTCGGCCTTGAGCAGGACGAAACCGGACAGCGCGCGGTGCACGGCAGGTTCGGGGAAGGTGTACTTCTCCATTTCCTTGCAGGACACGCACCAGTCGGCATAGAAGTCGAGCATCACCGGCTTGCCGGCCGCCTTGGCCGCGGCGACCTCACGGTCGAGATCCTCCAGCGACTTGATCTTGCGGAACGGCAGCTCGGCTTCGCGCACGCCGCCACTGCGCAGGCCGGCGAGCGGCTGCAGCGGATCATGGCTGCCGGCCATCGCGCCGACCAGTTGCGCCGCGCCGAACAGACCCAGCACCAGCGCGGCGGTCCAGCCGACCACGCGCGCACCGGCGCCGTGCGCGGCCCGGATCGCGACCGCTATCGCGGCCGCAGCGGCGAGCAGCACCACGCCCCACAACGCCAGCGTGGCGGCCGCCGGCAGGATGCGCGACAGCATCCAGATCGCCAGGCCGAGGAAGATGAAGCCGAACACGCGCTGCACCGCGACCATCCACGGTCCGCTGGTCGGCAGGCCCTTGCCCGCGGCCACACCGAATGCGAGCAGCGGCACGCCCATGCCCATCGCGAGCAGGAACAACGCCGCACCGCCGAACGCCGGATCCTGGGTCTGGCCGATGTAGAGCACCGCCGCCGCCAGCGGCGGCGCCACGCAGGGGCCGACGATCAGTGCCGACAGCGCGCCCATGATCGCCACGCCGACCCACGAGCCGCCACGCTGGCGGTCGGTCATCGAACCCAGGCGGTTGCGCAGGGCGGTCGGCAGCTGCAGCTCGTACAGGCCGAAACTCGACAGCGCGAGCGCGATGAAGATGAGCGCGAAGACCACGATCACCCACGGCGTCTGGAACGCGACCTGCAGGTTCGCGCCGACCAGGCCGGCGATCACGCCGGCGACGGTGAACACCAGCGCATTGGCCAGCACGTACACGAACGACAGCGAGAACGCGCGGCGCGCGCCCAGGCCCGGGCCGTGGCCGGCGATCAGGCCGGACAGGATCGGGATCATCGGCAATACGCAGGGCGTGAACGACAGCAGCAGGCCGAAGCCGAAGAAGCTCGCCAGCGCCCACCAGCGGTTCGGGCCGGACAACGCCTTGGCGAGACGGCTGTCTTCGGCCAGGTTGGCTTCGTCAGCGGTGGTCGCGGACGGCGCCGTTGTTGCAGCGGTCGCGGGGATCGCCTCGCTACCTGCGGTCGCTGGGGCTGCGCTGGCGACGGCGGTCGCGTCTTCAGTCGGAGCCGTCGAGGTCGCGGTCGTCGCAGGCGCCGCATCGAGCGCCTTGACCACGCCGGCAGGAAGCGCGACATCGACTTCGCGCGTCATCGGCGGATAGCAGATGCCGTCGGTCTGGCAGCCCTGGAAGCGTGCGGTGAGATGCAGGCGCGTGGCGCCGGCCTCGCGGCGCGCGAGCGGCACCGGCACTTCGACCTGGTCGAAGAACACCACGACGTCGCCGAAATGTTCGTCGCGATGTGCCACGCCCCGCGGCCAGCGCGGCGCGCCCAGCGCGAAGCCGGCGCGCTTCGCCGCGTCGTCGAGCGTCAGCGTGGTCTTGTCGCGGTACAGGTAGTAGCCGCGCGCCGGCGTGAAGCGCAGCAGCAACGTATTGCCGTCGCCGGCGATCGCCTCGAAGCCGAACGCCTGTTCCGGCGGCAGCGGCAGCGCGTCCGTGGCACCGGTCTTTCCACCAAACAGTCCGCCACTGAGCGGTGCGCCGGAACGCGCGGCACCAAAGTTCACCACCGGCTGTTCGTCGGCGTTCGCGCCCGCCGATGCCGGCAGTGCGACGTTCACGCTGCGCGTCTGCGGCGGGTAGCAGATGCCCGCGTCGGCGCAGCCCTGGTATTTGATCTTCAGCGTGACCTGTCGCGCCTTCGCCGTGCCGGGCAGCACCGCGGTGAGTGCCTGGCGGTAGGTCTCGACCTTGCCGAAGAACTCGTCTTCGTGCGCGTCGCCCTTGGGCAGCTGCAGCGGCTGTGCAGCGAAGCCGGCGTCGGCCTGCACGGCGATGCGATGGCGGTAGAGGTAGTAGCCGTCGGCGATGCGCCAGCGGATTTCGATGCGGTCCGGCGATGGTGCTTCGGCGCGCAGGGCGAAGGCTTCGTCGACCGGCAGCAGGTCGTCCGGGTCGATCGCCGCATGCGCCGGCAGGATGGTCAGCGCGGTCAGCGCGGCGGCGCCCAGGCGCAGGGCGAGGGAACGGAATTGTCCGCGAAGGCGGGAGCGGAATGCGTCAGTCATCGTCTCGGGTCTGTTCGGCCACCCAGTCCAGGTAGGCGGCCAGGCCGCCCACCGCTTCGACCGCGATGGCCTCGGGCAGTTCATAGGGATGCAGAGCCTGCAGTCGCGCGATCAGCGCGTCCTGGCGGTCGGCGGTGGTCTTGATCAGCAGCAGGATTTCGTCGCCGCGCTCGACCGCGCCCTGCCAGCGGTACGTGGAGACGACGCCGGGAAGCATGTTGACGCACGCCGCCAGGCGCTCGCTGACAAGCGAGCGGGCGAGGGCATCGGCGGTCTGCGGATCGGGGCAGGTGCTGAGCACCAGCCGGACCGGCGGGGCGGGAGACGCGGCCATGAGGGGCGCCAGTGTAGGGCACCGGCCTCGGGCATGGGCGTGGGAAGGTTGCGGCCGGCCGGTCACCCGGGCGTCGGGGCTTTGGCGTAGGCTGCCGGCGCCGGCCCCCACCGGCACGGGAGGTCCGATGCCGTACCGCTCCATCGCCGTCCTCGCGCTGTGCGCGTTCGCCGTGCCGGCCGCCCTGGCCCAGCCGGGCGATGCGCACGGCATCCGCGTTCGCGCCGCCTGCTACCAGGCGACGCCCGCGCCGCGGCTGATCATCGACCTGAGCTGCGAGCACGCGATGGATTGCTGGCGCGATCCCGCCACGATCGGCGTCATCGACCTGGAGACCGGCAAGCGGGTGAGTTCCTCCGCCAACGACCTGGTCTACGTCGATGCCAATGGCGCACTGCTGGTCGAGCCGCCGATGCAGGGCGTCATCCGCGCGGTCTGGACCGTGGGCCTGGGCGACGCGGTGCTGCCCAAGCGCGTCCAGCTGGTGCAGGGCGACGAAACCGCGACGTCCGCGTTCGAACCGGCTGCCGACTGCGCGGCCCTGCCGCCTGCTGCCGTCAGACGCCTGCTCGGACGCTGAACCTATCGGCGCGCGGCGCCGGTGCGACCGCGCCCGGTGCGCACGTCGGCCAGTTGTTCGACCACTTCCACCAGCGGTGCCTTAGAGCGGGTCGGCGCCTCGCGGAAGGCGGCGATCAGGCGCAGCTCCAGTGGGTCCTCGATCAGGATCGCGTCAGCCGCGGCGACGGAGTCCATCGCCGTTTCGGCCGAGAGGTTCATGTTGCCGCGCCCCGTCGCCAGCCATTCGAACTGGACCCCGGTGACCAGTGCGATATCGCGCAGGTGGGACACGCTCGGGAACTTGCCGCGCGTGGCCTCCCAGTGCCCGACGGCACTGCGCTGGACGCCCACGGCCGTGCCGAGCGAGGCCTGGGAGAGGCCGGCATGGCGCCGGGCGAGACGAATGCGTTGCTGCGGGGTCATGGGCTGGCTACCTGTGCTCACCTGGTGAACAAAATACACGCCATGCTGTGCGCTAACGGTAGCGTATGACAGGATCGGCATACATGAAAGCCAACACTCCTCACAGTTTTGCCTGCGCGGCGCTACCCAACGTCAGCAGGCGCGCTCTGGCCGCAGGGCACGCAAATGCCCAACATCCATTCCCGAGCTGACAAGGATTGTTGGCCATGACAAGGCGTCAGGTTCGGGGACGGGTGCAGGGACGCGCCAAGCTCAGGACGGCCAACTCCGCACCAAAAGAGCGCGTTCCACGGGGACGCGCTCTTTCTTTTTGCGTTTTGCGTTCTCACATCGGGGTTCACGTCCTGCAATACGCAGTCGCCCCTTGAAAGGCGGACAGGCTCCCCCACATCTCGCCCATCCCGGTTCGCCGGGTTTTCTTCGCCCCGGACGTTGGCACTCAGCCGGGGCGACTGCTAAAATTTCGATTCTTTCCCCTTTGTTTCAATCACTTACGTCATCCCCGGAGATTGTCGCGATGAATATCAAGCCGCTCTACGACCGCGTGGTCATCAAGCGCATGGAAGAAGAAAAGATGTCCGCCGGCGGCATCGTGATCCCCGACTCGGCGACCGAGAAGCCGATCAAGGGCGAAGTCGTCGCGGTGGGCGAAGGCAAGGTGTTCGACAACGGCAACGTCCGCGCGCCGAAGGTCAAGGTCGGCGACAAGGTGCTGTTCGGCAAGTACAGCGGCACCGAGGTCAAGCTCGACGGCACCGAATTCCTGGTGGTGAAGGAAGACGACATCTTCGCCGTCCTCGGCTGATCAACACCGTGGTTCGCCATCGGTGAACGGCGATCCGTCGCGGCGCACCGCGCCGACGGACTCCTCCCGGAACGAACCACACCCCCGCTTCCACGAATCACAATCACGAATCACGGAGTCAAAGAACATGGCTGCTAAGGAAATCCGCTTCGGCGAGGACGCGCGCGTCAAGATGCTGCGCGGCGTCAACGTGCTCGCCAACGCCGTCAAGGCCACGCTCGGCCCGAAGGGCCGCAACGTCGTGCTCGAGAAGAGCTTCGGCGCCCCGACCATCACCAAGGACGGCGTGTCCGTCGCCAAGGAAATCGAGCTTGCCGACAAGTTCGAGAACATGGGCGCGCAGATGGTCAAGGAAGTCGCTTCCAAGACCTCCGACAACGCCGGTGACGGCACCACCACCGCCACCGTGCTGGCGCAGGCGCTGATCCGCGAAGGCATGAAGGCGGTCGCCGCCGGCATGAACCCGATGGACCTCAAGCGCGGCATCGACAAGGCCGTGACCGAGGCCGTCAGCGAGCTGAAGAAGATCTCCAAGCCGTCGTCGACCAACAAGGAAATCGCGCAGGTCGGCACGATCTCGGCTAACTCCGATGCCAACATCGGCGACCTCATCGCCCAGGCGATGGACAAGGTCGGCAAGGAAGGCGTGATCACAGTCGAAGACGGTTCGGGCCTGGAGAACGAGCTCGACGTCGTCGAGGGCATGCAGTTCGACCGCGGCTACCTGTCGCCGTACTTCATCAACAACCAGCAGTCGATGCAGGCCGAGCTGGACGATCCGTTCATCCTGCTGCACGACAAGAAGATCTCCAACGTGCGCGACCTGCTGCCCGTCCTCGAGGGCGTGGCCAAGGCCGGCAAGCCGCTGCTGATCATCGCCGAGGAAGTCGAGGGCGAAGCCCTGGCGACCCTGGTGGTCAACACCATCCGCGGCATCGTGAAGGTCTGCGCCGTGAAGGCCCCGGGCTTCGGCGACCGTCGCAAGGCGATGCTGGAAGACATGGCCATCCTGACCGGCGGCACCGTGATCTCCGAAGAGGTCGGCCTGCAGCTCGACAAGGCCACCATCAAGGATCTCGGCCGCGCGAAGAAGGTGCTGGTCTCGAAGGAGAACACCACCATCATCGACGGCGCCGGCGACGTGTCGGGCATCGAAGGCCGCATCAAGCAGATCAAGGCGCAGATCGAGGAGACCTCCTCCGACTACGACCGCGAGAAGCTGCAGGAGCGCGTGGCGAAGCTGGCTGGCGGCGTGGCCGTCATCAAGGTCGGCGCCGCGACCGAAGTCGAGATGAAGGAAAAGAAGGCCCGCGTTGAAGACGCCCTGCACGCCACCCGCGCTGCGGTGGAAGAAGGCATCGTTCCGGGCGGCGGCGTCGCGCTGCTGCGCGCCAAGGCTGCCATCGCCGGCCTGAAGGGCATCAACGAAGACCAGAACCACGGCATCGCCATCGCCCTGCGCGCGATGGAAGCGCCGCTGCGCGAGATCGTGACCAACGCCGGCGAAGAGCCGTCGGTCATCCTCAACAAGGTCATCGAAGGCAAGGGCGCGTTCGGTTACAACGCCGCCAATGGCGAGTTCGGCGACATGATCGAGTTCGGCATCCTGGACCCGACCAAGGTCACCCGCACCGCGCTGCAGAACGCCGCGTCGATCGCCGGTCTGATGATCACGACCGAAGCGATGGTCGCCGAGCTGCCGAAGAAGGACGAGCCGGCAATGCCGGGCGGCGGCATGGGCGGCATGGGCGGCATGGACTTCTAAGTCCACGCACCCTTCGCGACACGAAGAACCCCGCAGCGATGCGGGGTTCTTTTTTTTGCGCGTCGCGTTCGTGCGCGCACGCCATTTCAGAATCGTCCGACAGCCGCATCGGTACCGCGCCGATAGCGTTCTCCGGTTCATTGGAATTGGAGAGTCGTCGTGGGTTCGTTCGTGCTTCGCCTCGCGCCGTGCGCGCGCCTGGCCTGTATGGCGCTCGTCCTCTGCACGGGCGCGTGCCAGCGCGAGAAGCCGCCGTCCGTCTCCACGCCGCAGACGGTGCCCGTCGCGGTCGACGATGCGCCGCGCGACGTGTTCGAGCGCAATGCGCAGTCGATCGTCGGCATCAGCTATCCGGCCGGGGCGCACCTTCCGGCGGGACTCGCGCGAGAACTGCAGGCGTACGCCACTACGCAGCGTGCGACGCTCGACGGCGCGATCGCCAGGCGCAAGCCGAACGATGCCCCGTACGAATTGACGCTGGCCTTCTCGCAGCTGGTCGACAGTCCGCGGCTCATCGTGATCGGCGCCGACAGCAGCCTGTACACCGGGGGTGCCTCCAGCCGGTTCACCCAGCACTGGTTCGTCTGGCAGCGCGATCGCGAGCGGCTGTTGCGGGCCGATGAACTCATGCCCGGCACGGCCGGCTGGACCGCGGTGCAGGCGTTCCTGCGCGACCCGGCGGCCACCACACCGGAGGCGCCTCCGGGCGCCCCGGCCAGCGCCGGCCTGGCCGATCCCCGCCAACTGGTCCCCAGGGTGAACTCGCAGGGACAGGTCTTCGCCGTGGGCGTGCCGACCCAGCAACCGGGCAGCGCAGAGACGGCGGTGGTGGACGTGCCGGCGGACGTGGTCCGACCCTTCATCGCCCCCGAGTTCGCCTCCTGGTTCGCCGCGACCCCCGATTTGGCGGGGTCGCGGAGCGCGACCGGGGTCACTTTTTAAACCCGACAGTTCTCTTTTGCATTGCAGCGTGCAAAGCCCCTAACGGTTCCTTCACGATCAGCGCGCATCCCGACGTGGGGGAGGGAGCAGGCCCGCAACCGGTTCGACCGGGGCGGGCTTTTTATTTGTCCAAAGCCCAGGCAGCCGTTGCTGTCGGTCGGCAGGATTCTTGCCAACACCGCCGCATCCGAGCCGCATGCATCCTGCCTCGTCGTTGCGAGGGCCAGACAGGAGCGCGCGTTGCGTGTCCTCCGCACCCAGCCGGGCGTGAGTCGTGAAAGACGCGCGCGCCTTCGCACCAACGCCGCCGACACACTGATCACGCAGTGCGATGACACGCCTGTGCGCAGCGAACATCGTCGTGCGTGCATGCCAGAATCGCGCGGATGAATCCCGATTCCCCCACGCATTCCAGCGCCATCGACGCCATCGCCGAGCGCGCGATGGCGCGCCTGCGCCTTTCGAGTCCGGACGCGATCGACGATCCGCAAACGCACGAGCGTCTGCGCCGCGTCGCCATCGCCAGCGACTTCGCGATCGACACGCTGGTGCGCCAACCCGAGCTGCTGCAGTCGCTGCTGCGCGACGATGGCGCGCATGCGTGGCCTGCGCCGACGCTATCGCCCGAACACCGCACCGACTGGCCGATGCAACTGCGCCGCTATCGCACGGCCGAATCCACGCGGCTGGTGTGGCGCGATGTACTCGGGCTGGACGAAGTCGACGACACGCTCGCCGGGAGCACGCGACTGGCCGAACGCTGCCTGCAGCTCGCACTCGAAGCACTGGAGGCGGAGTTCGCGCAGCGCCACGGCGTGGTGCGCGATCGCGAAGGCAACGTGCAGCGGCTGGTGGTGTTCGGCTTGGGCAAGCTCGGCGGTGGCGAACTGAATTTCAGCTCCGACGTCGACCTCGTCTACGCGTACGAACACGACGGCGAATCCGATGGCGCGCGCGCGCTCGACGCGGAACATTACTTCGCGCGCCTCGGTCAGCAGCTGGCGAAACTGCTCGACGAGCTCACCGTGGACGGCTTCTGCCATCGCGTCGACCTGCGCCTGCGCCCATATGGAAACGCCGGTCGCGTCGCGTGGTCGTTCACCGCGATGGAGCAGTACTTCCAGCGCGAGGGGCGCGACTGGGAACGTTACGCCTGGCAGAAGGCGCGACCCGTCGCCGGTGACATCGATGCGGGCGAACGTTTCCTCGAAAGCCTGCGGCCGTTCGTCTATCGGCGATACCTCGACTTCGGCGCGCTCGACGGCTTGCGTGGCATGAAGGCATCGATCAGCGCCGAAGTGGCACGCAAGGAGCTGGCCGACGACATCAAGCGCGGCCCCGGCGGCATCCGCGAGATCGAGTTCCTCGTGCAGGCGCTGCAGCTGATCTACGGCGGCCGCGAACCCGCGCTGCGCGACCGCCGCCTGTTACCGTCGCTGCAGGCGCTGGTCGAGGCGCGGCAGATGAGCGACGACGCCGGTTCGATGCTGGCGCACGCGTACCGTTTCCTGCGCCGCCTCGAGAACCGCCTGCAGATGCTGCGCGACGCGCAGACGCATGCGCTGCCCGACGCGGAAGGCGATCGCGCGCGCATCGCGATCGCGCTCGATCACGCCGACTGGGCATCGCTGCGCGAAGCGCTCGACGGGCAGCGTGCGCGCGTGACGGCCGAGTTCGAGGCCTTGCTCGCACCGCGACGCAAGCGCAATGCGCCCGATGCGATCACCGCGTACTGGCGCGCGCTGCCCGACGGCGGCGACAGCGCGGTGCTCGGCGACGCGGGATTCGTGGAAGCGGGCAACGCCGACGGCGTGCTGCGCGATTTCGCCCGCAGCCCCGGCGTGCGCGGCCTGTCCGACAGCACGCGTGCGCGACTGGACCGCGTAATGCCGGCGCTGCTGCAGGGCGCGGCCGCATCGAGCGAGCCGATGCTCGCGTTGCGTCGCCTGCTCGCACTGCTGCACAACGTGCTGCGACGCAGCGCCTACCTCGCGCTGCTCGACGAACAGCCGGCCGCGCTGGCGCGACTGGTGGAAGTGGTCACGCGCAGCGCACTGCTGGCCGAACGACTCGCCGCCTACCCATTGCTGCTGGACGAACTGCTCGATGCGCGCGTCGCCGGCCCGTTGCCGGGACGCGAGGCCCTGCACGCGGCCTGCATCGCCGTCGCGGAAGATGCCGACGACGATGCCGAAGCCGTGCTGCAGGCATTGAACGAAGTGCGCCAGGCGCTGAGTTTCCGCATGGCGATGGCGTTGCGCGACGGTCGCCAGTCCGCTAGCGACAGTGCGTGCCAGCTTGCGTGGCTCGCGGACGGCGTGGTCGCGCGCGTGTTGCGGCTGGCCGAGCATGAAGTCGCCACGGCGCACGGTCGCGTGCCCGGTGCGCGTTTCGCCGTGATCGGTTATGGCAGCCTCGGCGGCGAAGAGCTGGGTTTTGGTTCCGATCTCGACCTTGTGTTCCTGTACGACTCGCCCGGCGGCGAGCATGCGCATTCCGACGGTGCCCGTCCGCTGGAAGCCACGCGCTGGTTCGCGCGCGTGGCGCAGAAGGTCGTCGCGCTGCTGGGCGCGGTGACCGGCGCAGGCCGTCTGTACGACGTCGATGTGCGCCTGCGACCGGATGGCGCGAAAGGCCTGCTGGTTTCGAGCTTGTCGAGCTACCGCGACTACCAGCGCGAACGAGCATGGACCTGGGAACACCAGGCGCTCGTGCGTGCGCGCTTCATCGCCGGCGACGACTCGCTGGGTGCGGACTTCGAACAGGTTCGCGCGCAGACGCTTTCCCGCGAGCGCGATGCCAAGACGGTGCGCGACGATGTCGTCGCGATGCGTCGACGCATGCGCGCCGAACTCGATCGCAGCGATGCCGGCAGCTTCGACCTGAAGCAGGGCCAGGGCGGCCTGGTCGACCTGGAATTCCTGTTGCAGTACGCGGTGCTCGCGCACTCGGCCGAGCATGCCGCGTGGCTCGCGCCGCGCAATACGCCGGCGCTGATATCGACGGTAGCGAGTGATGGCTGGCTCGATGCCGACGAAGTGCAGGCGTTGATCGGTGCGCACGCGGTGCTGCTCGACGCAGGGTTGGCGTGCACGCTCGACCGGCGTCCGCGCCGTTTGCCGATCGACGAACGCATCGCCTCCGCGCGCGAGTCGATCATCGCCGCGACGCATCGCCACGGACTGGCATTCGACGACGTGCCCGCCGCCTGACGGCGTCAGCCGTGCAGGCGCGCCTGCACTTCCGCGGCGACACGTGCGGTTTCGCGCAGCGGAGCGACGTCGTACGGCTCCATGTCGACGCCGACTGTGCGCACGCGGCGTGAGCGCAGGAGTCGTTCGATGAAGCGGCGCGGGCGGCCGCCGACACGTTCGTGCCCGGCGACGAACACCGGCGCCAGTGTCGCCGCGGCTTCCGAGAGCATGTTCACCGAATCGGCGGTGCAGACGATGCGATCGGCCCACGCCAGCAGGCCTGCGTAGGGGTTCGCACCGTCGTCTTCGCCCGCCCATACGACGCCGGGCAACGCGCTGAATTGCTGGCGCAGTCGCGCGCGAACGTCGGCGGGCGTGCGTCGCGATGCGGTGGCGAGCACGCTGCCGCTTTCATCGCGCACGACGCTGGCGATGCGATCCAGCAGCACCTCATAGGTGCCGGCATCGAAGCGCGTGTGCGCGCTGTCGCCGCCGATCAGCAGCGCGGTCCGCGGGCCGGGCAGGGCGGCGTAGCTCGCGAAATCGCGTCGCGCCGCCGCCAGCCACAGGTCGTCGATGGGATGCAGGCTGCCGAGCACCGGGATCACGTTGCGACCCTTCAGGCCATCGTGTTCGGGGGCGATCACCAGGTCCCAGTGCGCCGGATCGATGCGGGGATCCAGTATCTGCACCGCGCGCGTGCCGCGTGAGCGCAGCAGGCGGCTGGCCAGCGCTGCCTGTCGGCCGCAGCCGATGGCCAGCCCGGGCGGAGTGTCCCAGGCCCGCGCGAAGCCGTCACCGAACGCATGCCGCGCGCCCGGCAGGATGCGCGGGGCCAGCCATCGCCACGGGGCCCGCGATTGCAGCGTCCAGCGCTCGAAGGCCCCGCCCAGTGCGGCCGCCAGCGCTTCGGCCTGGCGGACGTTGCCGGCGTTACCGTCGGTCAGGGTCCAGGTCGAGGCCGTGGCGGAGGGGCGAAAAAGGCCAGATTCGTCGCGCATTCGTTGCACGTTTGTGATCAATCCGTTCCGGAACAGTCGGCTGTTGCGATCGTGCCAGACTCTACACTCTCGATCCTCGGCCGCGGCAGTCGTGCGGCCCTCCCTGGAGTTCACGAATGTCGCAATCCGATTCCCGGCCCGCCGATGCCGCTCCGCTGTCCGACGCGGCGCTGGACCGGCTGTTCCGCACCGCCCGCACCCATAACGAACTGACGGGCGAGGTGAGCGACGACACCCTGCGCCAGCTGTACGAGCTGGCCAAGTGGGGACCGACCAGCGCCAACATGTCGCCGCTGCGGCTGGTGTTCGTGAAGTCGGCCGAAGCCAAGGCCAAGCTCGCCCCGGCACTCGACGAAGGCAACTACGCCAAGACGCTGGCCGCGCCGGTGACCGCCATCGTCGGCTTCGACATGGCGTTCTACGAGAAGCTGCCGTACCTGTTCCCGCACACCGATGCGCGCGGCTGGTTCGACACCAAGCCCGAGGACACCCTGCACACCATCGCCCTGCGCAACGGCAGCCTGCAGGGCGCCTACGTGCTGATGGCGGCGCGCGCGCTGGGCCTGGACTGCGGGCCGATGTCCGGCTTCAACAACGCCAAGGTCGATGCGGCGTTCTTCGCCGGCACGAAGATCAAGTCCAACTTCCTGATCAACCTTGGCCACGGCGATCCGGCCAAGCTCTTCCCGCGCTCGCCGCGGCTGTCGTTCGACGAAGCCGCGCAGATCCTGTAACCCCACACCTCACGGAGCACTCGCATGTTCAAGCGCATCGCCCTCGTCGCGGCCCTGGCCGTGGCCAGCACCACCGCCTTCGCCGCCCCCGTCACCTACAAGATCGACGCGAACCACACCTCGGTCGTCGCCAGCTGGAGCCACTTCGGCTTCTCCAACCCGATCGCCAACTTCGGCCAGGTCGACGGCGCGATCACCTACGATCCGGCCAACGTGGGCAGCTCCAAGGTCGAAGTGACCCTGCCGCTGGCGGGTCTGGATTCGCACGTCGTGAAGTTCGACGAGCACCTGCGCAGCGCCGATTTCTTCGACGCCGAGAAGTTCCCGACCATCACCTTCAAGAGCACGAAGGTCGAGGCCGCCGGCGACAAGAAGCTGCGCGTGTTCGGCGACCTGACCATCAAGGGCATCACCCGGCAGGTCGTGCTCGACACCACGATCAACAAGGTCGGCGAGCAGCCGATGGCCAAGCGCGCCGCCGCCGGCTTCGACGCCACCACCACGATCAAGCGCAGCGACTTCGGCGTCGACAAGTACGCGCCGAACGTGAGCGACAACGTCACCATCCGCATCACCACCGAAGCCGTAGTGCCGAAGGCGGAATAAGCGGGCAAACCGCGACGGGAACGGGGACAATGCGCCCCGTTCCCGCTTCCGTGAGCGCGCATGATCGTCCAACGCCCCGCCGCCGCACGCGGCCAGTCCAGCCATGACGGTCGCGACGGTCGGCTGACCTTCTCCTTCGGTGGTTACTACGACGCCGCCTGGATGGGCTTCGGTCCGCTGCGCGTGCTGAACGAGGTGCGGCTTGCGCCCGGTGCGGCCTTCGAGACGCAGCGGCGCGCCAACATGGAGATCCTCGCCTACGTGGTCGACGGCGCGCTCGCGCATCGCGACAGCCTCGGCGACGACGTCGTCATCGGTACCGGCGGCCTGCACTGGCTGAGCGCCGGACATGGCGTCCAGCACGGCGAGGCCAACGCGTCCGCCTCCGAACCGGCACACGTGCTGCAGATGTGGATCCAGCCTTCGCGCCTGAATCACGAGCCCGCCCGGGCCGGTCGTGACGCGATCCCGGCCGACGCGCGCGGCTGGATGCTGCTGGCATCGCATGAAGGCCACGAAGGCAGCCTGGCGATCCGCCAGGACGCGTCGATCTCGCAGGCGCGTCTGGAGCGCGGCGCGGAAGTGCGTCGCGAGCTGGATCCCTCGCGTCTGTACTGGCTGCATCTGGCGCATGGCGAGGCGACGGTGAACGGTTCGACCGTGCTCCGGGCCGGCGATGCGCTGGGCTTCCAGGACGAAGGCGGCGAGCTGGTCGTGCAGGGTGGCGGCGAAACGCCGGCCCTCGTGCTGCTGTTCGACCTTCCCGCCTGACCACGACACGGGCAAGGCGCCGGGGCTGGTAAACTTGCGGCCCGCGTCGCCAACCGTGTTTTTGCCATGACCGCAGCCAACGCCCATCCGACCCAGGCCAACGCCGAGCAGCGCTACGTCGTGCACCGCGCCGACCTGCCGCTGAGCTGCCCGCTGCCCTCGATGGCGCTGTGGAATTCGCATCCGCGCGTCTACCTGCCGATCGAAGCCGACGGCGGCGAAGTGCAGTGCCCGTACTGCGGGTCGCACTTCGTGCTCGAAGACTGACGGCTCCCCAGCGACGACGCGTGCCGATCGCATGAGGCCGCCCGGGAGCAGCCCCATGCCGCGACTGACCGTCGTCCAGCTGCTGCCGGCGCTGGAGTCCGGTGGCGTCGAACGTTCCACTCTCGAAATCGCACAGGCGCTGGTGTCGGCCGGACATCGTGCGATCGTCGTCTCGCGCGGCGGCCGCCTGGTGCCGAAGCTGCTCGCGCTGGGCGCAGAGCACGTCGCGCTTGACATCGGCCACAAGTCGCCGCTGACCTTCCGCCACGTCGTCGCGTTGCGCCGCCTGTTCGTGCGCGAGTGCGTGGACGTGGTGCATGCGCGCTCGCGCCTGCCGGCGTGGGTCGGCGAGTTCGCACTGAGCAGCGTGCCGCAGGCGCAGCGACCGCGCTGGGTCACCACCGTCCACGGACTCAACTCGCCGTCGCGCTACAGCGCGGTGATGACGCGTGGCGAACGCGTGATCTGCGTTTCCCGGACCGTGCGCGATTACGTGCTCGCGCACTACTCCGATACGCCGCCGCAGCGGTTGCGCGTGATTCCGCGCGGCATCGATCCGATGGCCTTCCCGCGCGCGCCGCATCCGGATCGCGAAGCGCGCGCCGCGATCGCCGCCCTGCATCCGGCGCTCGCGGGCGACGGTCCACTGTTGTTGCTGCCGGGACGCGGCACGCGCCTGAAAGGCCACGCCGACGCGCTGGTGCTGCTCGCACGACTGCGCGCGGATGGGCTCGACGCGCGCCTGTGGTTGCCCGGTGCGCGCGAAGCGGGCCGCGAGGCCTACATCGCGGAGCTCGAACGCGAAGCCGCCACGTTCGGCATAGCCGGGTCGGTGGCGTTCACCGCGCCCACCGACGACATCGCGCGCGCCTACGCGGCCAGCGACCTGGTTTTGCAGCTGTCGCGCAAGCCCGAAGCCTTCGGCCGCACCGTGGTCGAAGCGTTGTCGGTCGGTCGGCCGGTGCTGGGCTGGAACCACGGCGGCGTCGGCGAGCTGCTGGCGCAATGGCAACCTTCCGGTACGGTCGCACCGTTCGACATCGATGCATTGCATCGAACTTGCTACGAACTTCTTACGCATCCGCCGACGCCACCGGATAGGATTCCGGATTCGTTGCGCGCGATGCAGGAGGCCACGCTTGACGTCTACGCCGAGCTCGTCGATGAACCCCGCCGCTGAAGGCGCGCCGCGCGCGCACGGCTGGCGCTGGGCGCCGGCGTGGGTGCTGACCTATGTCGCGTTGTGGCCCGCCCCGGGCTATGCCGAAGCGGTGCTCGTGCTCGGCGCGCTGGCGGCGATCGTGCGCCTGGCGCTGTCGCGTTTCCGTGGCGGCTCGCAGCTGCTGAGTCATCCGGCGTGGGCGCTCACCAGCGTACTGTTCTTCGCTTACTGGACGCCGGAGCTCGTATCGGCGATCGATGCGCTCGATCCCGCGCGCGCGCTGCGCGAAGCGGCGGTCGACCTGCGCTACCTGCCGTTCCTGTGGCTGGCCGCGGCGGCGGTGGCCGAACCGCGCGGACGGCGCACCACCTTCATCGGTCTGGCGGTGATCGTCACGGTCTGGACTGTCGATGCGCTGGCGCAGGCGGCGAGTGGCAGCAGTCCGCTGTTCTCCGCCATCGACGGCATCAAGCACGCGATCAGCGGCCACGGCATGTGCACGCCGGAGGAAGTCGCCAAGGTCGACCGCCTCAGTGGTGTGCTGGGTCCGTGCAACCTCAAGCTCGGTCCGGTACTGGCGAGCCTGTCGCCGTTCCTGCTGTTCGCCGGCGGCCGTCGTCTCGGGACCGTCGGCTGGCTGCTCTGCGCCGCGGCGCTCGGCGTGGTGCTGGTGCTGGCCGGTTCGCGTGCGTCGTGGATCACCTACGCGGTCGCGCTGTCGCTGTCGGGCTGGCGCCTGCTGGGATGGAAGAAGCTGCTCGGCGTGTTCGTGCTCGGCGCGATCACCATCGGCCTGTTGTCCACCGCGGTGCCGCAGGTGCGCGAGCGCATCGCGCGTACCGCGCACGCGTTGACCGCGGATGTCGAGGGCGTCGACAGCGCGCTGTCGGGGCGTGCGCGCATCTGGGAAGCGGCGACGTGCATGGTCCGCGAGCATCCGTTCAATGGCGTCGGCGCGCGCGGTTTCCGCGAAGCGTTCCCCGCGTGCGATCCGGCACCGGGCCAGCGTGCGGCGTGGGGCGGTGGTCCCGCACTGCACGCGCACCAGATCGTCCTCGAAGTGCTGAGCGAAACCGGTGCGTTCGGTCTGCTGCTGTGGATGGCGGGCCTCGCGCTGGCATGGCGCGCATGGCACTTCGCCGACGAAGCCGCGCGCGAACGCGCGCGTCCGGCGATGTGGGCGCTGGCGGCGACGCTGTTCCCGCTCAACACGCACCTGGCGTTCTATTCGACTTTCTGGGGCGGACTCACGTTGCTGCTCGCGGCGCTGTACGCCGGCAGCCTGCTCGCGCGCGAATAGTCCGCGCGCGTCGCCTCACGCGTAAGGCGAGGCCAGTCCCGGCGGACGACGCTTGAAGCGGCGGTGGATCCACAGGTACTGCGTCGGCGCCTCGCGCACCATCGCCTCGATCGACGAGTTCACCCGCGCACTGTCGATGGCGACGTCGGCCGACGGGAAATCGGCGAGCGGTTCGCCCACGCGCAGGATGTAATCGCCGCCTTCGCGACGATGGAAGAACGGCACCACGGCGCAGCCACTCAGTCGCGAGAACTGGTGCGTGGCGGTGATCGTCGCCGCCGGCACGCCGAAGAACGGCGCGAACACCGTGTCCTTGCCGCGCATGTCCTGGTCCGGCGCGTACCACAGGAAGCCGCCCTGCTTGAGGTGGCGGATCGCCGGGCGCACTTCCTCGTTGGTGAACATCGCCGTCGCGTAGCGCAGGCGGCCGCGCTTGACCGCCCATTCCATCACCGGGCTGCGATGGCGGCGGTACATGCCGGCCAGCGGCAGCTGTTCGCACATCAGCCGGCCACAGATCTCCAGGGTCATGAAGTGGCCCGACACCATCAGCACGCCGCGACCCTGCGCGCGGATCGCGTCGAGGCGTTCGAGTCCTTCGATGCGCACGGTCCGGCGCATCGGCGCGTCCGAGCCCCACCATGCGCGGGCGAATTCGAACAGGCCGATGCCGAAATCGTGGAAGCTCTCGCGCAACAGGCGCTCGCGCTCGGCCGGCGTCTTCTCCGGGAAGCACAGCGCCAGGTTGACCTGCGCCGCGCGGCGTCGCGTGCCGGCAACGCGCAGGGCGACCGCGCCGATCAGGCGTCCCAGCCCGCGCTGCACCGGCCACGGCAGGCGCGCACCGGCGCACATGACGCCAAGCGCGAGCCACATCGGCCAGTGGGCGGGGCCGAGCGGTGGTGAGGCGGGAGAAGTGGGGGACTCGACGGCCTTGGACATCCGGGAATTCTATGGCCTGCGCCGCGTCGCGCAGCAGGTTCCCACTGTGCGCGAGCAGGCGACGCGGAATCTTCGCCTGTCCGTCACGGCCTTCGTTATCCTAGTCGCGATGCCGACGGACCCTATCGAGCGACTGTTGCGCGGCCTGTACTCGGTCGCCCTGTATCTGTTGGCTCCCATCACCGTGTACCACCTGATCTGGCGCGGCCTGCGCCAGCCGTCGTACTTCCTGCGCTGGCAGGAACGCTACGCGTTCTATGGCGACCGGCCGTCGATGCGGACGCTGTGGGTGCACGCGGTGTCGGTGGGCGAGGTCAATGCCGCGGTGCCGCTGGTCAACGCGCTGCGCCGCGCGCGACCGGACCTGCGCATCCTGGTCACCACGATCACGCCGACCGGCTCCGAGCGCGTGCAGGCCGCATGGGGCAACGCGGTCGAACACGTCTACCTGCCCTACGATCTGCCCGGCGCGGTCGGGCGGTTCCTCAGGCACTACCGTCCGTACGCGGCGCTGATCATGGAAACCGAACTGTGGCCGAGCCTGCTGTTCGGGTGCCGCGACCACGGCGTGCCGGCCGTGATCCTCAACGCGCGCCTGTCGGAACGCTCGCTGCGCGGCTACCGCGTGCTGGCGCCGCTGGTGGCGCGCGCGCTGCGCACGGTGCGCACCGTCGCCGCGCAGTCGCATGCCGACGGCGAGCGCTTCGTGCGCCTGGGCGCGAGCCCTGAACAGGTACGGGAAGTAGGCAACCTCAAGTTCGACGTGGCCGTGCCCGACAATCTCGCGGCGTTCGCGGCGACGTGCCGCGGCCACAGCGGCGTGCGTCCGGTGTGGATCGCGGCGAGCACGCACGAGGACGAGGAGCCCGCGGTGCTCTCGATCCACCGCCGGCTGCGCGCGCATTTCCCCGATCTGTTGCTGCTGTGGGCGCCACGGCATCCGGAGCGATTCCGCATCGTTGCCGACAACGCGCGCCTGGCCGGCTGGAACGTGTCCACGCGCTCGCGCCAGCAATGGCCGCAGGCCGACGACGCGGTATTCGTGGTCGACACGCTCGGCGAGCTGATGAGCTTCTACGCCTGCGCCGACGTCGCCTTCGTCGGTGGCAGCCTGCAGGCGATCGGCGGACACAACCTGCTCGAACCCGCCGCCACCGGCACCGCGATCGTCACCGGTCCGCACCTGCACAACTTCGTCGAAATCGCGCAGCGACTCGAAGACGCCGGTGCGCTGCGTGTCGTCGCCGATGCGGATGCGGTATACGACGCTGTCGCCGAACTGCTCGCCGATCCCGCGTCGCGCGAACGCATGACCACGGCCGGCCGCGCGCTGGTCGAAACCGGACGCGGCGCGCTCGCACGCACGATGGAGTTGTTGCAGCCGTTGCTGCCATCTGCCGCGGAGTAAGCCGGAGGCGCTGAAACAGCGCGACCGTGGTCCACCTGCCGGGCAACAAAAAAACCGCCGGGAGACCGGCGGTTTTTCTTGTTGCTGCGACTGACCGCGTGCGATCAGTTCTGCGTCGGCACGTCGCTCGACGGCAGCTGCGCTTCGGTGTTGGCGGTGAGCAGACGGTTCACGTCCTGCACATCGGCCACGTCGAGCGTGCCGGCGGCCTGTTCCAGCAGCAGGCGGTTCTGCAGGTGGTTGTAGCGCGCGCGGGCGTACTCGAGCTGCGCGGTGAACAGGTTGTTCTGGTTCTGCAGGACGTCCAGCACGGTGCGGGTGCCGACTTCCAGGCCGACCTGCGACGCGTCGTACGCGCTCTGTGCCGAGACCAGCGCCAGACGGCGCGCTTCCACTTCGCTGATGCTCGCCACCAGGGTCTGGTAGGCGTTGCGGGTGTTGCGCACGAGGCCGCGCTTCTGCTGCTCCAGCTCGTCGGAGGCGACGTCGCGACGCGCCAGCGCCTGACGCACGCCCGACTGGGTCGCGCCGCCGGAGTAGATCGGCACCGACAGGGTCAGGCCGACGCTCGGGCCGAAGCTGCGGCTGTCGAGGTCGCGCGAGATGTCGCGCACGACGCTGTCGCCCCAGCTTTCGTTGTCGCCGTAGCTGCCGTTGAAGTACAGGCGCGGCCAGTGGCCGGCGCGTGCGGTCTGCACGTCGGCCTCGGTCGAGGCGACCTGCAGTTCCTTGGCGCGCAGCGCGGGGTTGTTGTCGATCGCGGTCTGCACCCAGCCTTCGGCGTCGCGCGTTTCCGGCAGTGACGGCTGGAAGTCCTTCGGCAGGCCCTTCACGTTGCGGACCTGCTGACCGGTGATCTCGGCCAGTGCCTGGTAACGGTCCTCGACCTCGTTGCGGGCGAGGATCGTGTTGGCGCGTGCGCGGTCGTACTGGGCGCGCGCTTCGTGCACGTCGGTGATCGGCGCAAGGCCGACTTCCAGGCGCTTGGACGCGTAGTCGAACTGCTTCTTCAGCGCGGCTTCGGCGGCTTCGGCGGCGGCCAGCGATTCCAGGCCGATCAGCACGTCGAAGTAGGCGGCCGAGGTGCGGGTGATCAGGTCATTGCCGGCGGCGAGCAGCTGGAAGTCGCTGGCTTCGCTGAGCGCCTTGGCGCTCTTGTGGCGGGTGAAGTTGGCGCGGTCGTAGACCATCTGGCTCAGGCGCACTTCGGTGCCGCGCGAGGTGGTCTCCGATTCGCTGTTGCCGCCGCTGAGCGTGCCGTCGGCGTTGAGCGAAGCGTCGCCGCGCTCGTAGTTGCGCGCCTTGCTGATCGAGGCGGTGCCGTCGATCTGCGGCAGCATCGCTGCGCGCGTCTGCACCGAACCTTCGCGGATGGCGAGGCGGTTGGATTCGGCTGCCTGGAGTTGCGGGTCGCTTCCGCGTGCCAGCTCGTAGGTCTGCAGGAGGTCTTCGGCGGAGGCCGTGGCCGGCAGCAAAGCCGAAAGGCTCACGGCGGCGGCGAGGGCGATGACGAGCGGGCGGCGGATCATGCGAGGTCCTTGTCCGTTTTACGTTCTTGTTGAACCGCCCGCGTTCGGCGCGGGCGTGTGGGGGGCGTCAGAACTGGAACGTCGGAGCGGGGGCCGCTCCGACGAGGTAGGGCAGATCGGTTTCGAACAACGATTGGATGCGCACTCCGTTGACATCGTTGCGCACCAGCACCGCTTCCATCGCCGGCGAGCGGCCGCGCACGATGAACATGCGGCCGCCGGGCTGCAGCCAGTCGACGAAACGCTGCGGGATGGTGTCGACGGCGCCGGTCACGAGGATCGCGCTGAAGCGGCGGTCGGTCGTCCAGGTCAGGGCGTCGGCATGGATCACCTGTGCGTTGCCGACGGCCTGTTCGGCCAGCGCGGCGCGTGCGGCGTCGGCCAGGTCGGCGTGGCGCTCCAGGCTGATGACTTCGCGCGCCAGGCGGCCGGCGCAGGCGGTCAGGTAGCCGGAGCCGGTGCCGATCACGAGCACGTCGTCGCCGGGTTCGAACGCGATGCCCTGCAGGGCACGTCCTTCGATCACCGGCTTCATGGCGAACTCCCCGTGGCCCAGCGGCAGGGCGAGGTCGCTGTAGGCGAGGTTGCGGTGCGCCGGGGCGATGAAGGCCTCGCGCGGCAGGGTCGCCATCACCTCGAGCACGCGCGGGTCGAGCACGTCCCAGGGACGTACCTGCTGTTCGACCATCAGTTCGCGTGCCTTGTCGTAATCCATCGTGCTCATCGGGGGAAAATCTCGCGCGGAAGACCGCGAATTGTAACGGTTCCGGCCGCAAGGGCCGTCGCGGGCGCGGCGCACAGGATGGCGGCGCGGCCGCGGACGGGCTGAGTGCCAGAAGTAACCAAGACGGATGTCATCGGCGCGACGCCGGGGTGCGGGACGGTCGCGCCGGCGCGCGGTCGTGCACCCCGAAGGCGCGCAGGAACAGCTCCACCGCCGCGGCCAGGTGGGCCTCGATCTCGTCCTCCGCCGGCGCCGGTCCGCCGAACACCAGGCAGGCGTGGGGCTCGCCCTTGAGCAGTGAGAAGAACTGCCCGGCTGCGCGCGGCACGTCGGCGATGTTCAACTCGCCCGCGGCGATACGGCGCTCGAGCAGCGCGGCGAAGTCGGCCTGCACCCGCATCGGGCCGGCCTCCCAGAACAGCTTGGGCAGGTCGGAACCGGCCATCTGCGGCGAACACAGCATGCGGTGGCCGGCGACGGCCTCCGGCGCAGTGACCATCGCGTAGAACGCGCGGGCGATTTCCATCAGCCGTTCCCGCAGCGGCGTACCCGGCGCGGGCTCGAACAGCGATGAGGGCAGCGATAGGTCGCAATGCGACTCCACCGCCGCCACGAACAGCGCGTCCTTGTCGCCGAAATGGCTGTAGACGGTCAGCTTGGAGACGCCGGCTTCGGCGGCGATCTGGTCCATGCTGGCGCCGTAACCGTGGAGGGTGAACATCCGTTTGGCCGCTTCAAGAATGGCGGCGCGCTTGCCCAGATCCTTGGGCCGGCCGGGACCGGCGGATTTCGTACTGGCAGCCGGCCGGGGCGTGGCTGCGGACTGGCGTGAAGCGGTCATGCGGCAATACTAGACTAATGAGTTCGATATTTATACAGTACCGAAAGGTACATTAATTAACCTCCGAGGTCTCCGCAATGCGCAGCCGACTCCCCGCCGCTGCCCACCGCGCCGCTGTCGCGCTGCTCGGTCTTTCGACCTTGTTATTGGGGGCCTGCAGTGGCCAGGCCAAGCCCGAGGAAGCGGCCCGTCCGGTCCTGGTGACCCACCCCGTCGCGTCCGACCACACCGCCACGGCGTTCGCCGGCGAAGTCCGTGCGCGTGAGGAAAGCCCGCTGTCGTTCCGCGTGGGCGGCAAGCTGATCGAACGACGCGTCGAGGTCGGCGACCACGTGCGCAAGGGACAAGTGCTGGCCGTGCTCGATCCGGGCGACCTGCAGGCGCAAGCGCGCGCCGCGCAGGCGCAACTGGCGGCCGCCGAAGCCGAACTCGGCCGCGCCCGCGCCGATCAGGCCCGCTTCGGCAAACTCGCCGGCGAACAACTGGTCAGCCGCTCCACGCTGGATGCGCAGAACGCCGCCGCGACCGCGGCGCAGGGCCAGGTCAATGCCGCGCGCGCCGAACTCGAAGTCGCCCGCAACCAGGCCGAATACTCGCAACTGCGCGCCTCGCGCGATGGCGTGATCGCGGCGCGCCAGGCCGAAGCCGGGCAGGTCGTGGCCGCCGGCCAGAGCGTGTTCTCGCTCGCAGCCGATGGCGTGCGCGAAATCGCCTTCGCCGTGCCCGAAGGCATGGTCGCTTCGATCAAGCCCGGCCAGCCGGTGCAGGTGGAATCGTGGTCGCAGACCGGCAAGCGCTGGAACGGCCGCATCCGCGAGATCTCGCCCGCAGCCGATCCCGCGTCGCGCACCTACGCCGCGCGCGTCACCGTCGATGCGCCGGCCGACGCGCTCGAACTGGGCCAGAGTGCGCGCGTGTTCCTGCCGACCGACGGCAACGGCGGTCTGAGCGTGCCGATCGCCGCGCTCCAGCGCGAAGGCGGCCAGCCCGCAGTGTTCGTGGTCGATGCGAAATCGTCGACCGTGAACCTCAAGCCGGTGCAGATCGGTGCGTTTGGGGAAGACCGCGTGCCGGTGAAGAGCGGCCTCTCTGCGGGCGACTGGGTGGTCGCGGCTGGTGGCCACCTGCTGCGCAACGGACAGAAGGTGCAGCCGGTCGATCGCGACAACCGTCCCATCAGCATGAAGTGAGCGACGCCGGTCACCGGGATGCTGACCATGCAACGCAAGGTCTGGTCCCGCCCGGTACCCACGCCCTTCTCCCGCTTGCGGGGGAAGGGAACGGGATGGGGGAGAGCGCCGGCAGTGCGTGAAGCGCCGCGCCTTCTCCGTCAGCAACGAAGATCCAGGAACTGAGCCCACGCCCCCATGCGCTTCAACCTCTCCGAATGGGCGCTGCGCCATCGCAGCCTGATCGTCTACGCGATGCTGGTGATGGCGATCGCCGGCGCGTTCTCGTACCTGCGGCTGGGGCGCAGCGAAGATCCATCCTTCACCTTCAAGGTGATGGTGATCCGCACGCTGTGGCCGGGCGCGACTGCGGAAGAAGTGTCGCGGCAGGTCACCGAGCGCGTCGAGAAGAAACTGATGGAGACCGGCCAGTACGAGTTCATCCGCTCGTACTCGCGCGCCGGCGAATCTCAGGTGATGTTCGTCGCCAAGGATTCGCTGCGCTCCAAGGACATCGGGCCGCTGTGGTACCAGGTGCGCAAGAAGATCGGCGATATCCGCCCGACGCTGCCGAGCGATGTGGTCGGGCCGTTCTTCAACGACGAATTCGGTGACACCTTCGGCAACATCTACGCGCTGACCGGCAAGGGTTTCGACTACGCCGTGCTCAAGGACTACGCCGAGCGCGTGCAGCTGGCGCTGCAGAAGCAGCCCGACGTGGGCAAGATCGAGCTGTTCGGCGTGCAGGACGAGAAGGTCTGGGTCGAGCTGTCGAACGTGAAGCTGGCCACGCTCGGCGTGCCCGCGGCGGCCGTGCAGCAGGCGCTGGACGAGCAGAACGCGATGGTACCCGCCGGCTTCTTCGAGACCGGCAGCACGCGCGTGCCGCTGCGCGTGGGCGGCAAGTTCACCTCGGTCGACGAGATCCGCGAGTTCCCGATCCGCGTCGGCGACCGCACGTTCCGACTCGGCGACGTCGCCGACGTGCGCCGCGGATTCTCCGATCCGCCGGCGCCACGCATGCGCTTCATGGGTGAGGACGCCATCGGGATAGGCGTTGCGATGAAGGAAGGCGGCGACATCCTCAAACTCGGCAAGACGCTGGAAGTCGAGTTCGCCAACCTGCAGAGAACGCTGCCCGCCGGCATGGAGCTGCGCAAGGTCGCCGACCAGCCCGCGGCCGTGACCGAGTCGGTCGGCGAGTTCGTGCGCGTGCTGTCGGAAGCCGTCGCCATCGTGCTGCTGGTGAGCTTCTTCTCGCTCGGCCTGCGCACCGGCTTCGTGGTCGCGCTGTCGATCCCGCTCGTGCTGGCGATGACCTTCGCCGTGATGGATCTGTTCGGCGTCGGCCTGCACAAGATCTCGCTGGGCGCGCTGGTGCTGGCGCTGGGCCTGCTCGTCGACGACGCGATCATCGCGGTGGAGATGATGGCCATCAAGATGGAGCAGGGCTTCAGTCGCCTCAAGGCCGCTGCGTTCGCGTGGGACAGCACCGCGTTCCCGATGCTCACCGGCACCCTGATCACCGCCGCCGGCTTCCTGCCCATCGCCACGGCCAAGTCGAGCACCGGCGAGTACACGCGCTCGCTGTTCGAAGTGGTGACGATCGCGCTGATCGTGTCGTGGATCGCCGCGGTGGCGTTCATTCCGTACCTGGGTGACAAACTGCTGCCCGACTACGGCCATGCCGCGAAGCCGCCGAAGCCAGGATCGCTGCCCGCGCGCTGGTACGCGTTCCGCGAGCGCGTCGCCAGCCGCTTCCCCGCGCTGCACGATTACATCGCGCCCAAGCCGCCCATCGACGGACACGCGCACGATCCGTACGCGTCCAAGTTCTACGTGAAGTTCCGCGAGTGGGTGACGTTCTGCGTGCGCCGACGCTGGCTGGTGATCGCGGTGACCGCCGCTGCGTTCGTCGCGTCGGTGTTCCTGTTCCGCTTCGTGCCGCAGCAGTTCTTCCCGGATTCCACGCGCCCCGAGCTGATGGTCGACATGGAGCTGGCCGAAGGCAGTTCGCTGCGTGCGACCACCACGCAGGCACAGCGACTGGAGAAGATCCTCGCCACGCGCAAGGACCTGGCCAATTACGTCGCATACGTCGGTACCGGTTCGCCGCGCTATTACCTGCCGCTCGACCAGCAGCTGCCGGCGGCGAACTTCGCCCAGTTCGTGCTCACGCCGAAGGATCTGGAATCGCGCGAGGAAATCCGTCGCTGGCTGATCGAGGACGTGTTCCAGCGCTTCCCCGAGCTGCAGATGCGCGTCACGCGCCTGGAGAACGGGCCGCCGGTCGGCTACCCGGTGCAGTTCCGCGTGTCGGGCGAGCACATCGACCGCGTGCGTGCGATCGCCTACCAGGTGCAGAAGAAGATCCGCACCAATCCGCACGTGGTCAACGTGAACCTGGACTGGGACGAGCCGAACAAGGTCGTGCGTCTGGTCGTCGACCAGGAACGCGCACGCGCGCTGGGCGTGAGCTCGGCGCACCTGGCGCAGTTCCTGTCGAGTTCGCTGTCGGGCTCGCACATCAGCACCTATCGCGAAGGCAACGAACTGGTCGAGATGCTGCTGCGCGGCCCCGCCGAGGAACGCCTGCGCCTGGACATGCTCGGCAGCCTGATGGTGCCGACCGCGAACAACCGCAGCGTCCCGCTCACGCAGATCGCCACGCTCGACTACGGTTTCGAGGAAGGCATCATCTGGCACCGCGACCGCCAGCCGACCATGACCGTGCGCGCCGACATCTACGACGGCACGCAGCCGGCCACGGTCACCGCGCAGATCTCGCCGACGCTGGACGACCTGCGCGCGCAGCTGCCGTATGGCTACTCGATCGACATTGGCGGTAGCGTCGAGGATTCCGGGCGCGGCCAACGGTCCATCGTCGCCGGCATGCCGCTGTTCCTGTTCGTGGTGTTCACCCTGCTGATGCTGCAGTTGCGCAGCTTCACGCGCAGTTTCATGGTGCTGTTGACCGCGCCGCTGGGACTGATCGGCGTGACGCTGTTCCTGCTGGTGTTCCGCGTGCCGTTCGGCTTCGTCGCGATGCTCGGCACGATCGCGCTGGCGGGCATGATCATGCGCAACTCGGTGATCCTGGTCGACCAGATCGAACACGACATCGGCGAAGGCGCGCAGCCGTGGCAGGCGATCGTCGAGGCGACGGTGCGTCGCTTCCGTCCGATCGTGCTGACCGCGCTGGCGGCGATCCTCGCGATGATCCCGCTGTCGCGCAGCGCGTTCTTCGGGCCGATGGCGGTGGCGATCATGGGCGGCCTGACGGTCGCCACCTTCCTGACGCTGCTGTTCCTGCCGGCGCTGTACGCGGCGTGGTTCCGGGTGAAGGCGCCGCAGGCGACGTGACGCGCGACGCCCTCAGGGCGTCCCGTTCTCGAGCTGGCGCCAGCCCCACGGCGGCGGTGGCGCGGGGACGGGTTCGCTGAGATCGAACTCGACGCGGAACATGCGACCGGGGCGCGAGAGCTCGTAGATGAAACGCTCGCCCGGTTCGACTTCCATCGCCCACACGTTGGTGACGGAAACGTTGCGCTGCTCGCTAACGAACAGAGCTTTCGTCTGCTCGTCGGCGGGGAACACCTGACGCTTGGCCGAACCCGCCTTCACCGTGTCGCCGCCATACATCGTCAGCGGATCCTCGGTGCCGTCCTGGCGTCGATGGTCGTGCTTCAGGCGCAGGCCCGTCGCGGTGCGCGTGACGATCCACGTGCGCGAACGGTCGTCGCCGACCATAAGCGGAATGCGCACGGTGTCGGGCGTGCATTCGCGCACGTGCATGACCAGCGCCTTGCCCTCGAACGGACTCAGCCCGGCCGGCGTCGGCCGGTCGACGATGACGCGGCCCGCATACGCATGGCCGCACAGCGTCGAGAGGTTGCGGAAGAACGCATCGGTCGCCGGCATGGCGGTCGGCCGGGCCATCCCATTGGCGGACGCACCACTCGACGGCCCCGCATCGGTGGCGGGGTTGGAGCGGCACGCCGAAAGCGCGGCCAGCGAGGCGAGGATCAGAACGGTCAGCCGGGGTGCGGTCGTCATGGGCCGCACGCTAGCCCGACGCGGACCGCCGCGCAATGCGACGGTTCCGCCCGAGGCGTTCAGTCGCGCAGGACCACCGGCTGGCACTCCAGTTCCAGCTGCTCCAGCACCGCCGCGGTCGCGGCCCGGGTCCCCACGCCGCGGCCTGCCGGCGCAAGGTCCGCGGTGAACACACCCGCATCGAGCGCGCCGTCCACGGCCTTCTCGACGCAGCGCGCCTCGGCCTCCAGGCCCAGCGAATGCCGCAACAGCAGCGCCGCGCTGAGGATGGTGGCGTACGGATTGGCGACGCCGAGCCCGGCGATGTCCGGCGCCGAACCGTGGATCGGCTCGTACAGGCCGACGCGTCCCGCCCCGAGCGACGCCGACGGCAGCAGCCCCAGCGAACCGGCCAGCATCGAGGCTTCGTCGGTCAGGATGTCGCCGAACATGTTTTCCGTAACGATCACGTCGTACTCACGCGGTTTTGCCAACAGGTGCATCGCCATCGAATCGACCAGCTGGTGTTCGAGCGTGATCTCCGGGAACTCGTCGCGCACCACGCGCGTGGCGACTTCGCGCCACAGCCGCGAGGTTTCCAGCACATTGGCCTTGTCGACCGACGTCACGTGGCCGCGTCGCGCGCGTGCCAGCGTGCAGGCATGGCGGACGACGCGTTCGATCTCGGCGACGGTGTACTCGCACAGGTCACTCGCCGCGTCGCCACGGCGTTGCTTGGCGCCGAAGTAGATGCCGCCGGTGAGCTCGCGCACGACCATCAGGTCCACGCCGGTGAGCAGGTGCGGCTTGATCGGCGACGCGCCCAGCGCGGCCGGATGCGGCTTCACCGGGCGCAGGTTCGCGTACAGGCCGAGCGCCTTGCGGATCGCAAGCAGGCCCTGTTCGGGGCGCACCTTCGCCTTCGGATCGGACCACTTCGGCCCGCCCACTGCACCCAGCAGAACCGCATCCGCGCGCTGTGCGGCGGCGAGCGTGTCCAGTGGAAGCGGCTCGCCGGTGGCGTCGATGGCCGCGCCGCCGATGAGCCTCTCTTCGAACGAGAACTGGTGTCCATAACGTTGCGCGACCGCGCGCAGCACCTGCACCGCGGCGGCGGTGACTTCCGGTCCGATGCCATCGCCCGGCAGGACGACGATCTCAGCTTGCATGGCGGAACTCCTGGGATTGGCGTTGTTGTTCGAATCGGGTGATGGCGTCGTTCTGCCGGAGCAGGTAGCCGAGCTGGTCCACGCCCTCGAGCAGGCACGTCTGCGCGAACGCGTCGAGCGGGAAGCGCACGCTCGATCCGTCCGGCAATGTCACGCTGCGCTGCGCGACATCGATGCGAAGCTCGACGCCGGGCTGTTCCAGCAGCGCATCGACGACGTCCTCCGGCAGCACGACCGGCAGCAGGCCGTTCTTGAGCGCATTGCTGCGGAAGATGTCGGCGATCTCGGCGCTGATGACCGCACGCAGGCCGAGGTCGGCCAGCGCCCACGGCGCGTGTTCGCGCGAGGATCCGCAGCCGAAATTGCGACCGGCGACGAGGATGCGCGCGCCGATGTTCTCAGCGCGATTGAACGGGAAATCCGGATTTGGCGAGCCATCGACGAGCTGGCGCCAGTCGTTGAACGCGTGCTTCCCCAGACCCTTGCGCTCGGTCGTGGTGAGGAAGCGCGCGGGGATGATCTGGTCGGTGTCGATGTTGCGTTCGCGCAGTACGACAGTGCGCGAGACGATCTCGGTCAGCGCTTGCATCACGCATGCTCCAGTTCGGCGACGACCGCAGGCGCGGTGGTCAGGTAGGGGCGCGGGTCGGTGATCTCGCCGGCGACCGCACACGCGGCGGCGGTGAGCGGCGAGGCGAGCACGGTGCGCGCGCCCTTGCCCTGGCGCCCCTCGAAATTCCGGTTGCTGGTCGACACCGCCAGTTGTCCGGGCCCGACGATGTCGCCGTTCATGGCGATGCACATCGAGCAACCCGGCTCGCGCCACTCCGCGCCGGCGGCGCGGACGATGCGGTCGATACCCTCGGCTTCGGCCTCGCGCTTGACCTGCTCCGAACCCGGCACCACCAGCATGCGCACGCGCGGATGCACGTGGCGGTCGCGCAGGACGCTCGCCGCTTCGCGCAGGTCGGACAGGCGCGAATTGGTGCAGCTGCCGACGAACACCACATCCACCGGTCGCCCGGCGAGCGACGCGCCCGCCTGCCACCCCATGTAGTCGCGCGCCTTGGCTTCGTCGCCGTCGTCGTGTGCGGGTACGTTCGCGGAGATCGCCGCGACCTGGCCCGGGTGCGTGCCCCAGGTGACGGTCGGCTGGATGTCACGCGCGTCGACGTGCACTTCGCGATCGAAACGCGCGCCATCGTCGCCGCCCAGCCGCGACCAGCGTTCGACCGCGGCATCGAAGTCCGCGCCCTGCGGCGCGCGCGGGCGTCCGCGCAGGTAGTCGAACGTCACCGCATCCGGCGCTATCAGGCCCGCGCGCGCGCCGGCCTCGATCGACATGTTGCACACGGTCATGCGCTGCTCCATCGACAGTGCACGGATGGCGGAGCCGCGGTACTCGATGACGTGACCCGTGCCGCCGTTGACGCCGATCACGCCGATCACGTGCAGGATCAGGTCCTTCGCGCCGACGCCCGGCGCGAGTTCGCCATCGACGGTGATCGACAGCGTCTTCGGCTTGCGTTGCAGCAGGCACTGTGTCGCCAGTACGTGGCCGACCTCGCTGGTGCCGATGCCGAACGCGAGCGCGCCGAACGCGCCGTGCGTGGCGGTGTGGCTGTCGCCGCAGACGATGGTCTGGCCCGGCTGGGTCAGGCCCAGCTCCGGTCCCATCACGTGCACGATGCCGCGCTGTGGACTGTCGTAGTCGAACAGCTCCACGCCGAAGCGCGCGCAGTTGGTGCGCAGCGTGTCGACCTGCGCGCGCGCTTCCGCGTTCACGTAGGGACGCTGTCCGTTCGCATCGACCGGCAGTGTCGGTGTGGAATGATCGAGCGTGCCCTTCGTGCGCTCGGGGCGTCGCACGGGAAGGCCGCGCAGGTCGAGTTCGGCGAAGGCCTGCGGCGAGGTGACTTCGTGGATCAGGTGCAGGTCGATGTAGAGGATCGCGGGCGCGGCGTCGGTCTCGGGCGTGACGACATGCGCGTCCCACAGTTTGTCGAACAGCGTTCGAGGTGTCTTGGGTTCGGGCTGGCGGGTCATGGTCGGCTGGCGTGGATGGAGGTGTGGTCAGGCAATGGCGACGGCGCGCGGCGTTTGCGCCTGCACGCGCGTGCGGTGCGCGCGGTTGGCGACGTCGAGCCACGCCAGCGCGCTGGCTTCGAGGATGTCGGTGCTGGTGCCGGAGCCGGTCAGTTCGCGTCCGTCCACGCGCGCGATGATCTGCGCCTGTCCCTGCGCGTCGTCGCCGGTGGTGACGCTGGAGACCTGGTAGCTGTCGATCTCCAGCGCGATGCCGGTCGCACGCGCAAGCGCGGCGAACAGTGCATGCACGGGACCGTCGCCGACCGCGGCCTCGCTGACGGTCGCGCCGTCGGCATCGACCAGCTGCACGCTCGCGGTCGGCAGGCTGTCCTGCGCGACGCCGGTGCTGACGTGGAATCGCGCCAGACGATGGCCACGCGCGGCGCGCGCGTCACTGCCGAGCACCAGCGCTTCCAGGTCGGCGTCGAACACTTCGCGCTTCTTCTCGGCCAGCGTCTTGAAGCCCGCGAACACTGCGTTGAGCTGCGCCTCGTCGAGGGTGAAGCCCAGCGTCTGCAGGCGGTCGTTGAGCGCGGCACGGCCGCTGTGACGGCCCATCACCATCTGCGACTGCGACCAGCCCACGTCTTCCGGGCGCATGATCTCGTAGGTGCCGCGGTGCTTGAGCATGCCGTGCTGGTGGATGCCGGACTCGTGCGCGAACGCGTTCTGCCCGACCACGGCCTTGTTGCGCTGCACGGCCATGCCGGTGATGCGCGATAGCAGGCGCGACGTGGGTACGAGGCGGCGCGCATCGATGCGCGTGTGCGCGGCGTAGTACTCGCCCCGCACGCGCAGCGCCATCACGAGCTCTTCCAGCGCGCAGTTGCCGGCGCGTTCGCCGATGCCATTGATGGTGCATTCAACCTGACGCGCGCCGCCTTCGATCGCGGCCAGCGAGTTCGCGACCGCCAGGCCGAGGTCGTTGTGGCAGTGCGCACTGAACACCACCTGGTCCGCGCCGGCGACGCCGGAATCGGCGACGGCGGCACGCAGGTACTCGAACAGCGTCCGGATCTCGCTGGGTGTCGTATAGCCGACGGTATCGGGAATGTTGAGCGTGCGCGCGCCGGCAGCTACCGCCGCGCTGCATATCTGCGCAAGAAAGTCCGGTTCGGTGCGCAGCGCATCTTCGGCCGAGAACTCCACGTCGTCCGCGTACTTTCGCGCCAGGGTCACGCCCATCACGGCCCGCTCGAGTACCTGGTCGCGCGTGAGTCCCAGCTTGTGTTCGCGATGCAGCGGACTGGTGGAGATGAACACATGGATGCGCGGATGCGCGGCGCCATCCAGTGCACGTGCGCAGGCTTCGATATCGCCTGTGTGGCACCGCGCGAGCGTGGCGATGGTGGCACCGCGGACTTCGCGCGCGATCGTGCGCACCGCGTCCATGTCGGCATCCGAGCTGGCCGGGAAGCCCGCCTCGATCACATCGACGCCAAGCTCGGCGAGCGCGTGCGCGAAGCGCAGCTTCTGCGGTGCGGTCATGCTGCACCCCGGCGACTGCTCGCCGTCGCGCAGGCTGGTGTCGAAGATGCGTACTCGGGAAGCGGGGTCGTTCATGCGTGTAGCTCCTCGTGGGCGCGCACGACGGCGGCGGCGCGGGGCGTGGTGGTGGGGAAAGTGGGAAGCGTGGCGATGGCCGGCTCCAGCGGAGGCGTCGCCGGCAGTTCGCGATGGCGGCGTCGCGGACGCCGTGGCGCACGCGGGCGCACTTCGGACAACAACTGCGCGAGCACGCCGGCGTCGAGGTTTCCGCCGGACACGACCGCGCACTTGCGCCGGCCGGCGACGCGACGACCGGCAGCGAGCGCGAGCGCGCCCGCGCCCTCGGCGATGATGTGTTCTTCCAGTGCGAGACGGACCAGCGTCTCGCGCAGCTCGGCTTCGCGCACGACGACGATGTCGTCGATCAGCGAGGCGAGCAGGTGTTGGGTGAGATGCCCGGGCTCCCTGACGCGAACGCCGTCTGCGAGCGTCGCGACCGGTTCGCGCAGCGCATGATCGCCACGCAATGCGCGCAGCATCGAGTCGACACCCTCGATCTGCGCGCCGATCACGCGCACGCCTTGCGACTTCAATGCCAGCGCCACGCCAGCAGCCAGGCCGCCGCCACCGATGGGGACGATCACTGCATCGGGTGCGAGTGCCGCCAGTTCCAGGCCGACCGTGCCCTGTCCGGCGATCACGTCGGGATCGTCGAATGCGGACAGCAGACGGTAGCCGTTCTGTGCTGCAAGCTCGGCGGCGAAAGCCTTTGCCTCGTCGTAACTGTCGCCATGCAGGCGCACGGTCGCGCCCCAGTGCGACACGCCGGCGATCTTGGTTTGAGGCGCGCCGCGCGGCATCACCGTGATCGCGGCGACGCCGAGGCGGTACGCGGCCCATGCCAGCCCCTGCGCATGGTTGCCGGCGGAAGCGGCGATCACCGGGCGATGGTCGCCGCGCTCGCGCGCGGCCAGCAGCGCGTTCAACGCGCCGCGCACCTTGTACGAGCCGGTGCGCTGCAGGTTCTCCAGCTTCAGCCAGCAGCCGAAGCGCTCCGCGTGATGAAGTGGCGTCGGTGCGAGGTAGCGGCGCAGGCGCGCCTGCGCCGCCAGCACATCGGCGACGGTAACCATCGCGTCGCGACCATCGGTGGCTACGTCGCCGTCCATGCTCAGACCGTCGTCAGCCACGCGGCGCGTGAGCTTTCCTCGCCGCGCACGACGCGCGCGTACAGCGCCTGCAGCTCGCGCGTCACGGGGTTGTCGCCGAACTCGCGACGGTCGAGCGCGCAGATCGGCGCGACTTCGGCCGCGGTGCCGCAGACGAAGACCTCATCCGCGTCGAGCAGCTCGTGGTGCGTGACCGCGCGCGACTGCGCGCCGGTCAACGCGATCACCGTATCGCGCGTGATGCCCGGCAGCGCGTCGCGATGCTCCACCGCCGTGACTTCGCCATTGCGCACCATGAACACGTTGGCGCCCGTGCATTCGACGACCATTCCCTCGTCGTCGACGAACAGCGCCTCGTCGAAGCCGCGCAGCCGCGATTCGCGCTTGGCGAGGATCGAGTTGATGTAGGCACCGCACAGTTTCAGCGGCGGCAGCGACGTGGCGGGATTGCGCCGCCACGGCGACACGGTCAGGCGCGCGCGCTTGCCGTTGAGGTGGACGATCGTCGGCAGCGTGACGACCATGAAGTGCTGGCTCAGGCCGGGCACGTCGAGGCCGACGGTGATGCCGTCCGCGCCGGTGCCCAGCCATGTCAGCGGGCGCACATAGGCGTCGCGATGGCCGTTGGCGCGCAGCGTTTCCAGTGTCGCGTCGAAGGCCTGCTGCACATCGAACTCGATGCCCAGCAGCTCCGCGCCCTTGCGCATGCGCTCCAGGTGCTCGGGCAGGCGGAACACCGCCGCGCCGTCGCGCGTTGCGTAACTGCGGATGCCCTCGAACACGCCGGTGCCGTAATGCATCGCATGGGTGGTCAGCGGTGCCTGCAGCGTATCGGCGCTGGCGAGTTCGCCGTCGAACCACAGCAGCGGCGTGTCGGTGCGGCGCCCCTCGTCGAGCATCGACAGCGGCATCGCGCCGCGTTGTCGGGCCGATGCGGGCGTCGTGGTGGCCATCACTGACATGGCGACACCTCCACCGCGAGGCAGTCGTAGAGCTTGGCGATCTGGCTCTGCAGCGTGGTGTCGGCGCGGTCGCCTTCGACGGTCAGGCGCAGGTGCCAGCGGTCGCCGTCGGCCTGCGCCTCACCATCGACGGCGAGCGGACGGAAGCCGCGACGCTCTGCCGCGCCCAGTACCCGCGACAGCGCGCCTTCGGCCTGGCGAAGCGTGAGATCAAGCTGGTATCGCATGGCGGGTTTCCTCCGTGGGGGTGGTCTCGGACGCGCGCGACGCTTCGAGCTCCGGATCGAGCATCTGCGCGTTGTTGTGGTTGGGCGGCACCAGCGGCCACACGTTCGCCGCCGTGTCGATGGCGACATGCAGCAGCGCCGGACCCGGTGCATCGAGCAGTGCCTGCAACGCGCCGTCGACCTGGTCGGCGCGGTCGATGTGCATCGCCTGAACGCCGAACGCGGCGGCGATCGCCGCGAAGTCGGGGTTGTCGGACAGGTCGATCTCGGAATAGCGCTTCTCGAAGAACAGCTCCTGCCACTGGCGCACCATGCCCAGCGCCTGGTTGTCGAGCAGCACGATCTTCACCGGCAGTCCATAGCGGCGCAGCGTCGCCAGCTCCTGCACGTTCATCAGGAACGAACCGTCACCGCTCACGCAGATCGCCTGCGCGTCGCGATCCTGCAACTGCGCGCCGATGGCAGCGGGCAGGCCGAAGCCCATCGCACCGAGCGCGCCGCTGGTCAGGTGCTGGCGCGGTTCGCCGAAACGCCAGTGCTGCGCGACCCACATCTGGTGCTGGCCGACGTCGCAGGCGACGACGGCGCTGGGCGCCAGCTCGGACAGGCGCTTGAGCAGCGCCGGCGCGTACACCGATTCGCCCGATGCGTCGTAGCGTGCAGCGTGGTCGCGTGCGCGCTGCTGGCACGTCGCGCGCCACGCGCGACGCGCCGCACCGTTGCGCCCGTGCAGGTGCGCGGCGCAGGGCAGGGTGAGCGCGGTCAGCGTGCGGCGGATGTCGCCGCACACGCCGGCGTCGGCGTGGCGCAGCTTGCCGATCTCGCACGCGTCCAGGTCCATGTGGACGACGCGCGCGTTCGGTGCGAACTCGGCGAGCTTGCCAGTGGCGCGGTCGTCGAAGCGTGCGCCGACCACGATCAGCAGGTCGCTTTCCTGCACGGCGAGGTTCGCCGCGCGGCTGCCGTGCATGCCGAGCATGCCCAGGTTGAGCGGATGGCCCGATGGAAGCGCGCCCAGACCTTTCAGCGTCAGCACGGTCGGGATCTGCGTCGCATCGACGAACGTGCGGAACGCCGCCACCGCGTCGCCCAGCGCGATGCCGCCGCCGCCGTACACCACCGGCTTGTGCGCCTGCGAGATCAACGCCAGCGCGGCATGCAGCGACGCGTCCTTCGGTGCCGGCGCATCGTCGATGGCTGCAGGTACATGCGGCGGCAGGTGCGAGGCGTCGCCGATCTGCACGTCCTTGGGCAGGTCGATCAGCACCGGGCCCGGACGGCCCGAACGCGCGATGCGGAATGCCTCCGCGACCATGTTCGGCAACTCGTCCACGCGACGCGGCAGGAAGCTGTGCTTGACGATCGGCATCGTCATGCCGAACACGTCCAGTTCCTGGAACGCGTCCGTGCCCATCAGCGCGGTCGGCACCTGGCCGGTGATGATCACCATCGGCACCGAATCCAGCATCGCGTCGGCGATGCCGGTGACGAGGTTCGACGCACCGGGACCGGACGTCGCAACGCATACGCCGACGCGCCCGCTGGCCCGCGCATAGCCGTTCGCCGCGAAGGCCGCGCCCTGCTCGTGGCGGACCAGCACATGGCGCAGGTCCGACCCGTGCAGGGCGTCGTAGAACGGCATGATCGCGCCGCCCGGATAGCCGAAGAGCGTATCGACGCCTTCGGTCGCCAGGGCCTGCACCAGCCAGCGGGCACCGTTCATCACGCGGCCTCGGTCTGCGCTTCTTGCTTGGCCGGCGCGGCCTGCGGCGCGGTGGAAAGCCACTTCATGTTCGCGCGCAGCTTCTTGCCGACGGCTTCGATCGGATGGTCGAGGTCGGCCTGCTTGAGCGCCTTGTAGTTGGCGTTGCCCGCCGCGTACTCGGCGATCCACTGACGCGCGAACGTGCCGTCCTGGATCTCGGCGAGGACCTTGCGCATCTGCGCGCGCGTGTTCTCGTCGACCACGTACGGGCCGCGTGTGAGCGCGCCGTACTGCGCGGTCTCGCTGATGAACTCGTGCATGCGGGTGATGCCGCCTTCGTAGAACAGGTCGACGATCAGCTTCAGTTCGTGCAGGCACTCGTAGTACGCGACTTCCGGCTGGTAACCGGCTTCGACCAGCGTTTCCCAGCCGGCCTGCACCAGCTTGGTCGCGCCTCCGCAGAGCACGGCCTGCTCGCCGAACAGGTCGGTCTCGGTCTCTTCCTTGAAGGTGGTGCGGATCGCGTTCTGGCGCGCGCCGCCGATGCCGGCGCAGTAGGTCAGCGCGAGCTGTTCCGCATTGCCGCTGCGGTCCTGGTGCACGGCGTACACCGACGGCACGCCGCGACCGATCTCGTATTCGCGACGCACGAGCGCACCCGGTCCTTTCGGCGCGACGAGCACCACGTCGAGATCCTCGCGCGGCGAAATCTGGCCGTAGTGCACGTTGAAGCCGTGCGCGAACAGCAGGCACGCGCCTGGTGCGATGTTCGGTTCGATCACCTCGCCGTAGAGCTGCGGCTGCACCATGTCCGGCGTGAGCACGGCGACGAGCTGCGCGTCCTTCACCGCCTCGGCCGGCGACTTGACGGTGAAACCATCCGCCTTCGCCTTGATCTCGGTCGGGCCGCCGGGACGCAGGCCGATGGTGACGTCGAAGCCGGAGTCGCGCAGGTTCAGTGCATGCGCGCGGCCCTGGCTGCCATAGCCGACGATCGCGATGCGGGGTTTGTGCTGGGTGCTCATGGTGTGGTCCGGTGGGTGGAATGGAGGGCGGAGCGAAACGTCAAACCAGAAGCAGTTCCCGCGATTCGTCGGGAACGACGTGCAAGGGGATTTCACGCGAGGTCGGCCAATCCGCATCGAGCGGTCCGGGTGCGGTGACCGCGCCGCGCGAGGCCGAGCTGACCGACTGCGCGTACTTGGCGAGCACGCCGGTACGCACGCGCGGCGCGATGCGCGCGGCTTCGCGCGCGGCGAGGTTGGCGTCGACGTCGATGCGGCGCGTGGCGACGTCGATGCGCACGCGGTCGCCGTCGCGCAGCTTCGCGATCGGCCCGCCACGTGCGGCTTCCGGCGCGATGTGTCCGACCATGAAGCCGTGCGTCGCACCGCTGAAGCGGCCGTCGGTGATCAGTGCGACGTCGTTGCCCAGCCCTTGCCCGACCAGCGCGGCGGTGACGGCCAGCATTTCGCGCATGCCCGGTCCGCCGGCGGGACCTTCGAAGCGGATGACGACGACGTCGCCCGCACGGATGCTGCGCGCCTGTACCGCTGCGAACGCCGCTTCCTCGGAATCGAACACGCGCGCAGCGCCTTCGAAGTGCTCGATGCCGTGGCCGGCGAGCTTGACGATGCAGCCTTCCGGTGCGAGATCGCCGTACAGGATCGAGTAGCCGCCGCGCGGCTTGATCGGATCGGCGACGGAACGCACCACGTCCTGCGGTTTCGGTGCGGGGATCGTGTCGAGTTCCTCGAAGAAGCTGCGGCCGGTGACGGTCGGGATGTCGGCGATCAGTCCCGCCGAACGCAGCTCGCGTGCGACCAGCGCGGTGCCGCCGAACTCGAACATCTCCGCCGCGGTGTAGCGGCCGCCGGGCTTGAGGTCGGCGATGACCGGCGTGTGCGCGGCGGCCTCGAATTCTTCGAGGTCGAACGGAACACCTGCTTCGTGCGCGATCGCGAGCAAATGCAGCGCGGCGTTGGTCGAACCCGCCGTGGCCGAGACCGCGCGCGCCGCGTTGCGCAACGCGGCGGGAGAGATGAGGTCGCGCGGTCCCGGCCCGCCCTCGCGCAGACGCTGCATCACCAGCGCGCCACAGGCACGTGCGGCGGCGGGCTTGTCGGGGTGGATCGCGGGGATGTCGTTGAGCTGCAATGGCGACAGGCCGAGGAAGGTCAGCACCATCGCCATCGTGTTGGCGGTGAACTGGCCCCCGCATGCGCCGGCGCCGGGGCAGGCGTGCGACTCGATGCGGTGCAGCTCCGCATCGTCGATCTTCCCGGCCGAATGCGCGCCGACGGCCTCGAAGACATCCTGGATCGTGAGCGCTCGCTCGCTGCCCTCTCCCTCTCCCTGGCCCGCTGCGCGGGCCTGTCCCTCTCCCGCGAGGGGAGAGGGATCTGCGTGGTCGCGAGCGTCTTCGCCGCCAGCCTTGCTTTTCACCTCTCCCCTTGCGGGAGAGGTCGACGCGCGGAGCGCGTCGGGAGAGGGGGGACTCGCACACTTGCCCGGCATGATCGTGCCGCCGTAGAGGATCACGGTCGGGATATCGAGCCGCGCCGCGGCCATCGCCGCGGCGGGGATGGTCTTGTCGCAGCCGACCAGCAACACCATCGCATCCAGGCAATGGCCGTCGACGGCGAGCTCGATCGAGTCGGCGATGGTCTCGCGCGAGGCCAGCGACGCGCGCATGCCGTCGGAGCCCATCGCGATGCCGTCCGTTACCGCGATCGTGTTGAACTCGATGGGCGTGCCACCGTGCGAGATCACGCCGTCACGCACGTGCTGGGCGAGATCGCGCAGCGTGAAGTTGCACGGCGACACGTCCGACCAGGTGTGCACCACCGCCACCAGCGGTTTCGCGATCGCCGCGTCGTCCAGTCCGGTCGCACGCAGCATGGCGCGTGCGGGAGCGCGAGCGGGGCCTTGCTTGATGGCGTTGCTTCTCACGAACTGGATTCCTCGTTGTGGAATTCCAGGCCCGCAGAAACAAAAACCCCGCGCCGTTGTCGGGCGCGGGGTCTTTGGATCGAGACCTGGGGTGTGTGGTGTCTTACTTACACAAACCCGTACTCCGCGCTGGCAAGCCCGGTAATAAGTACGAGTACAAGAATGAGCGCGGCCGCGATCGGCGCGGCCTTCGTCAGGAGTGCGAGTGCGTTGGCGTCAGCGGCTGCGCGCGTGATCGCGACCGGGCGTCGGCTCCGGTTCGATGCGGTCTGCAGGTGGTTGTTGCGCTGCGTCATGGAGTCGAGGTAAACATGCGCCAAAGGGGCGTGTCAACAGTTTCGTTTGCAACGGGAGCGAATCGTGACGAACGGCGTACCTCGGGCCGGCGATGGTTTCGCCTGCAACGACATGGCCGCCGCCGCAGGCCCCGGATCACCCGCGCAACACCGCGCGTAGCGCCGCGTAGTCGGCATCGAGACGTTCGCCCGACGCCGGCCAGGACAGCGTTTCGGCCAGCGCCGGAGGCGGTTCGACGACGTGGCCGACCAGCGGTTCGACGATGCTGTCGAACTTCGCCGGGTGCGCGGTCGCGACCACTGCCCACGGGCGCATGTCGCCACCGGCACGTAGACGCTCCAGCACGTGCAGCCCAGTCGCAGTGTGCGGGCAGGGCACCACGCCGTGGCGCGCCGGCGCATGGCGGATCGTTTCGGTGATGGTCGCGTCATCCACCGCATGTGCCGACAACGACGTGCGCAGGTGCGCGTCGCTGTCGTGCCAGTGGCGCAGGCGCTCGAAATTGCTGGGCGCGCCCACGTCCATCGCATTGGCGAGCGTCGCCTTCGTCGCCTGCGGAACGTAAGGCTCGCCTGCGAAGTAGCGCGGCAGCACGTCGTTGGCATTGCACGCGAGCACCAGCTCACCGATCGGCAGTCCCATGCGGCGCGCGAGGAACGCAGCACATGCGTTGCCGAGGTTGCCGGTCGGCACGATCACGTTGAGCGGCTGGCCGTGCCGCGCATGGAAGCTTAGTGCCGTGTGCGCGTAATAAGCGACCTGCGGCAGCAGGCGTCCAAGACTGATGCTGTTGGCCGAACTCAACGGGATCTCGCCGCGCAGCGTTTCGTCGGAGAGCGCCTGCTTGGCCATGCGCTGGCAGTCGTCGAACGTGTCCGTCACGCGGAAGGTGCGCACGTTGTCGCCCCAGCATTCCAGCCCGTGCGCCTGGCGCGGCGAGACGCGCCCTTCCGGGTACAGGATCACGACCTTGAAGCCGGGGCGTCGGTGGAACGCCGAGGCGACCGCGGCGCCGGTATCGCCCGAGGTCGCGACGACTATCGTCGTCGGCGCTGCATCGGGATCGCGAAGCCGCGACAGCGCGCCGGCGAGGAAGCGCGCGGCGTAGTCCTTGAACGCGGCGGTCGGTCCGTGGAAGAGTTCGAGCAGGTGGTCGTCCGCGCCATCGAGCGGACGCAGTGGCGCATCGAACGAGTACGCGTGCTCGCACAAGGCGGGCAACGCATCGCGCAGCGAGGAGGCGTCGAAGAACGGCGCGAGCACGCGTCGTGCGGTGTCCGCGAGGGTCTCGCCGGCGGTGAGGTCGAGTTGCGGGACATGCGCGGGAACGTACAGGCCACCGTCGGGCGCGAGGCCGGCGACGAGCGCGTCGTCGATGCCGGTGGCCGGCGTTCCGCCGCGCGTGCTGGTGAAGTTCATCGTCGCACTCCCTGCGTCTCGATCACGTCCGCGCGCGGCCCCGCCACTGGCGTGACGTAGGAGCGCGATCCGTAGCCCGCGTCGGCGAATGCGGCCTGCATCGCCGGCGCGGCGGCGGTGGCCTCGGCTTTCGATGCGAACCACGCGAACGTGCTCGGGCCTGCGCCGGAGATGCTCGCGCCCAGTGCGCCGTGGTCGAGCGCCGCGGCCTTGGCATCGAAGAAACCGGGAATCAGCGGCGCGCGCCGCGGTTCCACCAGCAGGTCGCGCAGGCCTTCGCGCAGCAGTTGCGCGTCGCCGCGCTGCAGGCCAGTGAGGAACAGCGCGAGGTGCGAACTCTGTTCGACCACCAGCGACAGTGGATACGGATCGGCCAGCACCGCGCGCGCGCGTCGCGTTTCCAGCACCTGGTCCGGATGCACGACCACCGCGTGCAGCCATTCGGGCACCGACAGCGGGATCATGCGCGTAGCCGTCGCCATCACCACGCCGCCGAGCAGCATCGGGGCGACGTTGTCGCCGTGGCGGCTGCCGCTCGATACCGATTCACCGTCGAGCGCGAACTCGTACAGCGCTTCACGCGCGAGTGGCGCATCGAGCAGCGCGTTCGCCGCGACCAGCGCGGCCACGCACGATGCCGCGGAACCGCCGAGGCCGGAGCCGAGCGGGATCCCCTTCTCCAGTTCCAGTTCGAAGCCGTGCACAAGGCGGAGCTTCTCGCGCAGCGCGATCAGTGCCTGTCCGGCGGTGTTGCGTTCGGCCTGCAGCGGCAGCGTGCCGGCGCCTTCGGCATCGCCGCGGATCGCCGCGATGCGCACGACCGGCTCGTCGATGCGACGCACGATGGCGACGTCGCGGACGCCGTCGATGGAATGGCCGAGCAGGTCGAAACCGACGCCGATGTTGCCGACGCTGCCGGGCGCGAACGCGCGTGCCTGCTGTGGTTCGATGTCTCCGCTCACGCGATCGCCTCCGCGCGTGCGTCGGCGCCCAGCGGATGGACGAGGCCGGGCGTCGAGCCCAGCGACTGCGCGATCGCGAGCACGTCGCCGAACACGCCCGCGGCGGTGACGTCCGGGCCCGCGCCCGGCCCCTGCACGACCAGCGGATTGTCCGCGTAGCGGCGCGTGCGGAACTGCACGAGGTTGTCGGTCAGGCGCGTGTGGCAGCAGGCGTGTTCGGCTGGCAGCGCGACCACGCCGACGCGCGCGCGGCCGTCTCGGTCCAGCTGCGCGAGGTGCCGCAGCGAACGTTGCTTCGCGGCGGCGTCGCGCAGGCGCGCGAGCATCGGTTCGTCCATTTCCGCCAGGCGCGACAGGAACTCGTCGCGTCCGACATCGCGCAGTGCCTCGGGCACCAGGTTCTCCACGTCCACATCCTCCAGCGACAGCGCGCGACCGGCCTCGCGCGCCAGGATCACCAGCTTGCGCGCGACGTCGAGGCCGGACAGGTCGTCGCGCGGATCGGGTTCGGTATAGCCCAGCGCCTGCGCCTCGCGGACGAGCTGCGAGAACGGCACCGTGCCGTCGAACCGGTTGAACAGCCACGCCAGTGTGCCCGAGAGCATGCCGTCGATGCCGTACAGCTCGTCGCCGGTGTCGAGCAGGTTGCGCAGGGTGAGCATCACCGGCAGGCCCGCGCCGACCGTGGCCTCGTAGCGGAAACGGCCGCCGCCGTGCCGGCCGGCGTCCTGTATCGCGGCGTACTGCGGCCACGGCCCGCTGCCGGCGAGCTTGTTCGGCGTGACTACATGGATGCCGCGCGCGAGCCAGCGCGGGTAATGCGCGGCGACCGTGGGGCTGGCGCTGCAGTCGACGATCAGCGCGTGCGGCAGGTGCTCGCCACGCACGTGATCGGCGAAACGGTCGAGGTCGACCGCTTCGGCCGCGCCGCCTTCCAGGCGTGCCGCGGCATCGGCGGGTTCGAAGCCGCGTTCGTCCAGCACCATCGTGCGGCTGTTGGCGATGGCGCGCAGGCGCAGGTCGAGGCCGGAACGTTTGCGCAGCTCCGGCAATGCGGCCGACATCTGCACCAGCAGCGCGCTGCCGACCTGGCCCGGTCCGATCACGCCGACCGACAGCGTCTGCGGCGACAGCCAGAACGCGGCGTGCGCCGCGCGCAGGGCGCGGGTGGCGTCGGCCGCGCCGATCGCGACGGAGATGTTGCGTTCGCCTGCGCCCTGCGCGATCGCACGTGCGTTCACGCGTGCCTGCGCCAGGCCGCCGAGCAGGCGCGCGGCCACGCCCGGCGTGCCGACCATGCCGTCGCCGACCGCGGCAAGCACCGCGATGTCGCGCGTCAGCGTGACGCCCTGTGCCTGTCCGTCCGCGATCGCGTCGGCGAACGCATGCGCGACCGCGTCGCGTGCGCGTTCGGCCTGTTCGGCGCGCAGCACGCAGCAGATCGAATGTTCGGACGAGCCCTGCGAGATCATCGTCACCGACACGCCCGCGCCGCGCAGTGCGCCGAACATGCGTTCGGCCGAACCCGGCACGCCGACCATGCCGTTGCCGACGAGTTCGACGATGGCGAGATCGCGCACCAGGCTCAGGCCCTTCACCGGCACGCCGGCGGGGTCGTTGTCCGGCGAGATGAGCGTGCCAGGCCGCTCCGGCTTGCGCGTGTTGCGGATCCACAGCGGGATGCCGCGCTCCTGCACCGGCGCCATCGTCTGCGGATGCAGCACTTTCGCACCGAAATAGGCGAGTTCGCAGGCTTCGGCGTAGGACATCGACGGCAGGCACACCGCTTCCGGCACCAGGCGCGGATCGGCGGACAGGACGCCGTCGACATCGGTCCAGATGGTCAACGCCTGCGCGTCGAACAGGTTGGCGAAGATCGCCGCGGAGTAATCGCTGCCGTTGCGGCCCAGTGTGGTCGCATGGCCCTGCGCATCGCGGGCGACGAAGCCGGTGACGACGACGTTGCCGTCGTGCGATGCCCGCCATGCGGCCAGGCGCGAGCGGCTTTCGGCCCAGTCCACCGCCATGCCCATCTCGCCTGCGTGCACGACCAGCACGTCGCGTGCATCCAGTCGGTGCCATCCCGATTCGACACCGCCGAGCGCGGCGTGCATCAGGTGCGAGGACCAGACCTCGCCGAGGCCGGGCAGGCCCGCGAGTGATGCCTGCATCGCGGCATCGCCGGCGGCGAGCGCGGCCAGCAGTTCCGCGAAGGTATCGAACGCTTCGTCCAGCGCCTTGTGCAGCGAGTCGTCGTTGCGACGCAGTGCATCGGCCGCGGCAAGGTGGCGCGCGCGCAATGCATTCCAGTCTTCGCGCCACGATCCGCCGGTGCGCGCGACGTCGACCAGCGCGATCAGCGCATCGGTGACGCCCTGCATCGCCGACACCACGGCGACGCGGGGGCTCGATGGGTCCTGGAGCAGGGAGGCGGCGCTGCGGTACAGCGCGGCGTCGGCCAGGCTGCTGCCGCCGAATTTGTGCACGTGGCACGGCGGGGCAGGGCGGAGTAAAGCGTCTGCGGGTGGCATGGGGCGGGCTCCTGTGGGGCTCCGCAACCGGCCGGGTGCCAGACCTGCGCACCCGGGTCGGGTGCGGAGGCGTGGTCTTCAGATCAGCTCGACACGCCCGTCCGCACCCGCAAGCGAGTGGTGCCGGTACCGGTGGTAATCGCAAATACGCCAGCGCCCATCGCCACGCCGGTCGGCGCGGTGCTGGAGGCCTGCTGGGGCATGTTGCGATGCGTCATGTGGCCGAGAAGAGCACGCGGTTTCCGGGGCTGTCAACAGTTGCAAACGAAACGGGCGCGGCCGGCCGGCCCCGCGCTGGCGCCGGACCGTCGCCGCGTGATGAAATGCACGCCGAAGCGGGGGTACCGGTGCGCAAGGCGCGACGGTTGAGACAGACCCTTCGAACCTGATGCGGTTGAGACCGCCGTAGGGAAGCTTCGCCGGGCGCGCCGTGCGTCCGTGCGCCGCTGCTTACGCGGGTTCCCTCCGCCAAAGCCCGCACAGCCATGTGCGGACTCTCACGAAGAGCAGTGGAATCCACACATGAACGCAGTCCCGAGCGAACTCATCCAGAAGGCCGAACAGTTGTCGGCCGACGTCACCCGTCCGATCCCGGGCTCGCACAAGATCCACGTCGAAGGCTCGCGTCCCGACATCCAGGTGCCGATGCGCGAGATCGCGCTGGCGAAGACGCCGACGATGTTCGGCGGCGAGGACAATGCACCGCTCGCGGTCTACGACACCTCCGGCGCGTACACCGATGCGAATGCGGTGATCGATCTCGCACGCGGACTGGCACCGTTGCGCGCGCAGTGGATCGCCGAGCGCGGCGACACCGAGGTGTTGTCGGCGCTGTCGTCGGAGTTCGGCCGCAAGCGCGAGAACGACCCGAAGCTCGACGCCGTGCGCTTCCGCGAGCGGCCGTTGCCGCGCCGTGCGGTGGCCGGCGCCAACGTCACCCAGATGCATTACGCGCGCCGTGGAATCGTCACGCCGGAGATGGAGTACATCGCCATCCGCGAGAACCAGCGGATCGAGGCGATCCGCGAAGCGCACCTGTTGAAGCAGCATGCGGGCGAGAGCTTCGGCGCGAACATCCAGAAGATCATCACGCCGGAATTCGTGCGCGATGAAGTGGCGCGCGGCCGCGCGATCATCCCGAACAACATCAACCATCCGGAAAGCGAGCCGATGATCATCGGCCGCAACTTCCTGACCAAGGTCAACGCGAACATCGGCAATTCCGCGGTGTCGTCGGGCATCGCCGAGGAAGTCGAGAAGCTGGTGTGGTCGATCCGCTGGGGCGCCGACACGGTGATGGACCTGTCGACCGGCAAGCACATCCACGAAACGCGCGAGTGGATCATCCGCAATTCGCCGGTGCCGATCGGCACGGTGCCGATCTACCAGGCGCTGGAGAAGGTCGACGGTCGCGCCGAGGAGCTGAACTGGGAGATCTTCCGCGACACGCTCATCGAACAGGCCGAGCAGGGCGTGGACTACTTCACCATCCACGCCGGCGTGCTGCTGCGTTACGTGCCGCTGACCGCGGGTCGCGTGACCGGCATCGTCTCGCGTGGCGGTTCGATCCTCGCCAAGTGGTGCCTGGCGCACCACAAGGAGAACTTCCTCTACACGCACTTCGAGGAAATCTGCGAAATCATGAAGGCCTACGACGTGGCCTTCTCGCTCGGCGACGGCCTGCGTCCCGGTTCGATCGCCGACGCCAACGACGCCGCGCAGTTCGGCGAGCTGGAGACGCTCGGCGAGCTGACCAAGATCGCGTGGAAGCACGACGTGCAGACCATGATCGAAGGCCCCGGCCACGTGCCGATGCAGCTGATCAAGGAGAACATGGACAAGCAGCTGCGCGAGTGCGGCGAAGCGCCGTTCTACACGCTCGGCCCGCTGACCACGGACATCGCGCCGGGCTACGACCACATCACCAGCGCGATCGGCGCGGCGATGATCGGCTGGTTCGGCACGGCGATGCTCTGCTATGTCACGCCGAAGGAGCACCTTGGCCTGCCCAACAAGCACGACGTGCGCGAAGGGCTGATGGCTTACAAGATCGCCGCGCACGCAGCCGACCTCGCCAAGGGCCATCCCGGTGCGCAGGCGCGCGACAACGCGATGAGCAAGGCGCGCTTCGAGTTCCGCTGGGAAGACCAGTTCAACCTCGGCCTCGATCCGGAGCGCGCACGCGAGTACCACGACGAGACGCTGCCGAAGGACGCGCACAAGGTCGCGCACTTCTGCTCGATGTGCGGGCCGCATTTCTGCTCGATGAAGATCACCCAGGACGTGCGCGATTACGCGAAGGAGCACGGCGTGGACGAACAGGCCGCGCTGGCCGAAGGCATGGCCGAGAAGTCGGCGCAGTTCCGAGAGCAGGGCGCGCAGGTCTACCACAAGGCCTGATCGCCCTTGCGCGACCCGTGGCGGGCCGGCAAGCTCGGCCCGTCACGTCAGGGAGAGGCGGTCATGGTCGATGAAGCACGGGCGGCGGGAGCTGCGTTCGGGTTCGGCAACGCCCTGGCGATGCTGCTGTCATGGTCGGTGAACCGTTCGGTGCTGTGGGCGCTGGTCCACGGATTCCTCTCGTGGGTCTACGTCATTCATTACATGCTCGTCCACGCCGGCAAGCGTCCGGACGCGAAGGCGCCGCGATGAGCGAGAACAGTTTCCGCACATTGCGCTGGCAGGTCGCGGTCCGGCGCCATCCGTCGGCCTTCCTGCTCGCCGCGCAGGTATTGAGCCTGATCATCTATCCGCTGTTCGACCAGATGGCCAGCGGACGCGTGGTGTTCGGCGCGGTCGGCGTGCTGGTGCTGGCGCTGGCGGTTTGGGTGGTCAACCGCAGTCCCGCATCGAGCTGGATCGCCTGGACGCTGGCGGTACCGGCGTTCGTGCTGTCGCTGGCATCGGTGGTGATGGTGAGCGAGACGCTGCTGGTCACGTCGTCCGCGCTGGAGGCCCTGCTGTACTTCTACGCAGCCGGCAGCCTGATCGCCTACATGATGAGCGACCACCGCGTGACCACGGACGAGCTCTACGCCGCAGGTGCGACGTTCACGCTGCTGGCCTGGGGATTCGCGTACGCCTTCCTGGTCTGCCAGGCGTGGTTTCCCGGCAGTTTCACCGGAGCGGTCGAACCCGAACGTCCGCGTGCCTGGCTGGAACTGCTGTTCCTGAGCTTCACCAACCTCTCCGCGGTCGGCCTCGGCGACGTCATTCCGCTGAGTCCGCCGGCGCGCGTGCTGGTGATGCTGGAGCAGTTCGCGGGCGTGGGCTACGTGGCGGTGGTGGTGTCGAGGCTGATCGGGCTGACCATGCTGCGCCACGGGAAGCCTTGAGCCCGCGTAAAAAAATCGCGTCCGGGGGGACGCGAATGCTGGAACAGAACGTTCTGTAGGACGTCGGCGAGAGAGGGCCTGAAGCCACCCCTGGAAGAGAGGGGTTAAGCCCGTGGGACGGTAGAATGTTTCGCCGAGCCCTGCTTTCCCCGTCGCGCCTGTGCCTTTTGCGGGATGTGCCGGAATGTCCGGCGCACCCCGTCTGGCACATGACGGCTGTTCAGCTTGCGGCTCATCATTTCAGGATTCATGCCCAGACCCCTCGACCCCACGATGACCCAGCTGCCGTCCGAGCGACTGCGCGTGGGCGATTGCGTGGTCGATGTGCCGCTGCGCGAGATCCGCGCACCCGGCAAGCGTCGTCCATTGCGCATCACGCCCAAGTCGATGGGCGTGCTGTTGGTGCTGGTCGAACAGGCCGGGCGCGTGGTCAGTCGCGACACGCTGATGACCGAAGTGTGGCCAGACACGTTGCCGACCAACGACGTCGTCACCCAGGCCATCACGCAACTGCGCAAGGCGTTCGACGACGAGCGCGGCAATCCGAGCTACATCGAGACGATCGCCAAGAACGGTTATCGACTGCTCGCGCCGGTGCAGTGGATGCAGGGCGAGCTGCCCGACGGTCAGGCGGACGCCGCCGCTGCGGACGCGCGCTGGGCCGATCCGACGCGCACGACCGCGAAGTATCCCGCCATCGCCGGCGCCGATCCGAGCGAACCGCTGGCGCCGGTACCGTTTCCCGACGCGTCGATGCCGCGCGGCACGTGGACGTCGATCGCGGCGGTCGTGTTCACCGTTGCCCTGCTGGTCGCCGCACTGGTGGCGTGGACGCTCCTGCGCAGCAATGGGAATGGCGCGGGGACGCCCTCGGCGCAGTCGGTCTCCGACGTGCAGGGCCTGCGCAGCCAGCGACCGTATCGCCTGATCACCTCGATGCCCGGCTTCGAACTCGCGCCGACGTTGTCGCCGGATGCGGGCATGGTCGCCTACATGGCGATTCCCGAAGGCGAACGCGGCACTTCGATCCTGGTGCAGACGACCGAACAGACCCAGCCGCGCCTGCTGACGCGGCCGCCGGAAGGTTTCGACGACGCCGCGCCGGCGTGGTCGCCGGACGGACGCTGGATCGCCTTCATGCGCCTGGGCAATGGCAGCTGCAGCATCCGCGTGGTCACGCCCAACGCGCGCGCCGAGCACGAGGTCGGCACCTGCGATCGCCGCACGCCGCCGACCTTCGATTGGACGCCCGACAGCAACGGTCTGATTTTCGGCGGCATGACCGGCGAGAACGGCAGCCTCGGTTTGCGCGTGCTCGAACTCGACAGCGGCACCTGGCGTTCGATCGACTATCCGCATCAGTCCGACGATCTGGACACCGCGCCGCGTTATTCGCCGGACGGACGCTGGATCGTCTTCGTGCGCAATCCGCCGCTGGGCGATTTCTGGCGCATTCCGGCGCAGGGCGGCAACGCCGAGCGCCTGAGCCGCCTGCGCGCCGACCTGCGCGGCTGGGACTGGACGCCGGGCGGACGCGGCCTGCTCTTCAGCGTGCTGGTCGAAGGCGACTACCGCGTGCTCCGACTCGACACCAGCACCGGCGACGTGCATCCGGTGCCGGGGCTGGAGGACGCGCAATCGCCGGTCACCGCACGCAATACGCGGGCGATCTCCTTCGTCCAGCGTCGTCCGTACTTCGGTCTGTACCGGGTCGACCTCTCGCAGGGCGGGCAGGGCAGCGTGCACGTGGTGGAGCCCCTGTTCCCGTCGTCCTCGCGCGACTGGATGCCGGCGATCGCGCCCGACGGCGCGCAACTCGCCTTCGTCTCTGACCGGTCCGGCGCCAGCGGCCTGTGGTGGGCCGATCTGCAGCAGCCAGACAGCCTGCGCATGATGAGCGAGGTGCGCCCGGCCACCCGTTACGCGCCGGCATGGTCCGCCGATTCCCGGCGCCTGCTGGTCGCGGGCACGAACCCGCAGGGTCGTGCCGTGCTCCAGGAAGTCGCGCCCGCAAGCGGGCAGGTGATGACCCTGCCGGTGCCGGATGCCGATCCCCTCCAGGGCCAGTACACCCCCGACCCGAACCGCCTGCTCGTGCTCTCGGCCAATGCCGACGGCCACCCGCAGCTGCGCCTGTACGACCGGAGCGGTACGCCGTGGCGCTCACTGGGACGGATCGACGGCATCTCCCAGTTCCAGGTCGATGCCCCGCGCAACCGCATCCTGTTCACCCGACTGACCGAGAGCGGTCTATGGGAGGCGGCACTCAACCTGTCCGCCGCCAGCGTGCGCCGGATCGACGCCGCCGAGCCGACCGCCGACCGCTATCGTCTGTGGTCCGTCGCGCCGGACGGCGAGATCCGCTACCTCGAACGACGCCAGGATTGCGCCGCCGGACTGCGCCGGATCTCCCCGGCCGAGGTCGGCCCCGGCCGGTGCCTGGACCAGACCCGACGCTCCGCAGCGAACGGTTTCAGCCTCGGTGGGCCGCGCGGTGAGGTGGCCTATCTGGCCCTGGTCGAGTGGGACGGCGCCGATATCGGTTACATGGAGCTTCCGAAAGACACGGCGTCGGAACTTCCGGGTTGGATCAAGTAATTGATCCAAAAAAGAAAAGTTCCATCGGAACTCTTTCGGCAAAGCCTTCGTTGCGAATTCGTATAAGTCTCCGCCAACTTTCCTGATCGGGAAGCCACTCATCTGGCAAATCCATTCGTCATTCTCGGCACATGAGGTTGACCAATGGAGCAAGTGCAATGGGCGGACCGGGGGCAGCTGCTCCAGGTCGAAACGCCGGACGGCTCGGTTCAGGGCGGCTGCGTGGGGGTCTCGCGACTGGGTAGCGTCCAGGTCTCGGGTGGCTTCTCGATCTGGGTCCAGCTGCACGGCAGCTCGTGGGTCGAGGCGAAGGAAGGCAAGTTCCGCCTCCGCAGCGGTGACTGGATCGCCTTCGAGAAGGATTCCAAACCGACGGTCCAGGCAGACCGGTTCGGTGCCTGCATGGGTCTCACGCTGTCCAGCGACGCAATGCGTGAGATGACCCGCTTCTCCGACCGCACGCTCTACGCCGGTCGTGGCCATGTCGGCCGCCACGAAGCCCGCATCGCCCTGCGTCTGTGGCGCGAGGCCGCAGCGCGTCTGGCCGAGTATCCGAATTCCGGTTTTGACACCGCTGCCATGCGCCCGATCCTGCTTCACCTGGCCGGTGTGCAGCGCGAACTCGCCGCGCGCATCCCGCGCTGCCCGGGTCGCTCGCGCAGCCGCAAGCGTCAAGTGTTCGGTCGCCTGCAGCGCGCGCGTCTGTACCTGGAAGGCAATTGCGATCGCGTGGTTCGCATCAGCGAACTTGCCGAGCTCACCAGCTTCTCCAGCTGGTACTTCTCCAAGACATTCCACAGTCTGTACGAAGAGAGCCCGCAGGCCGCATCCGCGCGCATGCGACTGGAGCACGCCGCCGATCTGCTCACGCACACCTCGATGATGATTGGCGAGGTCGCCGCGGCGAGTGGTTTCGACAACTGCTGCAGCTTCGCGCGTGCGTTCCGCGCACGCTTCGGTGTCTCGGCGACGCGCTATCGCAGTGCGGCTGCATCGTCGAAGGCCGATTCGGCAAAGCAGCTCGCCGCGTCGCGCACGATCGAACGTACGGGCACCTGATCGTTCGATAGTCGATGCGTCGACTTCGCGACGCGCATATATAGAAGCGTGAACACTGCGGCCGATGCGTGATGCATCGGCCGCTTTCTTTATGCGCGCTGAATATGTTTCGTGAACGCGATTTTCGTTCGTCGCGAATGCATCACTGCAGTGTTGCGTGCGTGATGCAACTCAATGTGATCGCGTGCGTGGATATGCAGTGCCATGTCCTCGCCGACACGATGCGCAAAGCCTCTCGGCGTCACCTGCAAAGCGATCGCACTCACCGGAACGTAAGTTTGCTGGGCGTTTTTAACACGCTCATAACGTATCTGGAGAGAGATAGATGAACCATCGCAATTTGCGCACCGCGATGCGCGTCGGCATGCTGCCGGCCGGTATCGCGATCGCGCTGGCGCCGGCATTTGCCAGCGCGCAGGAAGCCGCCGCGCCGCAGGCGACTACGCTCGATCGCATCGAAGTCACCGGTTCGCGCATCCGTCAGGCCAGCCTGGAAACCGCTCAGCCGGTCATCAGCCTGAGCCGCGCCGACATCCAGAAGCAGGGCTTCACGAGCGTCGCGGACATCGTCCAGAACATCAGCACCGCGGGTTCGCCGGCGATCAGCCGCGCCGACGCGTTGGCGTCGGGTGAAGAAGTGGGCGGTCAGTACGTCGATCTGCGCAACCTGGGTCCGCAGCGCACGCTCGTCCTGCTCGACGGCAAGCGCATGGGCATCAGCTCGGGCGGCTACTCCGACCTGGCTTCGATCCCGACCTCCGTGGTCGAGCGCATCGAAGTGCTGACCGACGGCGCTTCGGCGATCTACGGCTCCGACGCCATCGCCGGCGTGATCAACATCATCACCCGCAAGAACTTCGACGGCGCTGAAGCCGGTGCCTACATCGGCCAGTACGATCAGGGCGACGGCGAGAAGCAGGTCTACAACTTCCTGCTTGGCAGCACCGGCGACCGTTCCTCGGTCATGCTGGGCGTCGAGTACACGAAGGAAGAGCCGGTCTTCGCGAAGGACCGTGAGTTCACCGCTTCGCCGAACGGCCGCTACCACCCGGTCCCGACGCTCAATGCGAACGGCACCGTCACCGCTCATGGTTGGAGCGCGAGCTCGCAGTGGGGCACGCTGATCGACGCCGACGGCAACCGCTGGACCGTCGACCGTGACGGCGACCCGCGCAACTTCGCCGATTACCACCCGACCGACGGCCTGAACGATTACGCCAATGCCAACCAGCAGATGTTCCTGCAGACCGGTATCGAGCGTCGTTCGATCTTCGCCAACGGCAGCTATGACCTGACCGACAACATCCGCTTCAAGTCGGACGTGCTGTACACCGATCGCGAGGCGCTGCAGCAGATCGCCGGTTACCCGTACCAGTCGGCTGCCTACGAGACGATGCTGTCGGGTGACAGCTACTACAACCCGCTGGGCGAGGATGTCGACTTCATCCGCCGCACGTGGGAAATGCCGCGCCAGACGCGTTCGGAGCTGACCACCTACCGCTTCAGCGGTGGCTTTGAAGGTTCGTTCGACTTCGCCGACCGTCCGTGGGACTGGGACGTGGGCTACGTCTACAACCAGAACAAGGGCGTCAAGACCAGCACCGGCAACCTGTTCATCCCGAACGTCGCCAATGCGGTCGGTCCGTCGTTCCTGGACACCGACGGCGTGGTCAAGTGCGGCACGAACACGCCGAACGGCGTGATCGAAGGCTGCGTGCCGTGGAACCCGCTGGCTCCGCTGGGCAGCAACGCGCCGGGCAACCTGAATGACCAGGCCCTGCTGGCCTACCTGTTCCTGCCGTCGCACGACACGTCGGAAACCACCACCAAGATCTACAGCGCCAACCTGTCGGGCGTGCTGACCGAACTGCCGGCCGGCGACCTGAGCATGGCCGTGGGCGTGGAGCACCGCAAGGAAGAGGCCAGCTACGAGCCTGACGCACTGAACCAGTCGGGCCTGAGCACCGACCTGGCCGGCGCGCCGACCCGCGGTGGCTACTCGCTCGACGAAATCTACCTCGAGTTCAACGTGCCGATCCTCGCCGACGTTCCGTTCGCGAAGGAACTGTCGTTCGATGTCGCCGGTCGCTACTCCGACTACGACACCTTCGGTGACACGATCAACAGCAAGTTCGGCCTGAAGTGGAAGCCGATCGACGACCTGCTGGTCCGCGGCACCTACGCCACGGGCTTCCGCGCGCCGACCGTCGCCGACCTGTACGGCGGCACCGGCCAGACGTTCGACAGCTTCACCGCCCCCTGCGACAGCAGCTTCGGCCTGGCGATCCACAACGCCTCCGTCGCCGCTCGCTGCGCGGCCGATGGCGTGCCGGCGAACTTCCGCCAGCAGGCGTCGGGTGGCGTTGCCGCCACCGGCCCGGGCTCGCAGTCGAACTACGCGTTCGAGTCCGGTTCCAACCCGGAACTGATGCCGGAAACCTCCAAGACCTACACGCTGGGCGTGGTCTACAGCCCGGGTTGGGTGGAAGGTCTGGACATCAGCCTGGACTGGTGGAAGATCCGCATCGACGACGTCATCGCGGCTGAGTCGGTCACCTCGATCCTCAACCAGTGCTACGTGCTGGACATCGCTTCGGCGTGCGATCGCTTCGATCGCGGCACCGCCGGCGCGCGTTCGGTCAACCAGGTCACGGAAGTGACCCGTACGCTGATCAACGGCGGCTACCAGGAAACGGCCGGTTACGACATCGGCGTGGCCTACCGCCTGCCGGAGACCGCGTTCGGCCAGTTCCGCATCGACTGGAAGTCGACCTACGTCGACTACCTCGAGTACAAGCGTGACAGCGAAGCGCAGACCCCGGTCGAGCAGCGCACCGGTTGGGTCACGGGCGATTGGGGCGGCAACTTCCGCATCCGTTCGAACATGAACCTCGACTGGAGCAAGGGCGACTTCGGTGCTTCGTGGACCGCGCGTTACTACTCCGGGATGAAGGAGCCGTGCACGTACAACGAAGAGTGCAACCTGCCTGACTTCGTCTCGTCGTACACCCAGGTCTCGCCGACCCGCTCGGTCGGTTCGAACACCTTCCACGACATGCAGGTCCGCTACAACACGCCGTGGAACGCCACGGTCTCGGTTGGTGCGAACAACGTGTTCGATCACGAAGGTCCGGTGATGTACAGCCAGCCGAACTCGAACTTCGCCTACTACGGCGGCTTCGACATCGGTCGCTTCTACTACCTGAAGTACCAGCAGCGCTTCTGATCGGCTGCAGTAGAAGGCAAGACGACCACGGCCCCGAAAGGGGCCGTGGTTTTTTGTGCTTCGCATTTCGCGCAGATGCGATGGCATCGCCGCGTGCGCGTGCGCCGGACAAAAAGAAAGGCCGCCTCGCGGCGGCCTTTCGTGCGTCGTTCCGGCGTGGTCGCTCAGAACTTCGGCTTGTCTTCTTCCGAAGTCGCGTTGTATCGCTCGATCGCCTCGTTGAGGATCGCCTTGGCCTCGACGGCGCCGCCGAATCCGTCGAGCTTCACCCACTTGCCCTTCTCCAGGTCCTTGTAGTGCTGGAAGAAGTGGCCGATGCGGTCGAGCCAGTGCTGCGAGACCTGCGCGATGTCGCTGACGTGGGCGTAGCCGCCGAAGATCTTCGGCACCGGCACGGCGATCAGCTTCTCGTCGCTGCCGGCCTCGTCGGTCATCTTCAGCACGCCGACCGGCACGCAGCGGATCACCGAACCCGGCACCAGCGGCAGAGGCAGGATCACCAGCACGTCGGCCGGATCGCCGTCGCCGCACAGCGTGTGCGGGACGTAGCCGTAGTTGCACGGGTAGCGCATCGGCGTGGACAGGATGCGGTCGACGAAGATCGCGCCCGAGGCCTTGTCGACCTCGTACTTGACCGGCTCGGCGTCCTTCGGGATTTCGATGATGACGTTGATCTCATCCGGCGGGTTCTTGCCGGTGGGGACGAGGTCCAGACCCATGCGGTGCTCCAACTGCTCGGGGCCGCGCCGTCAGGCGGGCCAGGTTTTCGGGAAAACGGGCGGGCAGTTTACGCGGCCGGCTGCTGCGGCGCAGCACCAGGGGCGGGGAGACCGTGAGGCGCGGTTCACGGGGAGCCGGGCGGGGCGCCCCAAACGAACACGGCGGCCCGGAGGCCGCCGTGAGGGTCGCTTTTCGATGTGCTCAGGGCCTTACAGCAGCGGCACCAGCAGCAGCGCGACGATGTTGATGATCTTGATCAGCGGATTGATCGCCGGGCCGGCGGTGTCCTTGTAGGGATCGCCGACGGTGTCGCCGGTGACCGCCGCCTTGTGCGCGTCGGAACCCTTGCCGCCGAAGTGACCATCCTCGATGTACTTCTTGGCGTTGTCCCACGCGCCGCCGCCCGTGGTCATCGAGATCGCCACGAACAGGCCGGTGACGATGGTGCCGATCAGCAGGCCGCCCAGCGCCTTCGGTCCCAGCAGCAGGCCGACGATGATCGGAACGATCACCGGCAGCAGCGAGGGCACGATCATTTCCTTGATCGCCGATCGCGTGAGCATGTCCACCGCCTTGTCGTACTCGGGCTTGGCGGTGCCTTCCATGATGCCGGCGATCTGGCGGAACTGGCGGCGCACTTCCTCCACCACCGCACCCGCCGCGCGGCCGACGGCTTCCATCGCCATCGCGCCGAACAGGTACGGGATCAGGCCGCCGATCAGCAGGCCGATGATCACGGTGTGGTCGGACAGATCGAAACGCATGGACTCGTAGGTCAGTCCCGCTGCCGCTGCCGCCGCCTTGGCCGCCTTGGCCTTCTCGGTCATGTCCAGGTTATGCGTGTAGTCGGCGAACAGCACCAGCGCCGCCAGCGCGGCCGAACCGATCGCGTAACCCTTGGTCACCGCCTTGGTCGTGTTGCCGACCGCGTCGAGCGGGTCGGTGACGCTGCGCACTTCCGGCGGGAGCTCGCTCATCTCGGCGATGCCGCCCGCGTTGTCGGTGATGGGGCCGTACGCATCGAGCGCGACGATCATGCCCGCCATCGACAGCATCGAGGTGGCTGCGATGGCGATGCCGTACAGATCGCCGAGATAGAACGCGAACCAGATCGCCAGGCACACCGCGATCACCGGCAGCGCGGTCGACTTCATCGACACGCCCAGGCCGGCGATGATGTTGGTGCCGTGGCCCGTGGTCGATGCGGCTGCGACATGGCGAACCGGCTTGAACTGCGTGCCGGTGTAGTACTCGGTGATCCACACGATGGCACCGGTCAGCACCAGGCCGATCAGCGCGCAGCCGTAGAGGTTCATCGCGCCGTGGCTGTTGTCGGCCATCAGTTGCGTGGTGATCGGGTAGAACGCGATCGCGGCGAGCACCGCCGAGACGATCACGCCCTTGTACAGCGCGCCCATGATCGAGCCGCCAGCCTTCACCTTGACGAAGAACGCGCCGACGATCGAGGCGATGATCGACACGCCGCCGAGCACGAGCGGATAGAGCACGGCGTTTTCGCCGACGCCCTTGTCCATCATCAACCCGCCGAGCAGCATCGTCGCGATGATCGTGACGGCATAGGTTTCGAACAGGTCGGCGGCCATGCCGGCGCAGTCGCCCACGTTGTCGCCGACGTTGTCCGCGATCACCGCGGGATTGCGCGGATCGTCCTCGGGAATGCCCGCTTCGACCTTGCCCACCAGGTCGGCGCCGACGTCGGCACCCTTGGTGAAGATGCCGCCGCCCAGGCGCGCGAAGATGGAAATCAGCGATGAGCCGAACGCCAGGCCGACCAGTGCGTGCAGCGCGTCCTCGCCGGTATGGCCGGTTTTCTGCAGCGCCCACCAGTAACCGGCGACGCCGAGCAGGCCCAGGCCGACGACCAGCATGCCGGTGATCGCGCCGCCGCGGAACGCGACGTCCATCGCAGGTCCGATGCCCCTGCGCGCGGCCTCGGCGGTTCGCACGTTGGCGCGCACGGACACGTTCATGCCGATGTAGCCGGCGGCGCCCGAGAGCACTGCGCCGATCAGGAAGCCGATCGCCGTGGGCAGCTTGAGGAACACCGCGATCGGCACGAACAGCACCGCGCCCGCGATGGCGATGGTGATGTACTGGCGATTGAGATAGGCGCGCGCGCCTTCCTGGATCGCGCCGGCGATCTGCTGCATTCGTTCGTTGCCGGCGGGTTGCGCGTTGATCCAGCGCGCTGAGACGATCCCGTACAGGATCGCGATGACGGCGCACACCAGCGCCAAGGTCAAACCGTACTGCTCCAGCATGAACCCCTCCCCTAGAAGTGGATACATCGGAATTTCGAGTTACGTACCTGTAGTTGTAATGCTGCGCGGACCACGCATCGCCGCGACAACGGACGGACTATCGCATAGGGCCCGTCGCGGCGCACGCCGTGAACGCAGCATTCAGGCCTTCCGTGCCAGCCTGCGATGGCTGTCACGGGCCCGTCGCGGGCCGGGAAGAACCACCATGCGATCGATGCCATTGCTGCTTGCCATCCTTGCCCTGCCGGCGCTGGCCGCCACGCCGAAGTCCGAGCCGAAGCCGGAAATCGCGCGCGGCGCGGTGCCGCCGCAGGCGCCGAATGCGGTGCACACACTGCGACAGATTCCCGAGGCCTGTGCACGCATGGAGGGCATGTTCACCGGGCAGGCCGCCGATCCCTACGCATTCACCGTGGTGCGCACCAGTCCGCAATGCCAGCCGCGCGCGCGTTTCGTCGACGCGGCGAAAGTGAAACCATCGACGAGCGGCGGCTGGCTGCTCAACGATGTCATCCGCGTGCCCAACGCGGCGTGTCCCTCGCAGCAGGCGGTCGTGCGTGTGTGGCGCAAGCCGGTCGCGACGACCGCACCGCAGCTCGATGCGCAGGGCAAGGCGCGCATCTACCTGCAGGATTCGAAGCAGCAGGCGCAGTCGGGGCAGATCGCGCCGGTGACGATGTTCGCCGCGCAGATGGCGGTCGAGGGACGTTGCGATTGATGGCGAGCGAAGGGCCGCTTGCGCGGCCCTTCGCCGATGCGCGCGTCAGTCCGCGATCTTGAGCTTCTTCGACAGGAACGTCGCTTCGTCGGACGGCGCCAGGTTCGGGCGGCCCGCGACGAGGCCCATGCCGATCGACGCCTGCACGTAGTAGGTTTCGCCGGGTTCGATTTCCAGCGTCAGCACGTCCTTGGTTTCGCCGTGCATGTTGTACTCGTGCTTGCCCGGCTCGGCGGTGACGACGAAGTAGCGGCCATTGCGCAGCTTGCCCAGCTCGGCCTCGCCCTCGCGAACCTTGAAGCCGACCGCGGCGCCGACGAATTTGGGTTCGCGGAAGAACACGATCTGGCCCTTGTCCTGCGGCGCCGCTGCGATGAGCGCATTGGCGGCGGGCGCTGCGGTGGCCGCGGCCGTGGTTCCGTTCGCTTCCTGCGCCATCGACATTGCGGGCAGCATCAACAACGACAGCACGATCGAACGGGAGAACATCGAGCGCATTTGGATCACTCCTGGGTAGTGGTTTCGGTCGGTTGTGGGGATACGGTCTGCGGGCCGGGCGCGTTGGATTCAGCGTGCGGCGCGGCGGCGAGGGCTTCGATGTCCTGCGCGATCTTCGCGATAGCGCGCGTGCCCGGCGGAATCTCGACTTCACCACCGTGGACGAACAGGCCGAGCGGGGCGACGACGTAGGTCAGTGCGAGTGTGGTGTTGATCTGGTCCTTGCCGCGCGCGCTCAGCTTCATCCCGCGCAGCGGAATCGTGCGGCCCATATGATCGAGGGATCGCGCGGCCAGCAATAGCTCGCCGGGAATGCCGCTGGCGCGGGAGCGTGCAGCATGCACGACCTCGCCGACGCCGGTCGTGCCGGCCGGCACGATCTCGACGCCATCGACCTGGATGGGTGTGGCGAGGCGTAGCGTGAATCGATCCCCGACGCGGTTGCGGTCCGAGCGGATCGCGTCGACTACTTCGACATCGATGACCTGCCCGGCGCAGAGGTATCGGCATGGCGCCGGAAGTGGCGCGGTGGCGGTCGCTTCGACGGCCTCTGGCTTGGTCGTGCCCCCTGCGGTGGCGGTGTCTGCTGCGGGCGTCTGTGCGCATGCGCCGCCGATGGCCGAAGCCACCAGCAGTCCCGTGATTGCTCGAATCATTGCTGCCTCCCCGCAACAAGTGCGATGGAGGCTAGGTCAATCCGTTCAGGTTGCCAAGTCGTAGGCCGGCAGCTTCTTTCTCACCGCCACATTCCTTAGCGCCACGTACTTCGGCAATCCGTCGCGACCATACGGCGGCGGTGCTTCGCCGCGGATCAGCGGTTCCAGGTAGCGGCGCGCGGGCAGGGTGATGCCGTAGCCATCCTTGCGGATGAAGTTCGCCGGCATCTTCTTCTCGTGGTTGGCGATCTTCGACAGCGGGGCGGCTTCGACCTTCCAGCGATACGGCGTGTCGGACGTGCGCACGATCACCGGCATCACCGAGTTCATGCCCTTCAGTGCGAACTCCACGGCCTTGCGTCCCACCGCCTGCGCCTGTTCTAGATCGGTCTTCGATGCGAGGTGCCGCGCCGAGCGCTGCAGGTAATCGGGCAGCGCCCAGTGCACCTTGTAGCCGAGCGCATCCTTCACCCGTCCCGCGAGAAACGAGGCGACGCCGCCGAGCTGGGTGTGCCCGAAGGAGTCCTTGCCGCCACCCGCGTCGGCGACGAAACGTCCGTCCTCGGTCTGGATGCCTTCGCTGGCCACGACGACGCAGTAGCCGACGCGCTCGACGGTGGCCTTCACCTTGGCGAAGAAGTCGGCTTCATCGTACGGACGTTCGGGGAAGAGGATGAGGTGCGGCGCGGCGTCCTCGCCTTCGCCGGCCAGGCCCGCGGATGCGGCGATCCAGCCCGCGTGGCGGCCCATTGCCTCGTACACGAAGACCTTGGTCGAAGTGTCGGCCATCGCCGCCACGTCCAGCGCGCACTCGCGCACCGACACGGCGGTGTACTTGGCGACCGAGCCGAAGCCCGGGCAGCAGTCGGTGACGGCCAGATCGTTATCCACCGTCTTGGGCACGCCGACGCAGGTCAGCGGGTAGCCGAACTCGGCCGCCAGCTGCGAGACCTTGAGCGCGGTGTCGGCCGAGTCGTTGCCGCCGTTGTAGAGGAACCAGCGCACATCGTGGGCGCGCAGGACGTCCAGGAGACGCTCGTAGCGGGCGCGGTCCTGTTCGAGCGACTTCAGCTTGACCCGGCACGAACCGAATGCGCCGCCGGGCGTGTGGGCGAGGGCGCGGATGGCGGCGGCCGACTCCTTCGAGGTATCGATCAGCTCCTCCCGCAGGGCGCCCAGGATTCCGTTGCGGGCCGCCAGGACCCGGACCTTGCGCGCCCGTGCGGTCGCGATCACGGCGGAGGCGGTAGCGTTGATGACGGCGGTGACACCGCCCGACTGCGCGTAAAGCAGGGTTCCGGAGGCCATGTCCATTCCAGGATTGAGGGCTGGATGCGGTAAAGTGGCCGCAATATTTGCCCGGCGGGGCAGCGGCGCTTGGAGTGTAGCGCCGCCTCGCGGGCGGGCGGCGACGGTCCCGTGACCGGTTCGCGGCCGGCGACGAATTTTCACGTTCTAGGAGTGATGTTGATGCGATTGGTACTTCTGGGCGCGCCCGGCTCCGGCAAGGGCACGCAGGCCGCGCGCCTCAAGGAGCATCTCCAGGTCCCGCACATTTCCACCGGCGACCTGCTGCGCGCCGAAGTGGCCGCGGGCAGCAAGCTGGGCCTGGAAGCCAAGGAGATCATGGCCTCGGGCAACCTCGTCAGCGACGAGATCCTGCTGGGCATGCTGGAAGACCGCCTGTCGCGCGACGACACCCGCGGCGGCTTCATCCTCGACGGCTACCCGCGCAACCTGGCGCAGGCCGACGCACTGGACAAGCTGCTGGGCCGCATCGGCCAGCCGATGGACTACGCCGTGCAGCTGGAAGTGCCGACCGAGATGCTGGTCGAACGCATCGCCGGCCGCGCCAAGGCCGAAGGTCGCGCCGACGACAGCCCGGAATCCGTCCGCACCCGCCTGACGATCTACAACGACCAGACCGCGCCGGTGATCGAGTTCTACCGCCAGCACGGCCAGCTGACCGTGGTGAATGGCGTGGGCTCGCTGGACGATGTGTTCAACCGCATCATCGAAGCGCTGTCGCCGGCGAAAGAAGTGGGCTGATTTGATTCCCTCTCCCCTTGCGGGAGAGGGAAAGGCCGCCAACGGCGGCCAGGGAGAGGGGTTGGGCTGGCGTTCCGGTACTCCGCTGCCCCTCCCCTTGCCCTCTCCCGCAAGCGGGAGAGGGGGAGTGATGGCCGTGCGGTGCCCGCTTCGTTGACGTGACCGCGAACGTTTAGGAATCCGCAATTTTGAAGATTCACATTCTTGGCATCGCCGGAACCTTCATGGGCGGCGTCGCCGCGCTCGCGCGCGAACTCGGGCATGAGGTCGAAGGCAGCGACCAGGCGGTCTATCCGCCGATGTCCACGCAGCTGGAACAGCTCGGCATCGCGCTGAAGCAGGGCTACACGGCCGAACACATCTCGCCCGACTGCGACCAGATCGTGGTGGGCAACGCGCTCTCGCGCGGCAATGCGGCGGTGGAACAGGTGCTCGACGATGCGCGCCGCTATACCTCCGGCGCGCAATGGCTGAGCGAGAACCTGCTGCCGGGCCGCGACACGCTGGCCGTCGCGGGCACGCACGGCAAGACGACGACGACCACGATCCTGACCTTCCTGTTGCAGGCCGCCGGGCGTGAGCCGGGGTTCCTGATCGGTGGCGTCGCCGAGGATTTCGGCGTGTCCGCGCGCATCGGCACGGGCCGCGAGTTCGTGGTCGAGGCGGACGAGTACGACACCGCGTTCTTCGACAAGCGCAGCAAGTTCGTCCACTACCGTCCGCTGATCGCGATCCTCAACAACCTCGAGTACGACCACGCCGACATCTTCCCGGACGTGGCCGCGATCCAGCGCCAGTTCCACCATCTCGTGCGCACGGTTCCGCGCCGCGGCCGGTTGATCGTCAACGGCGAAGACCAGCACCTCGCCGAAGTGCTGGCGATGGGTTGCTGGACGCCGGTGGAAACCTTCGGCCTCGACGCCAGCCTGCTGCCGCAGGCCGCGCGGGGCGAAAGCCACGGCGATCGCGCCGATGATCGCTCCGCCGCGCGCGCCGCGTTCGACTGGACCGCGCGCCTGATCGTGGAGGACGGCAGCGCCTTCGCGGTCGTGCATCGCGGCGTCGAAGTCGGCGAAGTGCATTGGCCGCTGCTCGGCCGCCACAACGTGATGAACGCGCTCGCCGCGCTCGCCGCCGTGCATGCGGTCGGCGTCGATGTCGCTTCGGTGCTGCCCGCGCTCGCGCAGTTCCGTAGCGTGAAGCGCAGACTGGAAGTGATCGGCGAAGCCCAGGGCGTTACCATCTACGACGACTTCGCCCACCATCCGACCGCCATCGCCACCACGCTCGCGGGACTGCGCGCGAAAGTCGGCGATGCGCGCATCGTCGTGGCGATGGAGCCGCGCAGCAATTCGATGCGGCTGGGCGCGCATGCGCAGGCGCTGGCGCCTTCGCTGGACATCGCCGATACGGTGGTGTTCCTGCATCGGCCAGAGCTGGCGTGGGATGCGACCAAGGTCGTCTCGGCGCTGCGAGGCGAAGGTGTCGCGGTGCCGGACGCCGACGCGCTGATCGCCGCGCTGCGTGAACGCGTGCGCGATGGCGACCACGTCGTGTTCATGTCCAACGGCGGTTTCGACGGCGCGCCGCGCCGCTTCCTGGCCGCTTTGCGCGAGCACGGCTGACCTCGGATCGTCCTTCGCGGCGCGCGCACCGGATCGGACTAAACTGCCCGCGATGCCCGCCGAAGACGCCGAACTGCAACCGCTAGGATTGTTCCCGCTGCATACCGTGCTGCTGCCCGGCGCGTCGCTCGGCCTGCGCGTATTCGAGCCGCGCTACCTCGACCTGATCAGCGAATGCGGACGCAAGGGCAGGGGGTTCGGCGTGTGCCTGATCATCGAGGGCGAGGAAACCGGCGCGCCGGCCAGCGCGGCGGCGTACGGCACCGAAGCGGTGATCGAGGATTTCGGTCGCGGCGAAGACGGACTGCTGACGCTGCAGGTGCGCGGCACGCGGCGTTTCCACGCCGAACGCGTGCGCGTGCGCGACAACGGCCTGCAGGTCGCCGACGTGAGCTGGTGCGATCCCGATCCGGACGATCCGCTCCGACCCGAACACGGCCTGCTGGGCAAGCTGCTCGAACAGATCGTCGAACAGGTCGGTGGCGAACATGCGCGCGCGCCGCACTCGCGCTTCGACGATGCGGCATGGGTCGGCTGGCGACTGGCGGAACTGCTGCCGCTGGAAGACGCGCAACGACAGGTGCTGCTGCAGACCCACGATCCGCACGCGCGCCTGGACCGCCTACTCGCGCTGTTGCCCTGAAGGGCGACTACCTCGTCAACGTGACGCCGGACCGGTGCGCACGCGCAGTACCGGTGATTGGCCGTGCGGATGCCGTTCCTGTTGCGACGGCAGGTCCGACAGCGCCTCGCGCACACGCGCATGCGCGGTGCCGTCGTCGCTGACCGGCAGCCATAACGCGACCGCATCGAGCGGCTTGTTCAGGCGCAGCGTCTGGGTGGTGCCCAGCCACAGCGGCGTGCCGTCGTCGAGCAGCACCGGTGCGCGCCACAGCCGCAACGCGTACTGCTCGCCGGGCTTCGCGCCCTTGTGCAGCATCAGCAGCGATTCGGACTGCGCGTCGAGCGTCGCCGGCAACACCGGTTGCAGTTCCGCATCGAGATCGTCGTCGAGCAGGCCCACGGTCGCGACCCAGTCCGCTTGCGGCTGCACGCGCCAGCCCTTCGCTTCGAGCCGTTCGCGCAGTGGATCGATCGGGCCGGCGACCTGCAGGTCCAGCGGCCAGCGGCGACGTTCGTCGCGTTCGTTGCGCTGCGCGGGGAGTTCCGCCCAGCCGCGCTGCCACCATTCCTCGTGGTCCATCACGCTGGTAGGCGTGGCCGCGGCGAAGCGTGCCAGCAGCGTGTCGGCGGTGCGCGGTGCATGCCACAGCGCGGCCACTGCGAAGGTGGTGTAGAACAGCCACGCCAGCGGTCGCATCCAGAACGAACGCTGCACGTGGCGACGGTAAGCGATGCCCAGCGCGAGCAGCCACAGCACGCCGAACAGCGTGCCGCCGACGAGATCGCTGGGCCAGTGCGCGCCGAGGTACAGCCGCGCGAATCCGACGACCGTGGTGACCACGCCCGCGAGCAGGTACGGCCACACGCGCGTGCGTCCCGGCAGTTCGCGCGCGATCAGCACCGCGAAGAAGCCGAACACGATGGTGCACATCGTCACGGCGACCGACGGGAATCCGAAGCCGGCCGGCGCGGTCGGCGGTCGCGGCATGTCGATGGCCGCTTCCAGCAACGAGGTGAACACCAGGCCGAACACGATCGCCGCCAGCCAGTGCGCCGCCGCCATCCAGCGCTTGCGCCAGATCAGGTAGGCGAGTGCGACCAGCGCGGCCGGTCCCAGCACGGAGGCATCGCCGACGCACGCCAGCGCCGCCATCATCCGGTCGGCGAGCGGATTGCGCAGGCTCCACATGAACTCGTGGATGGTGTGGTCCAGCGCCAGCGGACCGCCGCTGGCGAGCAGCGAGGCGAGCAGGGTGAACCAGGCCCAGCTGATCGCCAGCAGGCACACCGCCAGCATCAGCAGCGACGGCGATTCGGGGCGGTTCGGATCGATCAGCGCGGCGGCGTAGCGGCCCAATCGCGGATGGTGGCGCGTCCAGTGCAGGGCGCGCGCTAGCAGGTTGTCGGCGTGCGCGGCGAACCATCGCCACGTGTAGAGCACCACCGCCCATACCAGCGCGATCGCCACCACCAGCGCGCCGAGCACCAGGGCCAGCCGGTCCGCGACTGCCGCGACCGCGTCGTACGACTTGCCCAGGACCCAGCCGGGCGCGAGGAACAGCAGCGACCACACGATGCACGCGCCCAGGCTCGGCAACGCGTAGCGGCGCAACGGCATGTGCAGCATGCCGGCGATGGCGGGCACGAACGGCCGCACCGCGCCGACGAAACGCGCGATCACGATGCTCTTGGTGCCGTGGCGGCGGAACATCGCCTCGCCGCGGTCCAGCCATTGCGGATAGCGCGAGAATGGCCAGCGGGAGCGCAATTGCGGTCCCCAGCGATGTCCGACCCAGTAGCTCAGGGCATCGCCGACGAATGCGCCGAGGGTGGCGCAGGCCAGCGCATAGGGACCGCTGATGTGGCCCAGCCCGACCAGCGCGCCGACCGCGAACAGCAGCGGCAGCGCCGGCACCACGATGCCCAGGATCACCAGCGCATCGCAGAAGGCAATGAGGAAGATGACGGCGCCGGCGGCGGTGGGGTTTTCCGCGATCCATGCGGTCGCGCTTTCGATCCAGGCCGGTTCCATCGTCCGATTATAGGCAGGCACTCCATGACGGCGCGATGGCCCGGGTCGGGGGCTTGCGCCATTCCGTACACTGGTGCGATGCCCGTCTCCACCTCCGCCAGCGAAGTCCAGGCACTGAAGGCCGACAGCTTCGGCCGCATCGCGCTGATGCGCGACGAGCGCGGGTTGTTCGTGCGCCGCGACCTGCGCCACGTGCCGTGGTGGCTGCGCCTGCCGGCATGGTTCCTGGCGCGGCGCGAGGCGCTGGCGCTGGCGCGCGTGGGCGGGCTGGAGGCGACGCCGCAGTTGCTGGGCTGGGACGGACGTCGCCTCGACCGGAGCTATCTCGACGGCGCTGCGATGTACCAGCGGCCGCCGCATCGGGACCTGCTGTATTTCCGCCGGGCGCGTCGCCTGCTGCAGCAACTGCACCGTCGCGGCCTCGCCCACAACGACCTCGCCAAGGAAGCCAACTGGCTGGTACTCGCCGATGGGCGTCCGGGCATCATCGATTTCCAGCTCGCCACGCGCGGGAACCCGCGCTCGCGCTGGATGCGGCTGCTGGCGCGTGAAGACCTGCGCCATCTGCTCAAGCACAAACGCACCTATTGCCCCGGATCGATCACGCCGGTGGAACGCCGCGTCCTCAAGCGCCATTCGTGGCTGCGCGAGGCCTGGTTCGCCACCGGCAAGCCGGTCTACCGGTTCGTAACGCGCCGGCTGCTGCAATGGGAAGACAACGAAGGCCAGGGGCCCAAACCGTAATGGGGCGCGCCCTCGGGCGCGCGCCGCACCACCAGGAGGACGCGCCATGCGCACATTGTCAGGCAAGACCCTTTTCATCACCGGCGCCTCGCGCGGCATCGGCCGTGCCATCGCCCTGCGTGCCGCGCGCGACGGCGCCAACGTCGCGATCGTGGCGAAGTCGGCGGTGCCCAATCCCAAGCTCCCGGGCACGATCCACACGGTCGCCGAGGAAGTGAAGGCTGCCGGCGGGCAGGCGCTGGCACTGAAGTGCGACATCCGCGTGGAAGAGGAAGTGCAGGCTGCGGTCGCGGCCACCGTCGAGGCGTTCGGCGGCATCGACATCCTGGTCAACAACGCCAGCGCGATCTGGCTGCGCGGCACGCTCGACACGCCGATGAAGCGCTACGACCTGATGCAGGAGGTCAACGCGCGCGGCACGTTCCTGTGTTCGCAGGCCTGCTTGCCGCACCTGCTCAAGGCGGCCGATCCGCACATCCTGTCGATGGCGCCGCCGATCAACCTCGACCCGAAGTGGTGGGCGCCGCACACCGCGTACACACTCGCGAAGATGGGCATGAGTTTCGTCACCCTGGGCCTGGCCGCGGAGTTCGGTCCGCAGGGCGTGGCGGTCAACGCGCTGTGGCCGCGCACGGTCATCGCCACCGATGCGATCAACATGATTCCCGGCGTTCGCCCGGAGCAGTGCCGCACGCCGGAGATCGTCGCCGATGCGGCGCACACCGTGCTGGTGCGGCCGTCGGACGGCTACTTCGGCCATTTCCTGATCGACGATGACGTGCTGTTCGCCGCCGGCGTGACGGATTTCGCGCAGTACGCCGTGGATCCCGCTGCGACGCACCTGTTGCCGGACCTGTTCCTGACCGATTCGCAGATGGCGAAGAAGCCGCGCTGACGCGACCCGATCGCGCGGTTCCGGCGGCGGCTTGTCGACGACTCGCCGCCACGGTAACGTCGCCCCCGCAACTCAGGGGAAATGGAATGCCGTACTTGCAGGGACTGCCGGCCTTCGCCGGCTATTTCGCCGTGGGACTGGGCTTCGTCGCGCTGTTCCTGGCGCTGTACCTGCACCTCACGCCGCATCGCGAACTCGCGTTGATCCGCGCCGGCAATCTGGCCGCGAGCACGGCCCTGTCGGGCGCGCTGCTCGGCTTCTGCCTGCCGCTGTCCAGCGCGATGGCGCACAGTGTCGCGCTGCTCGACCTGGCGATCTGGGGCGCGATCGCGCTCGTCGCGCAGGCCGCCGCGTATGGCCTGACGCGCCTGCTGTTGCCGGGCTTCCCTGCGCGGATCGAACGCGGCGAACAGTCCGCGGCCATTCTGTCGGCCACGCTGCACGTCGGCGTCGGCCTGCTCAACGCCGCCGCAATGGTGTACTGATGGCCCGTCGCGACCGTCGCCGCGGGGCGTCGCCGATCGTGCACAAGGCGCCCGAACGCAAGCGTTCCTTCGACATTCCCTGGCTGACCATCGGTGCGGTCGCGCTGATCAGCCTGCCGGTCCTGCACGAAGTCACGCGCGAGCCAATGCTGCGCAACCACTACACCGATCGCGCCAGCTGCGAGTGCGATTACCAGCAGGGCTGCGGACGCGATTCCGCGTCGGGTTCGTGGGCCGGTCCGTGGTACGCGCAGGATCCGGGCGATCGTCGCGCCGACGATCCTGGTGCGGGCACCTGCCGCCGCAGCGGCGGCAGCGGTTACTACGGCGGTTACGGCGGCTATGGCTACGGTCAGGGACGCTATCCGCCGACGTCGGTCGAGCAAGGCTATCGCGGCGGTTTCGGCAGCACCGGCCGCGTGCATTCCGCGCGTTCCTGAGCGCCGGTCGGATGCGTCGCGAAACGCGTGCACCGCGTGCGGACTGGCGCGAACGCGTCGAAGCGCTGGGTTTCGATTTCCACACGCTCGATGGCCCGTACTGGGTCGAGGACGCGTGCTATCGCTTCGACGTCGCCGAGATCGATCGCATCGAAGCCGCCGGCAACGAGCTCCATCGCCTCTGTCTCGAAGCGGTCGCCCATGTCGTGAAGCACGGCGACTACGCGCCGCTCGGCCTCGACGATCGCGCCGCAACGCTGGTGGAACGCTCGTGGCGCGCGCAGGAAGCGGCGCTTTACGGGCGCATGGACCTGGCCTACGACGGCCGCGGCGAACCGAAGCTGCTCGAATACAACGCCGACACGCCGACCTCGCTGTTCGAGGCGTCGGTGGTGCAGTGGTACTGGCTGGAAGAAACCGCCGCGGGTGGCGACCAGTTCAACTCCCTGCACGAATCGCTGCTCGAACGCTGGCGCGCACTGCTGCCGGCGAACGCGAAGGTCCACTTCACCGGCTGCCTGGAATCCCGCGAGGATGAGGCGACAGTCGACTACCTGCGCGACACCTGCGCGCAGGCGGGTTTCGAAACGACGACCCTGGATGTGTCGGAGATCGGCTGGCGCGAGCGTCGCTTCGTCGACCTCGACGATCGGCCGATCGCGCACGCGTTCAAGCTGTATCCGTGGGAATGGATGATGGCCGAGCCGTTCTCCGAGCACCTCGCCACCGCGCCTACGCGCTGGATCGAGCCGGCATGGAAGCAGGTGCTGTCGAACAAGTCGCTGCTGCCGCTGCTGTGGCGCCTGTTCCCCGGCCATCCGAACCTGCTGGCGGCGTCGCACGATCCGCGCGATATAGCCGGGCCCGTCGTCGCCAAGCCGCGACACGGTCGCGAAGGCGAGGGCGTGTTCATCGCCGAGCAGGGGCTGTCGTTCGCCGAGCCGGGACTGGTCTACCAGGCCTACGCCCCGCTGTACCGCAGTGCGGCCGGGCACGCGCTGCTGGGCGCCTGGGTCGTCGGTGACGAAACGGTGGGGTTGGGTATCCGCGAGGACGACGACGCCGTGACCCGCAACACCAGCCGTTTCGTCCCGCATTGCTTCGACTAGCGATCGGTTCGGCGATTTCGCCGGCAAGCCCGCCGCGCCGGGCGCAATCGGCGACAATGGCGGTTTCCGCGCCACAGTCCACCCGATTGCCATGACCGACTCCGCCTCGACCGACCTGTTCTCGCTGTCCGAACGCTATTACCTGCCCGTATACCGTCCGCGCCGCATCGTGCTGGACCACGGAAAAGACGCGCGCGTGTGGGATCGCGACGGCCGCGAATACGTGGACTTCGGCGCCGGCATCGCGGTCAACGCGCTCGGTCACGCGAATCCCGCGTTGGTCGCCGCACTGACCGAACAGGCCGGCAAGCTCTGGCACACCAGCAATGTGTTCGTCAGCGAGCCGCCGCTGCGCCTGGCCGAAGAACTGGTCACCGCCTCGCGCTTCGCGCAGCGCGTGTTCTTCTGCAACTCAGGCGCGGAGGCCAACGAGGCTGCGATCAAGCTCGCGCGCAAGTGGGCGTCCTCGCACGGCCGCACGCCTGACCGCCGCGTCATCCTCACCTTCCGCGGCAGCTTCCACGGCCGCACGCTCGCCGCGGTCACCGCCGGTGCGCAACCGAAGTACCACGAAGGCTTCGAACCGTTGCCGCCGGGTTTCCGCTACAGCGACTTCAACGATCTCGCCGCGGCCGAAGCGGCGATGGCGTCCGGCGACGTCTGCGCGGTGCTGGTCGAGCCCGTGCAGGGCGAAGGTGGCATGACGCCGGCGACCCCGGAATTCCTGCTCGGCCTGCGCGCGCTGTGCGATCGCCACGATGCGCTGCTGATGTTCGACGAGATCCAGTGCGGCATGGGCCGCACCGGCCACCTGTTCGCCGCGCACGCGTACGGCATCACGCCCGACGTCGTCACGCTGGCGAAGGCGCTGGGCAGCGGCTTCCCGATCGGCGCGATGCTGGTGGGCGAGAAGGCCGCCGAGTCGATGCAGTTCGGCGCGCACGGCACGACCTTCGGAGGCAACCCGCTGGCCGCGGCGGTCGCGCGCGCGGCGCTGCGCGAGATCAACTCGCCCGCGTTGCTGGCCAATGTCGCGCGCCAGTCGCTGGCGATTCGCGATGCGCTTGCCGAACTCGACGCGGAACTGGGCCTGTTCTCCGAGATCCGCGGCAGCGGCCTGATGCTCGGCGCGCAGCTGCGCGAGCAGCACGCGGGCAAGGCGGGCGCGATCCTCGACCTGTGCGTCGAACATGGCCTGCTGTTGTTGCAGGCAGGCCCGGACGTGTTGCGTTTCGTGCCCGCGCTGAACATCAGCGACGCCGACATCGGCGAGGGACTGCAGCGTCTGCGCAGTGCGTTGAGGGCGTTCGCGACCGCCTGAATCCTTCGCGAAGTGCTACAAAAAAGCCCGGAAATTCCGGGCTTTTTGTTTTCGTCGGAAAGCGCGTGATCAGCCCTTCGCGACGGCGAACGCCTCGCGCGCGGCCGCGACCGTGGCCGCGATCTCCGCTTCGCCATGCATGCTCGACACGAAGCCGGCCTCGAACGCCGACGGCGCGAGGTACACGCCGCGCTCCAGCATCGCGTGGAAGAAGCGGTTGAACCGCGCGGTGTCGGACGCCTTCGCTTCCTCGAACGTTTCCACCGGACCTTCGCGGAAATACAGGCCGAACATGCCCGGCGCGCGGGTGGTGGAGAAGGCGACGCCGGCATCGCGCGCGGCCGCTTCCAGTCCGTCGCAGAGGGCGTGCGTGCTGCGTTCGAGCGCGTCGTGGAAGCCCGGCGCCTGGATCAGTTCCAGCGTCGCAAGGCCCGCGGCCATCGCCACCGGATTGCCGCTGAGCGTGCCGGCCTGGTAGATCGGGCCGCTCGGCGCGACTTGCGCCATGTATTCGCGGCGGCCGCCGTACGCGCCCACAGGCATGCCGCCGCCGATGATCTTGCCGAACGTCGACAGGTCCGGCGTGATGCCGTAACGCTGCTGCGCGCCACCGAGCGCGACGCGGAAGCCGGTCATCACCTCGTCGAAGATCAGCAGCGTGCCGTGCTTCGTGCACAGCTCGCGCAGGTGCTGCAGGTAGCCCTCGCGAGGCAGGATGCAGTTGGCGTTGCCGACGATGGGTTCGATGATCAGGCCGGCGATGTCGCCGCCGACTTCGTCGAAGAGTTTCGTCGCGGCGTCGAAATCGTTGTACGGAATCGTCAGCGTGAGGTCCGCCAATGCCGAGGGAACGCCCGGCGAGTTCGGCAGGCCCAGCGTCATCACGCCGCTGCCGGCCTTCACCAGGAAGCTGTCGCCGTGACCGTGGTAGCAACCTTCGAACTTCACGATGCGCGTGCGTCCCGTGACGCCGCGCGCGACGCGGATCGCCGACAGCGTGGCTTCGGTGCCCGAGTTGACCATGCGCACCATCTCGCAGCTCGGCACGATCTTCGTAATCGTCTCGGCCATCGTCACTTCCAGCGCGTTGGGAACGCCGAAGCTGAGGCCGTCGCGCATGGTCTTCTCGACCGCGGCGAGCACTTCCGGGCGCGCATGGCCCGCAATCATCGGGCCCCAGGAACCGACGTAATCGATGTAGCGGTTGCCGTCGACGTCGAACAGGTATGCGCCTTCGGCGCGCTGTGCGAAGAACGGCTCGCCTCCGACCGACTTGAAAGCGCGCACCGGCGAATTGACGCCGCCGGGGATCAGGTCCTTGGCGCGGGTGAACAGTTCGTGCGATTGCGTGTGGTTCATGGGGTATCCGTGGGCTCAGGCGCTTGTGCGCGCATGCGGGGGAAGCTGGGAGTCGGACCGGCGGAAGCCGGTGAGGTACTGGTGGACCGCGATCGCGGGATCGGGCGCGTCGAACACGCCGCTGATCACCGCGAGCAGGTCCGCGCCGGCGTCGATCAATGCCGGCGCATTGTCCGGCGTGATCCCGCCGATCGCCACCCGCGGCAGTCCCAGCGCCGCGGAATCGCGCAGCAGCTGCGGCGTCGCGCGCCGTGCGTTGGGCTTGGTCGGCGAAGGAAAGAACGCGCCGAAAGCGATGTAGTCGGCGCCCGCGGCCGCGGCCTTGCGCGCCAGATCGAGGTCGGCGTAGCACGAGGCTCCGAGCAGCGCGCCAGCCGGAAGCGAGGCGCGGGCGACGGCGACTTCGCCGTCGTCTTCACCCAGATGCGCGCCGTCGGCTCCGATCGCTGCGGCGAGGCGCCAGTCGTCGTTGATGATCAGCGGCACGTCGTGGCGCCGGCACAACGGCAGCAATTCCCGCGCCTGCGCGTCGCGCAGTGCCGCGTCGGCGGCCTTGTTGCGGTACTGCAGCCACGCCGCGCCGGCTTCGAGCACGACCTGCACGCGGGCCAACAGGCGCGCCGTGTCCGTGTCGTCTGGCGTGATGGCATAGAGCCCCTGCCGGGGCCAGGAAGGGTTCATTCCGGAGTGCTTCCGTGGGCGCGGGCGCGGTGGGACAATGCGCGTTCCGCAATCCCCGCATTATCCGCCCATGTCCGAGACCGCCGCGACCACCACCTACCGCACGTGGATGTGCGTCGTCTGCGGCTTCATCTACGACGAGGCCCTGGGCCTGCCGGAAGAGGGCATCGCCCCCGGGACGCGCTGGGAAGACGTGCCGGACACCTGGACGTGCCCGGATTGCGGCGTCACCAAGGACGATTTCGAGATGATGCCGCTCTGACGGATCAGGGCTGGGCCAGGCCCGGCCCGAGGGTGATTTCCACGCCGTCCTTCAGGCCCAGGCGCGCTGCCTGGCCGGCATTGAGTTCCAGCACGTAGCGGGCCGGTTCGTCGCTCGGGTACGGCGGGCAACCGTCGCCGAGCGAACACGGCGGCACGTCGCGCTGCTGCGACACCAGCTTGCGGGCCGAATCGAAGTACAGGATGTCCAGCGGAATCTTGGTGTTCTTCATCCAGTAGGCGAGTGGCTCCTGGCGCTCATGGATGAACAACATCCCGTGGTCCTGCGCCATCTCGTCGCGGAACATCAGGCCGCGCGCGCGCTCGGCCTCGTCGTCGGCGATTTCCACCGCATAGCGCTGCCCGTTCAACTCGACCCAGGCATCGGAACCGCTGGCGCAGCCGGAGAGGGCGAGGCCGCAGCAGGCCAGCAGCAAGCGGAAGGTGGGCATGGCAGAGGGCTCCGGAAAGTGGCGGTTGCGCGCGTCGCGAACATCGGACACCGCCTGCATCGAGTCAAGACGAATCTTCGTGCATTCACCCCCTTCCAAAACCATCGACGCATGTGCACAATGCGCGCCCCGCTGAGGTGAAGTTGATCGAAGCGGGG